>JAURGE010000007.1 GCA_030833925.1 Alphaproteobacteria bacterium
AGTGGCCAAAATATAGGAACGTACTCACCGTTCACAGTTGCGGGGACAGCCAGGGCTTGCTGCAAAGTTAAAAACTACACAGCTCCCTGTTCCCTTTTTCTTCCCTAAGGAACCAGCACTTATAACAGTAAGACTGAGCTAAAGATTTTGGTCAAGTAATACCTTCAACGAGCTCTACTGAGCATCTGACATAATGTGGATGACACGATCAGCAAGCAGGTCTTTAGTCAGGGCACCATATGCCTTCATGTGAGCGGAAACAGCGTGCGCTTTAAGATGTTCAAGGCTGGCCCATTTTTCTACGACGACAAAAGTGTCATCGCCATATTTCGCAGCAAAGCTCGCATCAGCGCAATCAACTGTCGCTCCATATTCAACGCAGCCATCTTCGGCAAGCACAGCTGGAACGTTTGCCTTAAAATGACCCAGAACTTCTTCCCGTTTTCCTGGCTTTGCAGTGATTACAGCTATTACATGGACACGGCTCATTTATTCTCTCCATATAAGGTTACACCCTAGCCTGCCGGTGGTACTGGAATGCGTCAACGTCTCTGACATTGCACAATCGAGCAAAAGCAATAGACATTTTGACATTTTGCCCAACGCTTTTCGCAGTAATTTTGATCCGTTAACGCTTGAAGTGATATCAGGTAACTAATCACACTGTTAATTTGGTTTATGCCCATGCCTAAAATGCGTCAAAAGTCTGAGCTTCCCACAAAAATTTGCAAAGTCTGCGGACGCTCTTTCAACTGGCGTAAAAAGTGGGCGAAAGTTTGGGATGGTGTACTTTATTGTTCGCAACGTTGCGCTTCAAATAAAAGAAAAAAAAGATATTTTAAACTATGGTTTTTATTTGTTTTTTTATTCTTTTTTTTATAAAAAATTTTGCACAAACGGTGTTTACGATTTCATAAAAAGACCTCTATTTCTCAGAATATAGCCACATTTTTGCTACATAACGGCCCGTCAGCATTTCAGGAGTAATTAATGGGCCAAGTCAGACTTACAAATATCTTTTTAGCTATAAGCATCTCAGGTTTTTTATCTGCCTGTGGTTCGTATGAAGTTGCCGAGCTTAATGATAAACCACTCAATCAAAGCAATTTCAAAGAGGCTTTAGCTGATAATTATCGAACATTTGTGAACTTCGAAGCAGAACAAATGATGGATTGGCACGATGCGGGGTATTTTGCCGATAAAGCTCTTCGTATTTTGAAAGATCAATCACCTGCCCAACGAGAGCAAATCAAAGATTGGCGTGTTGCTAAACCTTTTCAAGAAGACCTTATAGCGGCAGCACGCAGACTTGATATTGCCATGCAAGTAATAACAACAGACCAATTTCCCGTTTCGATGGCCAAAGCAATTTCTAGCTACGATTGCTGGATTGAGCAGGCGGAAGAGGGTTGGCAATTCGATCATATTGCCCAATGCCGAACATCCTTCGAGGAGGCACTACAAGCAATAGAGAACCAGACAAAAATGACCTTTTCAAATCAAGGTACAGCTAAAACCTCGTTTGAATTATTTCATAATCACAATGAAGCCAGCCCCTTACAAGAGAACCTCGCGCAATTACAGTCCTTCACAGAGAGGCATTGGAATGACGTCAAAATGCACATTCATATTGAGGGACACGCTGATCGATCAGGTACAGAGCCTTATAACCATAAACTGTCTGTAGCCCGAGCAAAGGCAGTTTTAAACGCTATCGCAACTCCCTGGCCTGAAGAATACACCTCTAGTATTGCCGGAGCTGGTGAAACTAAACCGGCTTTCATGACCGCCGATGGTGTGCGTAATCCAAGGAACCGAAGGACGGTTATTGAAATAACATTTGCACCGAAGGACATGGCTAATTAGCACAATTAGCAATCTATAAAATTACTACGTCATATTAGAAATATATGGTGACCCCAACGGGAATCGAACCCGTGTTTTCGGCGTGAGAGGCCGACGTCCTAGACCGCTAGACGATGGGGCCATCTAGCGCCCCTCTTCTAGTCTTACTGCATTCGGATAGCAAGGAAGATTGAGGAGAGACAATACCTCATCTGTTCGTGCATATTAGTCCGAGGCGCATGCCCCTTTTATTACCCAAAAACTCGGACGTGAAACCTATGATAGATCAAGACCTACCCTTCGCCGGATTAAAAGTCCTAGACATGGCTCAAGGAGTAGCAGGCCCTCATTGTGGATTACTTTTAGCCCAGCATGGTGCTGATGTAACAAAACTTGAGCCTCTTGGGGGTGATTGGGGCAGAGCACTGGGCGTACGCTATGGTGACTTTTGCGGATTTGGTGCCGTTTATAACCGTGGAAAGAAATCTATTTCCGTGGATTTGAAAACTGATTTCGGACTAGAAGTCGCGAAAAAACTCGCCTCAGAAGCTGATGTTATCCTTGAGAGTTTCCGTCCAGGAGTAATGGCACGCTTTGATCTAGACTACGAAACCGTAGCAGCCAAAAATCCGTCGGTTATTTACATGTCGGTTT
This sequence comes from Alphaproteobacteria bacterium, assembly GCA_030833925.1. GTDB lineage: Bacteria > Pseudomonadota > Alphaproteobacteria > Bin95 > Bin95 > VMCJ01. The sequence goes on from JAURGE010000007.1 coordinate 2,500, forward strand.
CTGGGTATGGCCAGCATGGGCCTTACAACAAACAACCTGTTACTGATTCTGTCATGCAAGCCTTCTCGGGGCTTATGAGTGTAAATAAAGACGCTAATGGAACCCCGCAAAGGATTGGTATCATTGCAGTTGACGTCCTAACCGGACTTTATGGCTTCCAAGCGGTGGCTCCAGCCTTATACCGGCGCCTTCGAACAGGTAAGGGGCAACACTTAGACGTAAGCCTTATGCAATCTGCCTTGGCATTCCTCTCTGCTAAAATGGTGGAACGTCATCTACAAGGACCAGAGCAACAAGTTTTAGGAGCCCCAGTAGGAACCTTTAAGACATCGGATGGTTACATAAACATCAATGCGAGACGCGATCCCCATTTTAAAGCTTTGATGCAAATGATCGGCCGTCCAGAATTAATTGATGATCCAAAATTTTCCACGCCAGAGGCTCGCAATATCAATACAGACGAAATTTCAGCAATAATTGCCGAAGAAACACCAAAGCAGCCAACTGAAACCTGGCTAACTGCACTCCATGCTCAAGATATTCTCGCAGGAAGGGTAAACGACTTCCCCGATATAATTGCTGACGAACAGGTCCAGGCAATTAAAGCAGTCAGGTGGACAAACCAGCCGGAGATGGGGGAAATACCAATGCCAATGATCCCTGGAGCAACAATTCCAGTGGGCAACAAGGCCACCTCGCCCTATCTAGGAGAGCATACAACCCAGATCCTCATGGATCTTGGTTATGACCCTCAAACAATCGAACAAATGATTTCAAGTGGCGCCGCACTTCAGAAGTAATGGAAAGTTGAATTCATGTCAGACCACGCTACAAGTCTAGGAACTTTGCCAACCTGGGATCTTAATGATCTGTACGCAGGACCGAACGATCCTCAATTGGATTCCGACTTATCAGAGTGTGCAAATCGCTCGAAGACCTTTAGTAAGCGCTGGAAAGATGGCCTCACAAATATAAGTGCTGAACAATTAAGGCATGCCATCATCGAGTATGAGGCAATTGACGAAATTCTCTCGAGAATAATGAGCTTTGCTGGCCTTCTGCACGCCGGAGACCTCTCAGACCCAGCACGCGGTCAATTTATGCAGAACATGAGTGAGCGTGCCACTGAGATAGCATCGAGCATGGTCTTTTTTGAATTAGGTATTAACAATCTTCCAGAGGAACAAATCTCAAAACTTATAAGTGACCCTGCTCTTGAACCTTACGGAATATGGTTAGATCAACTAAGTCGCTGGCGCGCACATCAGCTTTCTGAAGATATGGAGACATTTATCCAAGAGAAGTCGTCAACTGGAAGACAAGCTTGGAACCGCCTTTTCGACGAAACTATGGCAGAAATCCGATTTGATATTCATGGTAAGTCATTAACAAACGCTGAGGCACTCGACCTTCTCTCTTCACCGATCCGAAACCAACGAAGAGACGCTGGAATAGCAATCGGAAAGACCCTTAAAAATCATGTACGAGTTTTTGCCCAAATCACGAACACTCTCGCCAAGGATAAGGCCGTTGAGGATAAATGGCGCAAGTATGCTACTCCAATTTCTGCACGAAATCTCTCCAACCAAGTAGAGGATGAGGTAGTCGATGCGCTAGTTAAAGCTGTGAGGGGATCATATTCGCAACTATCCCATCGCTATTATTCTCTTAAAGCAAAGTGGTTTGGCGGCGAGCAATTAGACTATTTTGACCGTAATGCTCCTCTTCCAGACACAGCTGAGCGTATAATTCCGTGGAACGAGGCAGAACAAACAGTTTTGGACGCATACAATACTTTTAGTCCTCAACTAGCAGATGTTGCTCGGCCATTTTTTGAAAGGCCTTGGATTGATGCCCCCACACGCCCAGGTAAGAGTCCAGGCGCGTTTGCACACCCAACTGTTCCTTCTGCTCACCCATACTTACTATTGAATTATCAAGGCAAAATTCGTGATGTGATGACACTTGCCCATGAGCTAGGTCATGGCGTCCATCAACGTCTCGCAGCCAGTCAGGGACATTTTCTATCAAATACACCATTAACATTAGCAGAAACGGCATCCGTTTTTGGAGAGATGCTCACTTTCCAAAAATTACTTCGTGAAGCCGATGCAACTACTAAAAGGTCGTTACTAGCAGGTAAGACCGAGGACATGCTGAACACAGTAATCCGTCAGATTTCTATGTTAACCTTTGAAATAAAACTTCATGACGAGAGAAAGCAAGGTGAACTCTCAGCCGATCGTATTTGTGATATTTGGATGGAAACGCAAACAGAAAGCCTAGGACCAGCCCTACGATTTGATGAGGGTTATAGATATTTTTGGTCGTATATCCCTCATTTCATCCACTCTCCATTTTACGTTTACGCCTACGCCTTTGGTGATTGTCTGGTTAATGCCTTGTACGCCGTGTACCAAGAAGGTGAGGATGGGTTTGCCCAGCGCTATTTGGAAATGTTGTCGTCCGGAGGGGCTAAAGGTCATAAGGAACTTCTAGCTCCATTCGGCCTTGATGCATCTGATCCTGGTTTTTGGACCCGAGGCTTAAACGTTATTGGCGGTTTTATTGACCAATTGGAGTCTATGGATGGCTGAGGAGGACGGCTTTGCAAGTCGGGCAAAACGTTTAGCTAGAACGACACGAACTGTCGGAGGCCTTGCTGCTAAACTTGCGAGCGAACGTTATCTTGGACGTACCATCAATAGAGAGATTCACGCTAGTGAGCTAAGGGACGCTATTGGAAACCTAAAGGGACCTTTAATGAAGGTCGCCCAAATTTTAGCAACTATCCCTGACGCGTTACCTGATGAATATGCAGAAGAACTTCGCCAATTACAGGCGGACGCTCCTTCCATGGGCCCTCCATTCGTTCGACGTCGAATGGCTGGGGAATTAGGTCCTGAATGGCGTGCACAATTTAAAGAATTTGACCTTCAAGCTGCCCATGCCGCATCGCTTGGTCAGGTTCATCGTGCTGTCCTTCATGACGGCCGGGATGTAGCAGTGAAGCTACAGTATCCGCAGATGACGGCCGCTGTTGAAGCCGATTTAAAGCAATTACGGCTCATAATTGCTGTCTATAAGCGGTACGATAGCGCTATACAGCCAGAACATATTCAAGACGAAATAGCAGATAGACTTCGGGAAGAGCTCGACTACGGGCTAGAAGCCCGACATATGGCTCTTTACAACAACATTCTTAAAGATGAGCCTGGCGTTTCAATTCCATCTTCAATTCCAGAGCTTTCAACCAGCCGACTGCTGACCATGACCTGGCTGACAGGCAACAAACTTTTTGACCTGCTGGATAAACCTGTTGATGTAAGGAATGTTATCGCTCACAACATGTTTAGGGCTTGGTACGTTCCTTTCTATAAATATGGGGTTATTCATGGCGATCCTCATCTTGGGAATTATTCAGTTACCGACCAGCACTCAATTAATCTTCTAGATTTTGGCTGCATTCGTATTTTCCCACCAAATTTTGTTCACGGTGTAATTGAGCTGTATTTAGCTCTGAAAACTAATGACCATGACCGTGCCGCAGCTGCCTATGCCGCCTGGGGATTTAATAACCTGTCCAATGAACTTCTCGATGTCCTAAATATTTGGGCGAAGTTCATATATGCGCCTTTGTTGGAAGATAAAGTAAGGAAGATTCAAGACAGCGATAGCGGCCACTATGGCGCTGAAGTTGCACAAAAAGTTCATAAAGAACTTCGGCGTCTTGGAGGCGTTGCACCGCCGCGAGAATTTGTGCTGATGGACCGCGCAGCCATTGGCTTAGGTTCAGTATTTATGCGCCTAAAAGCGGAACTTAATTGGGCCGAAATGTTTCAAAACCTAACAAATGATTTCAACTTAGATTCATTAAAGAAACAGCAACGAGAAGCTCTATTATCTGTCGGCTTAGAATAAGAAAATTAATTTTTCGTCGCCATAATAAGAAAACCACTTTAGCCTCATGAAAAAGGGGAGAGCTGCGATGAAATTTGGCTTACGGTATTGCAACACAGGCCGTTATGTTGACCCAATCCAGGCAAAGGAGTTACTCCAAGCTGGTGAAGAAGCCGGATTTGAAAGTGCGTGGACGGTTGAGCATACCGTCGTACCTGGGGGATACACATCTTCGTATCCATACTCACAAGATGGTCGCATGGCTGGTGGCAAAAACGATATTTCTCTCCCCGATCCTCTAATTTGGATGGCTTATGCAGCGGCATGGACCTCAAAAATTAAACTTGGCACAGGAATTTTAATTCTACCTCAGCACAACCCAGTAGTTGCGGCGAAACAAATCGCAACTCTGGATAATATGTCTGGTGGCCGTATTCTGCTTGGAATAGGTGTCGGATGGCTTAAAGAAGAATTTCAGGCCATTGGTGTGCCTTTCGAAGACCGAGGCAAAAGAACCGACGAATATGTCCATGCAATGCGTGAACTATGGTCAGCTGAGGCACCAACTTTTAAAGGGGAATTCACATCATTTGAAAATGCCTACTGCCGTCCACAGCCAACTAATAAAGCAGTTCCAATCATCATCGGTGGCCATTCAAAAGCCGCAGCACGACGTGCAGGCCGATTGGGAGACGGCTTTTTCCCAGCAAGAGATGCATCAAAGGAATTGATCAATCTCGTGTATAAAACAGCCGAAGAAAATGGCCGAGATCCAAAATCTATTGAAATTACAACGAGCCTCCCAGACGACCTCTCTGATATCCCAAAACTAGCTGAATTAGGTGTAAATCGGCTTCTGGCGCCGGTCACCGGAATGGTTGGTTTACCGCCGGTCATTCAAAGTCCTGAAGACGCGTTGTCCTGGAAGTCGCGAATTGAGGACATGGCAGAAGTTTGAATACCTTTAAAAAATAGGAAAACCAATCCGCCGCATCGCTTCAACTATCTGGTCGTGATAATCCCAATTTTATGAAAAAACCTTTAATTGGCATCACGGTGGACGCCGAAGAGACTGGAGGCTACTCCTCTCTTCCTTGGTATGCATTACGCCAGAACTACGCGTCTGCAGTTACAAATGCTGGGGGTTTACCCATTCTGTTGCCCCATGAGGTCTCACTTGTTGATGAATACATCAAAAAAATTGACGGGCTTTTAATAACTGGCGGTGCATTCGATGTTGACCCGGCCTTGTTTGGCGAGAGTGTCCAGCACTCATCCGTTACACTAAAGCGTGAACGAACAGAATTTGAATTAGCAATTACTCAAGGTGCGCTTGCTCGAAATATTCCAGTTTTAGGCATCTGCGGTGGCCAACAACTTCTGCACGTTGTTTTGGGGGGCACTCTATACCAACATGTGCCTGATGAAGCTCCTAGCAATATCGAACACGAACAAAAGAACCCGAGAACAGAACCAGGCCATGAAGTTTCAGTTACAGCCAATACATTGCTAGCGCGCATAACCCAAATGGCACGGTTTCCTGTCAATAGCGCGCATCACCAAGCTGTAAAAAACTGTCCTGAAGGTGTTGTAATCTCAGCCCATGCCGACGATGGCTTGATAGAAGCCATTGAAGCCCCTGCCTACAAATTCTGCATCGGGGTTCAATGGCATCCCGAATACAGTATTAGCCAAGCTGACGATGCCATTCTCCAAGCTTTCGTAGAGGCTTCACGGTGAATCAAGACCACGAAAAAGAACGTATTGCCAAACGGATTGCCCGGGCTGGGGTTGCTTCTCGGCGTGAAGCTGAAGCTATGATCCTTGCCGGACGGGTATCGCTGAATGGTGTAAGTCTTGAGACTGCGGCAACTCTAGTTAGCTCCAATGACATCATTTTGATCGATGGTAAGCCATTAAATGCACCTGAAAAAACACGGCTCTGGCGTTATCACAAGCCTAAAGGCCTTGTTACAACAAACCGCGACGAACGTGGACGCATAACAATTTTTGACAAATTGCCCAGTACCTTGCCAAGGGTAATGACCGTAGGCCGCCTTGATTTAACATCGGAAGGACTATTGCTGCTGACTAATGATGGGGGATTAGCCCGCACTTTAGAGCACCCTTCACGCGGCTGGACTCGGCGTTACAGAGCTCGAGTTTTTGGCATGCCGCACAATGATGCGCTAGCCGCTTTAAAACGTGGCATCACTGTGGAAGGTATTACATTCGGGTCGATTAACGCTGTCGTCGAAGAAGGCGATCAGAACGCTGGGCGCTCAAACGTTTGGCTCACAGTCACCCTGAAAGAGGGAAAAAACCGTGAGGTTCGAAGAGCCTTAGAATTTGTGGGGCATCCCGTATCTCGCCTAATCCGAACTGCCTATGGGCCATTCCAACTTGGCAAACTCCAGCCTGGCGAAGTTGAAGAAACTCCTAGTAAGGTCTTGAAAGAGCAACTTGGCACTTCAGCATTAGAGTACAAAATATAAGAATATGCGGATTGTTGGCGGCATTCACAGAGGACGGCCTATCAAAGCACCAGAGGGGTTAGATGTTCGTCCGACATCAGATCGCGTTCGGCAAGCTCTATTTAATGTCCTTGAACACGGAAACCTGCCCAAAATTGGTAACCCGGTTGTTGATGCTGTAGTGTTGGATGCGTTTTCCGGCACAGGTGCTCTTGCGATTGAAGCTTTATCGCGTGGAGCAGCGTCGGCGATATGCATGGATAGTAACCAAAAGGTTTTGGAGCAAATTCAAGAAAACGTTGTTAGTCTATCTGAAATAAATAGGATAAAACTGGTCCTAGCGGATGCAACGAAACCTCCTCGTGCGACTACTTCCGCTAATCTCATATTCATGGATCCGCCCTACGGCCTGGAGCTTCCCGAACTAGCATTAAAAGCTCTTTTAGCTGCTAACTGGATTGCCAAAGATGCAATTGTGGTCGTCGAAACCGGGTCGAACGAGACCGTCAATTCCATAGATGGCTTCATCATTTGCGATCAACGCAAATATGGTCGAACCGCTCTAACTTTTCTGCAAGCTCATTAATATTATCATTCGGATATAAATCTTAAAAAAAACTCGAAGCCTCACGCAGTCCTACGATCTTAACACGATATCATTAGTTGCAGCTGTGTAACCGCATTACTCTGCAGCCAGACGTCCAAAACGTGTTTCAAGTTCAGACAAAACCGCATCCAAAGGTTCTACATCCGCCATTTTCATATCCATATCAAACATATTAGCTCGATGAACTTGCTGTGATCGGTCCCCACAGCAATCCTCAATAACAGTCACGCGAAAATTGTGGTTAAACGCATCCAACGCACCAGCCCGAACACATCCTGAGGTTGAAATACCTACGATAATAATACTGTCGATACCCTCATAACGAAGCCAACTTTCCAGAGGTGTAGCGAAGAAGGGGGAAGGTTTATTTTTCAGAACCACAACATCTCGCTGTCGAGGCCCATAGGACTCTGGCCATTGGTCAGCTTCAGGGTCAGAGGTGTATTGGTATGTGTTTGAAGTTCCAAGTTTTAAATTCCAAACGCCCCTCTTTGTGGGATGGCTTCTATCGTCTCGACGACTATAAAAAATAGGCAAATTGAGTTGCCTAAATGCCTCGGTCACCCGAACTAAATTAGCCAGTAATCTCTCATCTCGCTCTGCACACATATCGTATTTTGGATCAACAAAATTATTTGTTGTATCGATATTCAAAAGTGCTGGTCTTGCTCCAATTCCAATTTTTTCGCCAAACCCAGCCTTTGCATAAGCTTGCATCTCAGACTCATCTATAAGGTCTGCCCATCGGCGCAGCTTGGCATTAGGTACCTTAGACATCAGCCCATCCTGGTTTCAAACTGTTAGCATCAACTTTGTGACACTTTAAAGCTTTTGAAACGCCTGAAGTTAATATTTTAAGCGATCCATTACCCTTGCGCCGGCAACCAGGGTTCGCCAATTTTGTCGAGAAACACAAATTCACCGATGTCCCCTCGCCCTACTGGCCCAAAATTACCCATCGGATACCCGATCGGTATTATAGCATAAGAGTGCACACCTTTCGGTAATCCTAGAGCCTTTTCAGACTCTTCCTCAAAGTAAAGGTGCCGGTTGGTGAGAGTGGCGCCAAGACCAAGCGTACGCGCAGCTAAAAGCATGTTCTGAACAGCAGGATAAATTGATGCCCCCGAGTGACGAGTTGGCTTCGCGTCACCGTGATCTATGCACGCCACGACCCAGATTGGTGCTTCATGGAAATGATCTGTGAGGTATTCAACTGCAGAATGCTGTCGATGGTAGCTTTCTTTTGTTGCGCCTGGCGGAGGCTTTATTGTTGAGTAGCGGGGACTAATCCATTCGTCATAAGCACGTTTATAAATTTTTTGGACCTTTTTCTTAATTTCAACGTCTTTGACTACCAAGAACCTCCAGGTTTGCATGTTACCGCCATTTGCTGCGGACATGCCGGCTTTTAAAATTTTAACGATTAAATGATCTGGAACTGGATCGGGTCTTAACCGGCGCATGGCCCTTGTTGTTGCCATGATGTCGAAGACATCTCGTGAAGAAAGATCAACCATTAAAATTACACTCCGAATGATAAATGCATCTAATAAAGTTCAGCAAACAAACCTAATTAGTTAAATTTTCTAATACATCACCACTTCAGATAATTTCAGGCAACAAAAAAGGGCTATGGCAATCCGGCCTAACAGGTTTACCATTAATTATTATAGCAAGGGAGGTTTGCTAGATGCCGCTCTCTATTAGCCAATTGGGCCCCTGTTTTGCGGGCGAAGTTACCAACATAGACTTAACCAAACCACTTGCCGCTGGTGTTGCACAAGAAATCCACGATGCAATGGATGAGTATGCTGTTTTGGTCTTCCCAAACCAGGACTTCACAGATGAAACCCAGATTTCATTCACTGAACAGCTAGGCCCAATTGAGCATTCGATTGGAGCAGGGCTAAGAAAGCCGGATGAATATCGGCTTTCAACTCACTTCGCCGACGTATCAAATCTCGATAAAGAAAATAACGTTTATGGACGTGAAGACCGTCGGCGGCTCTTTGCCATAGGGAACCGTCTCTGGCATTCCGATAGCAGTTTCAAAGTTGTGCCTGCCAAGTATTCACTGCTTCACGCTCGTGCGATCCCATCAAAGGGTGGCAACACTGAATTTGCGGACATGCGGACAGCATATGATGAACTAGAACAGGAGATGAAAGACCACATAGATGGAATGATTGCCGAGCATACGCAGATTCATAGTAGAAGATCTGTTGGCTTCGAAGAATTCGACGAAGAAGAGCGAATTCGCATGGCTCCGGTAAAACAGCGGCTTGTCAGAACTCACCCATCAACTGGCCGAAAATCACTGTATCTTTCTAGCCATGCTGGTCGGATTGATGGTGTTCCAGTTACTGAAGCAATGCTTTTATTAAAAGACCTCACTGAGCATGCCACTCAGCGGGAATATGTTTATTCACATAAATGGCGGCTGCACGATCTGGTCATTTGGGATAACCGCCGGACAATGCACAGGGCTCGCCCCTTCCCCGAGCATGAGCCACGTGACATGCGACGAACGACTGTAATTGGTGATGGTCCAACCGTTGACCAGAAGGTGGCCTGATTACTTTCCGCTCGAGCGCGCAAAGAACTCTAGAAGGGTAGAATTGAAAATATTTGGAGATTCCCAAAAAAGTGGATGCCCAACATCTGGTACGATCACTGACTCGGCAGAACCTATTCGTGGAATAATGTGTCGGAGTAAGGCAGGCGGCAGATATAGGTCTGCACCGCCTGTCATTAAAAGCATTGGCACCTGGTTGGACGCTAAATTCTTCCAGTTAATCTGCGCAATACGTCCTTGAACAACACGCTGTTTCTTAGGCCCAAAATTATTTAGGTGATAGATTTCAAGGAATTCCTTTACGCCGTCAGGATCAAGAGCTCGAAAGGAGGCAGAAATCTCACGTGCTTCGACTGGAAGCTCATTAAACCAGCTTGGCCGGGCTCTTTCTGATGCAATCTTATAGTCATCTTCTTCGATGCTCATAAGGCTTGATGCAACGACAGAAGAAATTGTCCGTTCGGGAAATGCCAGAGTAAAATCAAGCGCGCAGGAGCCCCCTGCAGCAGAGCCAACCACATGCACACGCTGTATACCAAAACAGTCAAGAAGAAGCGCTAAATCACCGGCCTCGGTTCCGTGGTCATTAACGGGGCCAATTTCTGACCCAAAATATCCACGCCTTGAATAACCTATTACGCGATACCCAGCCTTGGCAAATATCGGCTGTTGTCTACTCCACGACCTATGGTTTCCTGAATGGGGATGAATAAAAACAACTACCTCTCCATCACCGGAGGTGTCCCAAGCATACAATGCAGCACCATTTGCAAGCCGATGAATACCCTCGTACTGCTTAACCTGAATTGGTGGAGGTGGCAGGGGCAAGGCATCCACTAACAATTTCTAAATCCTGCATGACTGAATAGAGATAACTGCTGGCTACTTATTGAGGCCGATCTAGAGCCACAACATCGCCATTTTGCATAAGTAACATCCGATCGATCAGATCAATAAATAACCCATGCGCAACAACACCTGGGGTCATATTCAGCAAAACATCCAATTCATATGGATCTTCTATTAACTCAAATGCCGCATCAATAATCCAATGGCCCTCATCGGACACAAAAGGCTTGCCATCTTGCAATCTGATTTCGGATTTAGCCCCTAGGTCAGATATTTTTCTCAAAACCACAGAGCTTGCAAAAGGCGAAACCTCAATGGGAAGTGGGAATTTACCGAGTCTATCAACTAATTTTGTGTCATCACCGATGTACACTACTGTCTCTGAGATACTGGCAACGATCTTTTCACGCATTAAAGCACCGCCGCCGCCCTTTATTGCAGTTAAATTGGCATCTACCTCATCAACTCCATCAACAGTAAGGTCAATTTTACTCAGAACATCTAAGCCAACAACATCAAACCCGAGCCCTAACGCCATAACCGCTGTAGCCTCAGATGTAGCCACGCAGCGCGGTCGGAGACCCCTCTCAGCTAAGGCTTGGATAAAACAAGTAGCTGTTGAGCCGGTACCCAATCCAAGGGTCATTCCAGATTCGACAAGGTCTGCCGCAGCCTTGCCAACACGCTCTTTCTGATCTTGTTGGGACACGTCTGTCTAACCATTTCCGCGTTGAGTGAACATATTCATTCTGCAGTATTAAAAATTTAACGCCAACAGGCTGGAGTGTGCCATTAATTTGCTAACGCCGCATCCTCCAACACCAACCTAGCTTCATCCCTTCCCTGCCATGTATTAATTTCAATTCGACCGGCAACGTGAATTACGGGCGGTTTAGAGCAAATAAAGTCGCCCAAGTCCGAACCAACACTGCGAAAACACATTGCGGAAATCCTGGAGCTATCAGGTCCTTCTAATTGAAGCGCTAAATGCGCCTCCTTAATAATTTTAATATCTCGAACCCGAAGCCCCCCGAGTGCAAATCTTGGTTCCGGATTACCCATTCCAAAAGGAGCCAGTCTATCTAGAGCGGTAGCCGCGGCATATGCCCCTTGCGGCCCGACGACTGCATCGATCCTCATAGAAGACTGTGAAGCTGCTTTTTCAATACTATCAGAAATTAAATCAGATAACGCTTTAATAAAACTTGAAAAGCCGTTGTCATCTAGCCGAAAACCAGCAGCCATGTTGTGGCCACCCCCTGAGATTAATAAGCCGCTCTCACGAAGTGCAATAACTGCTGGACCAAGCGCCACACCAGGAATTGACCGACCTGAGCCGGTAGCAATTCCATTTTCAATTGACGCCACCAGGGCAGGACGCCCGAACCGTTCAACTAGGCGACTTGCAACAATACCAACTACTCCTTGCCGCCACCCCTGCCCTTTGACAGCAATAACTTTGGCCCCCTGCGCTGCCTGACTTTCTGCCTCTAAAACTGCTTCATCGAAGACAGAACGCTCTATTTGCTGACGTTCACGATTGAGATTATCCAATTCGGCGGCAATTTTTGCAGCCTTCTCTGGATCATCCGTAGATAACAATTCAAGGCCCAAATCACTTTGGCCAATCCGCCCCCCTGCATTAATCCTTGGCCCAACGATAAAACCCATATGTGAAGCTTTTAAGCTTCCAGATACACCTGCCAACCTTAACAATTCCGCGATACCAATTTTAGGCCGTTGAGACATCGCACGAAGACCTTGGGCAACTAAAGCCCGGTTAACTCCAGTCAGAGGTGCCACATCAGCGATAGTTCCCAGTGCGACTAAATCGAGAAAACTCAAAAGATCGATATCGCTCCCAAGTTTTCGCCTGAGAGCTACAACGAACAAAAAAACCACACCAACGGCAGCTAACTGAGTGTGAGGGCTTGTTTCATCAGCTCTGTTTGGATTAACCACAGCATAAGCAGCGGGTGTTTCGGCTGCTCCCACATGGTGGTCGAGGACGATAACGTCTACGCCGAGGGCATTAGCGGAATCAATCGCCTCAAATGCAGTAGCACCACAATCTAATGTGATAACTAGACTAGCGCCCATTTCTCTGAGCTTGGCGATAGCGCGAGGATTAGGGCCGTATCCTTCTTTTTCTCTGTCTGGGACGTAAGTAACTGTATCACCACCTACTGCCTCAAGAAATCTTCGAAGCAGAGCTCCAGAAGTTGCACCATCAACATCATAGTCGGCTAAAATTGCAATCCGCTCACTGGAGTTAAGAGCTTTAATAACACGCTCAACGGCAACATCCATATCAAGGAAATCTGACGGGTCAGGAAGTTGTTCTCTTAACCTGGGCGTCAAATACGCATCAGCATCTTCCGGACTTGAAGTGCGAGCAGCTAAAACACTAGCAACCGCGTCGGGAAGATCAAATTGTCTAGCAAGAAATTGAGCGCGCTGCGTATCTCCTGCGGCAGAGACCCAAGCCTTTCCACTCGCTGACTTGTTAACATTAAGAACGAATTCAGAGAGCAAAAAGCAAACTCTCCTCAATCAAACATCGATTTTCGCTCAAAATTGTGAAAGGTCTCTATTTTACGAACAGTTCCTGTCTTGGAACGCATAACTAGGGACTGTGTCGTTACCCCTTGTCCTTCCCGACGAACACCAGCAAGCATGGAACCGCTAGTCACACCTGTCGCAGCAAACATTACATCGCCAGAGGCTAATTCTTCTAGATTATATTTACGGTTTAAATCTTCTACACCTATCCGATGGGCGCGCCCGCGCTCATCGTCGTTCCTAAAAATTAAACGTCCTTGAAATTGCCCGCCGATGCAACGAAGGGCTGCAGCGGCAAGCACGCCCTCGGGAGCACCGCCAGATCCCATATAAATATCTACACCGCTGTCGGGATTTGTCGTCGCTATGACGCCAGACACATCACCATCAGAAATAAGCATGATGCGCGCACCAGAATTTCTGACCTCTTCAATCAATTCTTGATGACGGGGACGATCAAGTATGCACGCCACTAAATCCTGTATTTTTACACCTCTGGCATCCGCCAGATTATGAAGATTTTGAGTAGGCGTATTATCAAGATCGATCACACCGGCTGGAAGCCCTGGTCCAACACCTATTTTATCCATGTAGACATCCGGAGCATGCAAAAAGCCCCCATCATCTGCCATAGCAATAACCGCTAGAGCATTTGCTCCGCCCTTTGCGGTAATCGTCGTTCCTTCTAAAGGGTCCAACGCAATGTCTATCTTAGGACCTTTACCAGTGCCAACTTTCTCTCCGATGAAAAGCATTGGCGCTTCATCGCGCTCGCCCTCTCCAATCACAACCTTGCCATCTATGTCTAAGGAATTGAGTGCTTGCCTCATCGCATCAACAGCGGCCTGGTCTGCAGCCTTTTCATCGCCACGCCCCATTAGGCGGGATGCAGCGAGCGCCGCAAATTCTGTAACACGTACTGCCTCAAGCGCCAGGTTACGGTCCATCTTTTCTAATGACATATTCTAGTTTCCTCCGACCTTTAAAAGGCGCACTTAGATAGATTCTATCCGCATCAAAATAGGGGGTTCTGCTACAGTCGCCAATGCACTCAGCTCTGTGACCACATTGCGGATCGTGCCCTCATTTGTATCATGCGTAGTCATTACAACAGGCACAGCTTCTTCAGGCTGACGTCCATGCTGCAATAGAGACTCTATTGATACACCGTTACGCCCAAACACATCGGCCATTGCTGCTATCACACCTGGGCGATCAATGACCATGACCCGGATGTAATACGAACCAGATCGAGCCGAGACTGGTGTAACTGATAACTCCTTTAGAGTTGAAGCCGCACCGCCAAAACCTCGCGCACCTCTTCCTCCGGCTATATCCACGATGTCACCCATAACTGCCGACGCTGTTGCCCCACCGCCAGCTCCTGGGCCGACCAGTAACGACTGGCCTACAGGTAAACCTTCAATGAGAACGGCATTCGTCACACCATCAACGCGTGCTAGCGGGTGTGATTTTGGGGTCATGCAAGCAGATACCCTCTGCATTAGACCTTCTGGCGTTTTCTCAGCCACGCCAATCAGCCGAATTTGATAACCCAATTCTTTGGCAAACCGGATGTCGAGATCCGACACATGCCTAATCCCAGAGGTATCGACGGACTCAAAATGTGGGGTGCCTCCAAATGCAATAGCGGCCAAAATAGAGAGCTTCTGCGCAGCATCGACACCATCGATGTCAAAAGCTGGATCAGCCTCGGCGTAACCCATTTCTTGGGCTTCCTTTAACACGTCGGCGAAGGAGCGTCCGGTTTCAAACATTTCTGTAACTATATAGTTACATGTCCCGTTCAGGATCCCTGAAACTCTATTAATCCGGTTTCCTGCCAAACCCTCTTTGAGTGCCTTTAAAACCGGTATCCCCCCGGCTACAGCAGCCTCAAAGGCTAGAGTAACGTTGTGATTTTCAGCCAGCGAGGCCAACGTGGCTCCATGCCGCGATATCATTGCCTTGTTCGCAGTAACCAGGTGCTTACCAGCAGCAAGCGCTGCTTCTGCTATCTGTAAGGCAACACCACCTTCGCCACCGACAAGCTCAACCACCACATCAACATCATCGCTTGCAACAAGTGATAACGGGTCATCTCGCCATACATAATCTCGGAGATTGATCCCACGGTCCTTTAATTTATCGCGCGCAGATACTTCTGTAACCTGTACCGCCTGGCCTGACCGCGCCTCAATGATATCGGCGTGATCCTTGAGCGTGCGAAGTGTTTCGGAACCAACAACTCCTAATCCGATAACTCCCAATCGCATCGTCATTGTGCCGCCTCCGCAATTTTTGCCTCTTGCTTTTTGGCCATCTCAGCAGCGTCCTTCGAGTCCCTTACCTTAGCCAAAAATTGCTTAACACCTCGCGCTGCCTGACGGATGCGTTGCCGGTTTTCGACAAGGGCCAAGCGCACATAGCCCTCTCCTCTTTCGCCAAATCCTACCCCTGGGGAAACCGCAACATCTGCTTCTTCAAGAAGCAATTTCGAAAACCCAAGACAACCAAGCTCACGAAATTGTTCTGGTATTGGCGCCCACGCAAACATGGTTGCTGGAGGAGGAGGAATATCCCAACCAGCCTGACTAAACGCATCAACCATTACATCTCTGCGCTCTTTGTAGAGATTTCGAATATCTGCCACACAGTCTTGTGGTCCATTCAAAGCAGCGGCCGCAGCTACTTGAATTGGAGTAAAAGCACCGTAGTCAAGATAAGATTTTACCCTAGCTAAAGCGCCAACTAAGTCCCGATTACCTACTCCGTACCCAACACGCCAACCTGGCATTGAGTAGGTTTTTGACAGTGAACCAAATTCAACAGCAATATCGATAGCACCAGGCACCTGAAGGATTGAAGGTGGTGGAATGTCATCAAAATAAATTTCAGAATAGGCCAAGTCTGATACGACAAAGATCCCGTGCCTTTTTGCAAATGCTATAACGTCCTTATAGAAATCTAGATCCGCTGTTAGCGCTGTTGGATTTGATGGATAGCTAAGTAGCAATGCAGTTGGAGGCGGAACAGCATGACGAACGGCCCGTTCCAGCTCAGTAAAGAAAGACGCGTCGGGCTGAACAGATACATGCCAAAGAGATGCACCGGCGATCACAAATCCAAATGCATGGATCGGGTAACTAGGGTTAGGTGCGAGAATTATATCTCCGGGAGACGTAATTGCCTGTGCAAGGTTTGCTAGCCCCTCTTTCGATCCCAAAGTAACAACGACTTCAGTCTCTGGGTCTAGCGACACATTAAAACGTCGATCATAATAGCTCGAAATAGCGCGGCGCAGACCCGGAACACCTTTTGAACTAGAATAACGATGCGTTCGCCCGTCTCTCACGGTTTCTGTCAGCTTATCTACGATATGCTGAGGCGTTGCAGAGTCAGGATTACCCATGCCAAAATCAATAATATCGCGACCAGATTTCCGAGCGGCAGCCTTCATCGCGTTAACTTCGGCAAACAGGTAAGGCGGCAAGCGACGTATTTTGTGAAATTGAAAGCTCATTGTTTAGTGAGATCCAAAGCTGGATAAAGACGTTTTATAATGCAGCAATACCTGGTTCAGCGCGCAAGGTATAGCTCTACTCTGGACGTGGCCTCTGGTGTTTTAGGATAATCCGCAATCATAGATTTCACGCCATAAGATTTTAGTTGGTTCACGAAGTTGCTCAAAGCTATTTCATCAATATTTCCATAAGCCATCACGAGCGCATCACTTCCGCTTTCTTGAGCTAACCTCGCTGCCTCGTTCACGTACTTTGCATCTGTTAATTCATTGACCTGCAGCGTTTTCAAGAAAGTATATGCCCGTCCATTATAAAATTTGCTTTGTTCGTTCGCCGCCAAACGAGAGGTTGAGATGATTTTAGCGATACGATCGGGTGCATTATCCCGTGCTATAATTAAATCGCGAGGGATTTCAGTAGGTGCAGAGCCCAAACTTGGATAATCGCCGCGACAGCCAGCCGCAAGGAGTCCAATTAAGAAAATCGTTGCAAATAATCGCATATCAGCACATCTAAAATTAAATTTTGCTGCGATGCAGCATTTTTGGAGGGACCAATGAATTCTATTCCAGAGCCGCTCTCACAGGAAGCATTAAGTCGCCTTGCAAAAGAGCTAACCGACATCGCAGAGCGCAGCCAGCGCTTAATAGCAGATTTTGTAGAAAAGTCGGGGCAAATAAACCCTGCCGATACACATCAAGAATTTATGCTGATTGGTCAAACGTTCATGCAATACGCTATGAAACTCTCTGAGAACCCAACTCAGATGATTGAGGCGCAGGCTGATCTTTGGGCCCAGTATGCCGCTCTTTGGCAAACCACACTGCAGAGGATGGCAGGGAGTGAAAGCTCTCCAATAGCCACGCCTGATAAGGGTGACAGACGATTTAAAGATACCGAGTGGTCTGATAATCTTATATTTGACTATATCAAACAGTCTTACCTTCTGACGTCACGTTGGCTGACAGATCAAACTGGGCAAGTTGAGGGTCTAGAACCCCAGCTAGCGAAAAAAGTCGATTTTTATACCCGTCAGTTTGTAGACGCGATCTCACCCACTAATTTTGTTGCAACAAACCCCGCAGTGCTTCGTGAAACTGTTGAAACTCACGGTGAGAACCTACTCAAGGGTTTACAAAATATCTTAAATGATATGGAGCGAGGACACGGCCAGCTTCGGATAAGTCAGACAGATATGGAAGCATTTTCTGTTGGCGAAAATATCGCGGTAACACCCGGAAAAGTCGTCTTTCAAAATGACCTAATGCAGCTGTTGCATTATCAACCAACAACTGAAAAACAATTCGTCAATCCTCTTCTGATTATCCCGCCCTGGATCAACAAGTTTTATATTTTAGACCTCCGCCCAGAAAATTCATTCATCAGATGGGCAACCGATCAAGGCCATAGTGTCTACGTCATTTCTTGGGTCAACCCGACAGCCGATCTAAGAGACAAAGACTTCACCTCCTACATGCTAGAAGGTCCCCTCGCCGCTGTAGAAGCTATAGAAAGGGATACAGGCACCAAAAAAGTGAACGCGATTGGGTATTGCCTGGGCGGCACATTACTATCAGCAACTTTGGCCTATGCAGCAAAGAAGAAGATAAACAGCTTTGCCAGCGCAACCTTCTTCACGACCCTAGTTGATTTTGAACAAGCGGGTGAGCTTTCCGTTGTTGTAGACGAAGAGCAAATCCAGCTCATTGAACGGAAGATGCATGAAAAAGGTTATCTCGACGGTGCTGAGATGGCCTCAACATTCAATAGTCTGCGCTCAAATGATTTGATTTGGTCGTTTGTAGTCAGCAACTATCTGATGGGTAAAGAGCCATTCCCATTTGATTTATTGTTTTGGAACTCCGACTCCACGCGTCTTCCCGAAGCGATGCATTCGTTCTACCTTCGGAATATGTATCAAAAGAATTTAATGCGTGAGCCTGGTGGTATTTCTATGAATGAACAGCCAATTGATCTGGGTGACATTGAAACACCAACCTATTTCCTAGCTACCAAAGAAGATCATATCGCTCCCTGGCCCGGCGTATATCAAGGTATGAAACGATTTGGCGGTGAAACAAAATTCGTTCTTGCTGCATCAGGACACATCGCTGGAGTGGTAAACCCACCAACCGCTAATAAGTATAGCTATTGGACTAACGAAAATAAGCCAGAGACCGAACAAGAATGGTTCGATAATTCAATCGAAAAATCTGGATCTTGGTGGGCTGATTGGCAGTCCTGGGTTGCAGCAAAAGCTGGCAAGAAGATTCCCGCTCGTGTCCCTGGCAAAGGAAAACTAGCTGTTATTGAAGCTGCGCCTGGGTCCTACGTAAAGGTCCGATCTTAACAGGATAAAGTCTTAATCAAACTTTTCTAGCAAAACTGCAAAAAGAACTGGTTATGGCTAGAGGCGTTCTTTGAATTAACAGTCCACAAACTAAAGTATGGCGAGCGTTTCATTGGCGGCTTATAAGCAAACTTATGATTATGCCTGCTGCAGAGTCCCTCTCCTCCCGCCATCTTATTGGGATTGAGGGCCTATCCCCTGCCGAGATTGAGTTGCTACTCGATCTTTCGGACCACTACGTCGACTTTAATCGCAGCCCCAACAAAAAGGGTGACGCGCTTAGAGGTCGGACTATCATCAACGTGTTTTTTGAAAATTCGACAAGAACACGAACGTCATTCGAGTTGGCTGGCAAGAGATTAGGCGCCGACGTCATAAATATCTCACCGGAGGTCAGCTCAGTTCGCAAAGGCGAAACACTGCTCGATACAGCGTTAACGCTAGACGCAATGCATGCCGATTTACTTGTCGTTCGCCATCCAGAGTCTGGTGCAGTTGGACTAATTTCACAAAAGGTACGCTGTTCAGTTGTGAACGGCGGTGATGGTGCCCACGAACACCCAACACAAGCGCTTTTAGATGCCCTTGCCATCCGCCGGCGAAAGGGACGGCTGTCTGGACTTGTAGTAGCGATATGTGGCGATATTCTTCACAGTCGTGTGGCGCGCTCTAACATGATTTTGCTTCGGACCATGGGGGCTGAAGTTAGACTAGTGGCTCCACCAACTCTGCTTCCTACAGAAGTAGAGCGATATGGAGTTTCTATCCACACTGACCTTTTAGAAGGTCTAAAAGATGCAGATATCGTCATGATGCTGCGACTTCAGCAAGAGCGGATGAGAGGAAGTTTTGTACCTTCCACAGCGGAATATTTCCGATTTTTTGGCCTAGATAGTATTAAGCTTTCTATGGCTAAACCCGATGCGCTTATCATGCACCCCGGCCCTATGAACCGAGGCGTCGAAATTGATTCAGATGTAGCTGATGATATCAACCGCAGTTTAATCCAAGAGCAGGTAGAAATGGGTGTTGCGGTGCGTATGGCATGCCTCGATCTTTTGACGAGACATCTCAGAGGCAATAAGGGCCCGGCGGAATGAAACGGATATTCTTCCAAAATGCCAGAATCTTAGACCCTGCAAGCAATCTCGATGTCGTAGGGGGTCTTCTCGTTGAAGGTTCTATAATTGCCGACTTTGGACCCCACTTAGATAAGGCACCCGCAGATGCGGACGTGATCGACTGTCAGGGGCTCTGCTTGTCACCAGGCCTGGTCGACATTCGAGTACATCTATGCGAGCCGGGTGAAGAACACAAAGAAACCATAGATGGCCTGTCTGCCGCTGCTGCAAGGGGTGGAATCACGACAGTTGTTGGGCTTCCCAACACGGACCCCCCAATAGACGATGCAGCAGTTGTAGAATTTGTTGCGAGGCGTGCCCGAGAGGTTCGAGGTGTAAAGATCTTTGTTTATGGAGCAGCAACTAGGGGATTTGATGGTAAACGCCTGACGGAGATGGGATTACTTAAGGAAGCAGGGGCCAAGGCTTTTACAGATGGCGACGTTGCAATCGCTGATGCGATTATGATGCGGCGTGTCTTATCATACGCCAGCGGCTTTGATGCTTTAGTTATTCAACATCCTGAAGAGCCAACGCTTACAGCCTCCGCGGTAGCTACCGAAGGAGAGTATGCTACCCGACTAGGCCTACCGGCTGCACCATCTGCAGCGGAAGTAATAATGGTCGAGCGAGACATGAGACTAGTTGAGATGACCGGGGCTCGTTATCACGCGGCGCACATCTCGACTGGTGCAGCAGCCAAAGAAATTGCAGCAGCAAAACGCCGAGGACTTGACGTTACCGCAGACACAGCCCCTGTTTACTTTTCCCTCAATGAAACTGAGCTCTTAGAATATCGAACTTTCGCAAAATTATCTCCTCCCCTGCGCTCTGAAGAAGATCGCCGTGCAATAGTTCAAGCACTGAAAGAAGGCGTTATTGACATCATAGCAAGCGATCATTGGCCACAAGATCAGGAATCAAAACGGCTTCCTTTTGCCCAGGCAAATCCTGGCACTGTGGGTGTTGAAACACTATTACCAGTATCACTTGAATTGGTACATCGTGGCGAGATTGAACTCCTTGACCTATTGGCAAAGTTAACAGTGAACCCAGCTAAGTTGCTTGACTTACCTGGAGGGACGTTAACCCAAGGTGGCCCAGCCGACATTGTTCTCTTTGATATTGATCGTCCGTTTTGTATTGATGCTGACTCCCTCTCATCAAAATCAAAAAATTCCGCATTTGATGGTCGACCTGTCCAAGGCTTAGTCATAGTAACAATGGTTGACGGCCGGTTGGTCTACGATGGACGAAAAACGGGATGATCTATCCATTAGGGGGATGGGCATTTTTATGGCCGCTGCTAATCGGTTTTGTTGCTGCTTATCTCTTAGGGTCTATCCCCTTTGGCCTGATATTGACGAAACTTTTTGGTGCGGGCGACATACGCAAGATCGGCTCTGGTAATATTGGCGCAACAAATGTCTTAAGAACCGGTCGTAAAGGTCTAGCTGCTTCCACACTTGTTTTAGATATGGCCAAAGGGTTTTTGGCTGTATTTCTTGGTTGGTATTTCGGCGGGCCAGATCTCGCAACGCTCGCCGCCTACGGAGCGGTGATTGGCCATTGTTTCCCTATTTGGCTCAAATTCAGAGGTGGCAAGGGCGTCGCAACTTTTCTTGGGATAGCAACAGCACTTGCTTGGCCTATCGGCGCTATTTCCGCGCTGGTTTGGCTTGGATCGATAGCTGCCACACGTATTTCATCCATCGGAGGCATCTTATCAGCGGTCTCCGCACCAATCACAGCAGCCTTTATTGGTGATCGCCAGCTGGTAGAGGCCACAGCATTAATAGCCATCCTGATTGTAATTCGGCATTGGCAAAATATTTGCCGATTACTGCGGCGCAAAGAACCAAAAATTGGTCAAAACTCTAGATAAAACAACGGCATATCAATACCCGCTTTCGATATGTCTCTGAGCTATAAAACTTTAAACTCAAATCACCATCAAATGCCTTATCACCGAATATTTCTGCCTACTTCCACTTCAATTTTGGTTCAAAACCAAAACATCGAGAAGCATTCATCCCAAGAATATTCCGCTTAGCCTCTTCGTCTAACCAATCAATTTCTGCGATAACCCGCGGCGCATCAAAATCGAAATGAGGCCAATCAGAGGCGTAAAGCAACTGAGTCTTAGCGTTTATCATCTCAAACGTAGCCTTCAATCCCACCTCACTGGATTTCTCCATTGGTTGACAGGTGTACCAGCAGTTTTGACGCATATAGTCCGACGGCATTTGCTTCAAAAGTGGCGCCTCTGACATTCTCATTAAATATTGGTCATCTAGCCGCTGCATTACAAAAGGAACCCAGGCAAGACCACTTTCAATCCAAACAGATTTTAGTTTTGGAAAACGCTCCGGGATCCCATTTAAAATCCAATTTGTCATGTGAACAATGTTGCACCATGCAAAACCAAGGGCATGCATGCCAAGGAAACTATTGCAGGTAGCTAAAGACGGGTCTTGCCAATGATAACCGGCGTGAAATGCTATCGGCTTTCCAGTTTCTTCGATCATTCGATAAAGCCTCATATACTCGTTGGCATGAACTGGCTTGTATCGTGTTGATGTCACAGTAAACCCAATGACACCGGGCTTATCGGCAAAGTCTTCAACTGTACGGCAGGCATCTTCAGGAGAATTAAACGGGAGCAGAGCTAATGCACCAATGCCGTCATCGCCTGGGGTTACTCGCTCTGTCAGCCAGCGGTTATAGGCACGCGTGAGGAGAACCTCCATCTCGACCTGAGGATGCATTCCAAGAAATAGCATCGGTGTTGGGAAAACGACCATTTTGTCGATGCACATTGCCTCCATGGCCCGGCGAGTTAGGACGACATCTCTATGCACGTCCCCCTCATCTACCTTCTCACGCTGCCCAGACTGATGAGGAATGCGTCCCCCAACATCTTGATATCGGAGTCCAAGATCACCGTTCAGTCCGTAAGGCGGAGCACCAAAACGCTCCTTCTGGTAAGTCAACGCTTGGTGACGAACTACTGGGTCCTCAATGTGCTCGATAACTTCGTGCCAATGCACGGTTTCCAGATGATGAGCATCGATATCGCAGATAAACCAGTCTGCAAAACCCATTTTGCGCGCGTCCTCGCGCGCTGGCGCGAGATAATCACGAGTATCGGTGTAGACATCCATCTCTTGGACAGACATTGCCTTCGATGAAATGATATTGGCGTCCATTGTGCGTCTCCTCGATAGAAGGGCTTGTGGCCGATATTAATCTTTTAATGGCTCCGGTGGGATATCATGATAATCTTCTGGCCGGCGACGCGACCAGAGGCCAAATTCCATTGGTCCAAGACGTAGCGCTCGCAGAATTTCAGTGACTGACGTTAGAGCTTCGGTTGGCGTTACGATTTCATCACCTTGGCCTAAAACTGCTTTTGGACTGCGCATCTCTCCATCAGCTTTAGCAGCGTAAAGTTTTATAGCCGCAGTCATGATACGCGCTACTGCCACATCAGAAACACGCCCAGCATCACCTTCAGAGAGAAGTGCCTTTGCATCCTCCCATACTCTATTGGAAATAACCTCTAAATCATTAGCTGGGTCATTTCCCTGTGAATTGGGTTCAGACGACGACATAAACATCACCATCTTGAACCTGCGTTGAGTACCCTTCGAGATTCATAATTTTTACTGCTGACGCACCAGCAAATTCCCCTGTACGAATATCAAACTCAAGGCCATGCCATGGGCAGACAATGTGGGTCGTCGAGTCATCAAAATCACGCCCACGACTTTTTAAATCCGCGTCCAGCACTTCAAGTACTTTATTGTAGATGCGCCCCTGGCAGACTGGGCCACCTTGATGGGGGCATTTATTTTTCCAAGCAAAAAATTCATTGCCTATACGAAAGACGCCGATCTGTTCCCCCTCAGTTTCAACCA
This sequence comes from Alphaproteobacteria bacterium, assembly GCA_030833925.1. Lineage (GTDB taxonomy): Bacteria > Pseudomonadota > Alphaproteobacteria > Bin95 > Bin95 > VMCJ01. Next base: position 26,385 of record JAURGE010000007.1, read on the forward strand.
CGATCTTCCCACCGTCCTGAATATCAGCGACACGGCCCACACGAATTGTCGGCATTTATCGTCCTATCGAATTTAATGATCGATGAGCAGCATTGTCTCCATTAAGTGATGATCAATCAACTAAATGCTGACTATTAATCATTGATTGCACACAAAAACGAATATTTTTCGATGAAACCAATCTGAGTGGTTCAGAAAACCAACATTTAACCTTTGAAATAAGCTCGGTAAAAATAACTACTTTACCGGCGGCGTATGCAAAACTTGGCCAGGATAAATTAGATCGGGATTATCTACCTGATCCCTGTTAGCCGCATAAATCACAGTATATCGGAACCCCGACCCATAGGTCCGTCTCGCAATGCGCCACAGACTATTGCCTGGCTGGACTACTACCAAACGGCCTTTGGGAAAGGTCTTAACTAGATCGGCAGGAGCAAATGGTATCCGCGCTGTCGATACTTCCTCTCCAATAGCAGCTGTAGCTCCAACCTGGATTGCATCCTTACCAATCCCTTCAGAGGTTGTGATAGACCATTTCCCCGCATTATCCGCCATCGTGGAAGCGATAACCTTACCATTAATATCGAGAGAAATTTTTGAGCTGGGCTTTGCCTCACCACTAACAGTTAACCGTCCTTTCTCATCGTAATCGATGACCGTTATTTTAATTTTTCCGCCATTTTCGTTGTCTTGACTGTTTCTAGTGACAGGAGTTTTCGAGGAACTCTCGGAGTTGTTAAGTAACTCAGAAGCCCCTTTCGACGCAGGTCGTTGGAGGATCCTGGACGCGTAATCAGCCGTATCCCGTTGAACGAGGATAAGTGCTGGGCGGTTGCCATTACGAGAAACAACTAGCTGCTCAACAGCTCTGACAATCGCTCCCCCAGGAACCTCTTCAACTTCAAGTGAGAGAACAGATTCACCCTCAGGCAAGGGGTTCAGAGAAAGAATGGTAAAGGCACCATCTTCAAGAGCTATCGTTTCACCAACTAATGTACCATCTGAATTTCTCAGCCAAACTCTGACTTTTGGTTTTGCGCGGCCAGAAAATATACCGTTGCCAAATTCGTCGACCTCTGCCACGTCAAACCGAGGAATTTCAAGCAGACCTGTTTCATTGCTCGTCTTGGACAACTCTCCTGAGCCTTTAGATTGCCCAGACTGTGCCATATCGGTTTTCTTAGCTTTTGGTTTCTTGTTTTCACTATCTGGGAACCGACTTAATGCCTGGCCTGCGCTTTCAAGCGCTGTTTTAAGTTTTTCACTGTCTTGGGCGTCAGAGGTCGCGGCCACTTTGTCACTATCACTCGTAACAGGCGCGTCGACCACTAATTGGCTGTAGTAAATACCGCCAACAATAATTCCAATTGCCAGGAGACGGCCTATCCAAGACTTATTCACGGCGTCACAACCTCCTGCGAAGTGTGCATTACACGTATTGCAACCTATATTTGATAATGCACGTGTATTTGCTCTTTTATAAGGGCATTCGCATCAAAATAGCTGAATTGGTTAATTTAATGACTCGCAAAATCAATATCTGCGTATTCTGTGGCTCACGTGAAGGGAACAACCAAGCCTTTCGTTCGACAGCTATTGAGACGGGCAATCACATAGGAAAACGCGGTTGGCGCTTAGTTTATGGCGGGGGTGGTGTTGGCCTTATGGGCCTTGTGGCAAATTCAACTATGGAGGCTGGTGGAGACGCACTCGGCATTATTCCTGAATTTTTAAGCCTGCGCGAAGCAGGACATACAGACCTTGATGATCTAATCGTCACCAGTGGTATGCATGACAGAAAACAAATCATGTACAGCTTCGCTGATGCTTTCATCGCCCTTCCGGGTGGGGTCGGTACACTCGACGAAACAATCGAAATATTGACCTGGAAACAACTTGAACGTCATAAAAAACCAATAATTTTGATAGATACAAATAACTTCTGGAGAGCTTTTTTAGCTGTATTAGCGAATAGCGTAGAAACCGGTTTCATGGATAAATCCATATATGAGCTTCTAGAAATTGCCCCAGATGTAGAAACAGCATTCAAGATAATTGAAAGTCATATATAAATGTTACTCTAAAAATGGTTGCCAGGATGCAAATTGATTGCAACGCTTATCAGAGAGATTTGCGGGAGGCGATCTATGAAATTTGGCATCTTTTACCAATTGCAGCTTCCTAGACCATGGGAACCACACACTGAGTGGCAACTCCATCATAATGTCCCAGGCCGCTGAATAGGCAGCGGTCGTGAGAAGCTATAGCGGTAGCTGTCACTGCGGGACAGTAAAAATCAAAATCTCTAAGCCGTCCCCAATATCGATGATCACCGAGTGCAACTGCTCGATCTGTCAAAAGAAAGGGATATTGCATACTGCAACAGAGCAAAATGAGCTGACGCTGGTTAAAGGAAAAGACGCGTTAACACTCTATCAATTTGGTTCCGGCGTAGCCGAACATCAGTTCTGTAAGATTTGCGGCATTCACGTATTTGGGAGGCCGAGGAGTGCGCCTGATCGACTCACAGTAAATGTGCGCTGCCTCGATGACTTCGAAGAAATTCTGTCCTCAGCGAAAATTTCACGATTTGATGGACAAAACCATCCAAAAGACCAGTCACCATAACGCAGCAAAGGCTTTTGTCTGGCAGTGGCCGCAATAGAGGCCTCAGTTGAATTATCTAGCCAGAAACAGTCTCATTTTGGCCTTAGATAATGCATTTCATCACCTGTCCAGCCAACTCCATTTGGGACGGTATAATAAAACTCAATGGTCATCTCTTGAAATCGCCATCCCAAATCTGTTCGGCGATAAACATCATCATAGCGACCAGACACCAAATAAGAGACCCCAAATCGGCCATAACGAGCTTCTAGATAAGAGTGACCGGTCCCTCTATCACCATCTACAAAGATGCGATGGCTATGAATCATTTGTTTTATAAAAAATCGTTCTCTCTCGCCCATTCCTTCAAAGGTTTTGGCTATTTCAACTTGGCCACGACTTTCTGATAAGTATCCGAGCTTAACGTAGGCATCCTCAGTGAAAAGTTCTGCTATTTCTCCATAGCGCCCATCATTAATCGCGGCATGATAGGAGTCTCGCAGGGCTCGTATTTCTTCTCGATCTTCGAGCAATTGAATTCGCGCCTGAAGTCGCGCGATCATGCTATCATCTGCCATAGTGGCTACCCTATCCCCACTTTAAAATCGTTAAGTCTCTAGAACTATAGCAAGGATTTTTCCAATGCGCCTTTGGTATCAAAGTGTTACCCGGGAAGGCTCTTTCCCTAAATATCGGGCAACACTCCAACGACTGATTGATGCTGCGAGCGGTCCAGAGGTATCCGTCGATGTTCATGGAATTCTTAGACAAGGCGGAACTGGCGACCAATATCGCTATCTCGCCTTTTTGGAGACGGTTGAAATACTAGAAAATGTCCACCGCGCTCAGGAACAAGGCTACGATGCCTTTTTGATAGGAAATTTGTTCGATCCCGGGCTACGCGAGGCAAGAGAGATCGCAGATATCCCCATAATGAGCCTTGGTGAAACAGTAATGCAAACAGCTGAGACCATGGGTGAAAAATTTGGCTTTGTCTCAATAAATAAAAAATTCGAACCTCGCCTTTGGGATGTTCTCCACCGTCGTCGTCTTTCCGATAAGGTAGCTAAAATATCATCCATGGAAGTGCCATCTATGGCTGAACTCGAAGCTGCAGGTGACAACGGGCAAGCAACGAAAGCTCTGCTAGACAGATTTATGACTGCTGCAAACGAAACGGTAGAATCTGGGGCTGAAGTAGTTCTTGCTGCTGGTGGGGTGGTGATGGCTATTGTTTCGGATCAAGGAATGAACAAAACAAGCGCAGGTGCTCCAATCGTTAATGGGATAGCGGCATTAATTCAGCGCGGAAAAGCAGCTGTTGAACTCCGTCGGTTAATGGGTGGTGCCTACACGTCCCCCGTTTTAACATTTTCCAAACCAAGTCCCAATGAAGCTGTTGGTTTCCGCAGCGCTTATGGGCAACGCGTATATCCTGGTGTTGAAGGAGAATAATGCATATGGAAATGGGTCGTAGGTTTGAAGGTAAATCTGGAATCTTAACGGGTGGTGCCAAGGGCATAGGACGGGCGACTTCTCTCCGTTTTTTATCTGAAGGAGGCAATCTGGCTGTAATTGACAAAGAGCCAGCAGACGGAGAATTGGCTAACGCTCTCCGCAAAGATGCCGGTGAAGCAGCTAACAGGATCTGTTTCATTAATTGTGAAGCCACAGATGAAGCACAAGTTATTGATGCTGTTGCAAAGGCGGAAAAAGAAATAGGCACCCCCGATATTCTCATTAATAATGTTGGTTTTGGAGGCAATCCCAGACCAATAGAGGATCTTGGACTCGCCGAATGGCGTCAATTTCAAGACATTAACTTGACCAGCGTTTTTCTAGTAACGAGGGCAGTTCTTCCGGGAATGCGAACACGAGGCTACGGCAGGATTGTGAATCTTGCTTCAATAGCGGGTCGCAGTATTTCTGAAATTTCCAATCTTCATTATTCAACAGCAAAAGCTGCTGTCTTAGGTTTCACTAGAAAATTAGCATTTGAAGAAGCACCGAATGGCATCACGATAAATGCCGTTGCTCCTGGGACAGTTTTCACAGAACGCGTTGAAACACGGTATCGAGCACTTCCTGAGGCTGAGCAGGTTCAACGAATGGATGAGATACCAATGAAGAGAGCTGCCAGGCCCGAAGAAATTGCTGCTGCAATTCTTTTTTTAGCCTCCGATGATGCCAGCTACATCACTGGTGCTGCATTGGATGTAAATGGTGGCCGGTTTATGAGTTGAAAGTGTTGTGACTTTCTTATGATTAAAATCTAGTTTGGTCCCGCTACCATTTGACCTCATGGAAACTGTCGGAAAGCCAATCCATATGGTGGTATGACACCACGAGTGACCTACCCAAGAAGCAGTAGAAGATCCGATATACCGATGCGCAGGGATGAATATGAAGCTTTTTTCAAAGATGGCATTTCCAGCCTTCAAAATGAAGGTCGGTATCGAGTTTTTGCAGCGCTAGAACGCCTTACGGGTCAGCACCCTCGTGCGGTATGGCACGGCCCCGATGGAACAAAAAAAGACATAATCAACTGGTGCTCCAACGATTATCTTGGAATGAGTCAGCACCCAAGTGTTGTTAAAGCTGCTGAAGAAACGCTAAAAAATGAAGGTGCTGGTGCCGGGGGAACTCGGAATATTGCAGGCTGCAATCACCTACACGTTGAATTGGAAGCTGAACTTGCTGACCTTCATGAAAAGGAGGCTTCGCTTCTCTTTACTTCTGGGTACGTAGCAAATGAGGCGGCCCTTGGTGCTGTCGCTGGAATGCTTCCAAACGCTGTTATTTTTTCGGACGCGTTAAATCATGCTTCGATGATAGCTGGTATAAGAACTAGCGGTGCCGAAAAACATATCTTTAGACACAATGACATAGCCGACTTGAAGCGGCTTCTTCAGTCCGTTGACCCAACACGACCAAAGATAATTGCATTTGAGTCAATTTACTCAATGGAAGGGGACATTGCTCCAATATCAGCGATATGTGATCTCGCAGATGAGTATGGCGCCCTCACCTATTTAGATGAAGTACACGCTGTGGGGATGTACGGTGAACGAGGTGGCGGTATTGCCGAACACGTTGGTGTAATGGACCGAGTGGACCTGATAGAAGGAACTTTAGCTAAAGCTTTTGGAGTTTTAGGAGGCTATGTCGCAGGTTCGGAAGCCGCTATCGATTTCATCCGTTCCCACGCTGCTAGCTTTATATTTACCACGGCACCAGCACCAGCTTTGGCGGCCGGAGCTCTGGCTGCTGTTCGCCACCTTAAATCGAGCCAGCAAGAACGATCAGCACAACAGCGCCAAGTCCAATTAATGAAGAATAAACTGCGCTCTGCAGGTCTGCCCCAGCTGCCTTCTGCTAGCCACATCGTTCCGATCCCCGTTGGTGATCCTAAGTTATGCAAGCAAGCAAGCGATATTTTGCTAAAAGAATATGGAATTTATGTGCAGCCTATTAATTACCCAACAGTTCCAAGAGGAACTGAACGCCTGCGCTTCACGCCCGGACCCAACCATGACGATAGAATGATAGAAGAAGCCGTCCAAGCTCTTACCGAAGTTTGGCTTCGTCTTGGTCTATCCATTATTCATAGGGCTGCTTGATAGGTTTTTAAGACGATTGTCGCGGTATAAGTGGCAAATTTGAAAAATAACGACGTTTAAACAAGCTTTTTTCATGGCTTTGCATTAGCGCTCCATGAGCTAGGTTGCCTTTTTGAGTTGCTAAAAAACAATCTGAATTTAGTGATATCCTTGTTTGATTTAAGTATTCCGGGTTCCAGATGCGCTTAAGGCATCGTAGGCTTTTTTCGATAACCGCGTCGGAGCCCATAAAATGTTGCACACTCCAGAGACATTCATCCCTACAAAAGCAGTTGTACATTCATCGGGAGGAATAGTCGCGGCGCAACACTGGGAGGCAGCCGAAGCAGGGGCAGCTGTGCTTAGAGCTGGCGGCAATGCAATTGATGCGGCCATTGCTACTGCGCTGGCGATAGGCTGTGTAGAACCATGGATGAGCGGCATAGGTGGCGGCGGCTATATGCTGATTGGCTTAGCCGGAAGTAAAAAAGTGTACCAAGCAACATACGGAATGATTGCGCCTAAGGCCCTTGACCCAGGGCGATATCCACTCGCAAAGGGTGGTGTTGCTCCTGCAGACTTTCTCTTTGTATGGCCCCGCGTTGAAGACGATCGCAATGTCCTTGGCCCAGAAGCTGTTTGCGTACCTGGCGCAGTCGCCGGATTTTCTAATGTACTAGAACGTTTTGGAACGCTTACCTGGCGTGAAGCCATTCAACCTGCAATTTCTCTCGCCGAGAAAGGAATGCCGACTGACTGGTATCAGACGCTTCAAATTGCATACGGTGCAGCAGCTGGGTTAGGAAAATTTAAAGAAAGTGCAAAGACCTATCTCCCAGATGGCACTCCCCCTGTTTCTCTTTCATCACATGCACCTAACAGAATAATTCTTGGAAACTTAGGTAAAACATTGCACCGCTTAGCTGAAGCTGGTCCAGCAGATTTCTATAAAGGCAAGATCGCTGACTTGATCCTTTCAGATCTTCAAGATTCAGCATTCCAGGCTGCGGATCTCAATGACTACAACGCACCAATCACAGAGGTTGAGGGGATAGAATATCGAGGAAAACGCATACATCTCACGAGTGGCCTGACCGCTGGGCCAACTTTTGCACGCGCCCTTAACACCATCCAACAGACGTTAAATCCCTCAGCCGGATTGGGCATAGATGCCTACGTTGCATGGGCTGATGCACTCAAAGAAGCATATGAATATCGGTTTAAGTTCCTTGGACATGCAGCGCCTGCGGACGAGCTAGCCTGCACAACACATCTATGTGTTGTCGATCGTGAAGGAAACATGGTCTCTCTCACGAATACCTTATTAGAACGATTTGGTTCACGTTACATGGGTTCAGAAACGGGCATACTCTTTAACAACGGCATGATGTGGTTTGACCCGGAGCCAGGAAAGCCAAATTCAATTGCAGCAGGGCAACGCCCCCTCTCAAATATGTGTCCAACCATTGTAACTGATAATGGCGTACCTGTTTTTGCCTGTGGAGCTTCCGGAGGCAGACGCATTGTTCCTGCTTGCTTCCAACTTACGTCAATGGCAGTCGACTTTGGCATGGATCTAGACATGATCTATTCCACACCACGCCTCGACGTCTCAGGGACCGATGGCGCTATGGCTGATGCGCGGCTAGAACCGGAAATCATCCAAGCAATTGCAGCAAGAATGCCAGTTCAGCCGACTTTTCAATCGGTAGGGACCCGTCCATTCGCAAATCCACAAGCCGTTATGCGTCAGGGCAACAAAAATTCCGCGGCGGCCGTTATCGAAATGGCAACTTCAGCTGCAGTGGCAGAATAAAAATGACTGAACTTCCAAGCAATCCTCAAGACCTTCGCGTCCCAGACCCTGGAATTCGAGGCTTATTTAAGACTGACAGTCGCTGGCAAGCTTGGCTGGACGTTGAGGCGGCTCTTGCTAAAGCTCAAGCTAAGATTGGCATGATTCCACTTCAAGCCGCCGAGGAAATTTCTAAAAAGGCAAAACTGACGCTTTTTGATAGGAAGAAATTGGCAGATGGGTTTCTGCGAAGTGGTCACACATTAACACCCTTGATCTGGGAACTGGATCGCGTTTGCGAGGGCGATGCCGGTGGTTATGCTCATTGGGGTGCCACCACCCAAAACATCGTACAAACGGGTGACCTGCTAATTTTACGGCAAGCGGATGCAATCTTTTGCAAACAGCTATCTGAGCTTTTGGATCTAATGGCTGATCTTGCCGAATATCATGCAGACACGCCTATGGCCGCCCGCACCCACGGCCAACATGCAGTTCCCACCACATTCGGTGCCAAGGTAGCAGTTTGGATTGATGAATTAGGTCGTCATGGTGAGAGGCTCAAGGAGGCGTCTCCAAGGGTATTTCGGGCAATGCTGGGTGGGGCTGCGGGAACCCTCGCCTCATTCGGAGACAAAGGTTTTACCCTTCAAGAAGCCTTTGCAGCTGAGTTAGGCATGACCGCCATGCCTGTACCAAGCCGCGCGGAAGGCGATCATCTATCCGAATATGTTTTATTGCTGGGCTTGATGGCAGCAACATGTGGAAAGATCGCACGCGAGATATACACTCTTCAAAAGCAAGAATTTGGTGAATTGGAAGAGCCTACACCGGAGGGTTCAGTTGGTTCGAGTACAATGCCACAGAAACGTAACCCTTTTATGGCTCAAGATATTGTCGCGTTAGCTTCAGAAATTCGTATGCAAGTCCCTCTCGCCCTTGAAGCAATGCAAACAGAGCACGAGGCAGATCGGGCGACTTCCCTTCAAATACGTCAGGCAACTGAGAGAGCATGCGTGGCAACAGGCGATATGTTGGCCCGCATGAATATCATCATCAAGGGGCTTACCGTTAAACCAACGCGGATGCGAGAAAACCTCGATTTAACTAATGGGCTCATAATGGCTGAACCAATAATGCTCGCTCTTGGATCAAGTATTGGACGACAGTTAGCCCATGATATTGTTTACGATGCGGCTCAGGCAGCCGCAGTCGGAAAAGGTCGATTTGTAGATCTTTTAGCAGCGGACCAACGCATATCATCGGCTATTTCTAAACAAAACCTTGAAAAGTTGCTTAATCCGGTCAGCTACGTTGGGCTATCACCCGAACTTGCGCGAAGGGCGGCCATATCTGCAAGAAAAACAGCAGGTCAATTGAAACATTAAACAAAGGCGCGAGAGATTGCGATGCCTCTTAGAAGACACCATATTTTTTGAGAGCATCGACCGGATCCATGCCCGCCATCAGTGCAGATCTCATTTCAGTTTCGGCTCCCGCTTTTACCTCGGTAGCAGCGATGGCTTCTTCAGCCATGTTCCGAGGAATAATCACGACGCCATCAATATCAGCGAGCACATAATCACCGCTCACAATCCTTACTCCACCAATATCAATGGGCTGCCCCATGCTTTTTGCTTTCCATCTTCCGACAATATCTTTTGGAGTATTAAAACGGCAGAAGGTGGGAAATTTATTTTCTAGTAGGAAAGAGACGTCTCGGGTTGCCCCATCCACAATATAACCCCGTACCCCTTTCTTTTTCAGGACTTCCGAGGACAACTCCCCCATCAGAGCAACTTCATATGTATTCGGCTGGCACACCAAAACCTTTCCTGTTGGCGCCCGCGAGAGAACAGTAGCCCAACTAATGAGCGTTTCATTATCATCCTGGCCAACCTCAAAATGCCCATCAATCGTAAATATCTCTCCTGCTAATTTTTGGCCTGGGATTAACGCTGAAATACCCGGAGGAAGCACACAATTATCATGCCCCAATGCACGCAATGAATCATAAACTGCACTTGCATAAAGTTTCTCGAGGCGAGCAATTAAATTATTTTCCACAGGAGTTCCTACGTTTTTTGTTAGTTATTACTTAAAGAAAAATGCTTAATGCTCTGTATTTTATTTGTTATTTCTGAAAAAATTTTTCTCAAATCACTGCCGATAACCACCAGTGCCGGCACCACAAATAAGACTAAGAACGTTGCAATTAGTAGTCCAAACACGATGGTCACCGCCATTGGAATTAAGAAACGTGCCTGCAAACTTGTTTCAAACATCATAGGGGTTAGACCACCTATGGTGGTTAGTGAAGTAAGAAGTACTGCCCTAAGCCTATCGACACTGCCTTGAGTTGCAGCAACGGTAAGATCCTCACCCTCAGCTCTATGTTCATCAATCGCAATGATCAGGACTATGGAGTCATTAACTACAATCCCAGCAAGTCCTAAAAGAGCTATCATTGAAAGAATTGTGAGATCAAATCCCATCAATAAATGCCCAAAAGAAGCGCCGATAAACCCAAAGGGTATAATTATCATTACAGCTAAAGGACGGCTAAAACTTCCAAAGACCCAGCAGAGCACAATGTACATTAAGACTAGGCCAATAAGTGCACCTGTCTTCATGTCCTTGAACGTTCCCTGTTGCTCTTCTGCCTTGCCAGCAAACCTGTAGGCTATTCCATACTTGGCAGCGATATCAGATAAGCCATCTCTTTCTAGAGCAGCTAGAACATCATTGCTCGTCGTAATTGTTTCGTCGATTTCGGCCGTAACAGCGATACGCCGTGTTCCATCTTCCCGCTTAATTTGTGAGAAGCCGGCAGTTTCTCGGAAATTTACGATTTCACTCAGGGGAATTTGAACACCAGACGGCGAACGGACGTATAAATCCCGAACTGATAAACCAGACAGAGAATTTTGATCGAGACGAACTCTTACTGTGATTTCATCATCCCCGCGAGGAAAACGCTTCGCAATAGCGCCAGAATAAGCATCGCGGACCTGTCGGGAAACATTTTCCGTTGTAAATCCAAGGGCATGACCCTTATCACTCAATTCAAGAACAAGCTCGCCCTTTCCATAGGGCATGTCGTCTTCGATTGCGCTAGTACCAGAATAATTTTCTAGTAAACCACGAACCGCCTGAGCTGCCTGCTTAAGAACTGCAGGATCCCCTCCCGATAACCTTATATCTACTTCACGCCCCGGCGGCCCACCTTGCGCCGGAGTTAAAGTAAAACTCTCAATCCCGGCAATTGACGGTAAAGCAGCATTCCACGCAGATAAAAACTCATTGGTTCTGACAGTTCTATTGTCTGACGATATAAGCTCGAGGAAAACTGAACCAATTTCGTCACCATTGGTTCCGGTTCCTTGTTCGCGCCCAACAGTTGCTCCAACTTTCGCTAGAGTCTGACGAACAAGGTCTCCCTTGTTGAAACCAAGCTTCTGCTCAGCTTCATATGCGGCTTTTTCTATTTGACGAACAGCATTCTCTGTTGCGTTTCGCCCTCCGCCGGGGATGAGCCTAACATTAGCAAATACAACATCGGCCTCGACAGAAGGAAAAAAATTAAATGCAACACGCCCACCAGCTACGAGACCAGCCGAAACTATGAGTGCTGCAATTGCAGCAGCCACTGTTGCATAGCGAAACTGGATAGCAGCCAATACAGCACGCTTGAATGTACCGTCTCGGAAACGATCAAATGCTCTGTTAAAAGCAGCACGTATCCCATATTGCGCTACCATTGGGCCTCTTAATGCGCTTTTCATATGCCCTGGCAATGCAAGAAAACACTCGAATAAACTTGCTAAAAGGGCAGCGACCACAGCCATTGGTATGGCGGCAATTATTACCCCAATAAGATCGCCTATTACGAAAAGTGGAAGAAATGCGGCGATTGTTGTTAACGTCGAGCTCACAACAGGCGCTGCCATTTTCCGCGCGCCCTGCTCTGCAGCCGCTAGAGCTGACAACCCTTTGCGGCGCAGAGACTCCGCATGTTCACCAACAACGATTGCGTCGTCTACGACAATTCCCAAGACCAAAATAAGACCAAACAAACTAATCATATTGACTGATTGGCCAGACAACCACATGACAGCGAGCGCTGCCATTAGTGATGCAGGGATACCAACCGCGACCCAAAAAGCAACTCGGACATTTAAGAAAAGGAATAACACAAGTACCACGAGTACAAGCCCACTTGCTCCGTTCTTAATTAACAGCCAAATCCTTTCCTTTACTAGATTTGACTCAACGCCGTACTTTTCGACACGTAAGTCAGGCGGAAGAGTTGGCAAAACCTTGTCCAAGTAGTCATCAAGGATAGTGGCCGTCTCTAAACTGTCAGCTGTGGTCGCGCGTTGAACAAGTAATTCTATGGCCGGCGATCCAAAGTGTAGCGCTGTGACCTGATCCGCATCAAAGGTTTCACGAACTACTGCAACATCAGCAATGCGCACCTTACTACCAAGGTCGATATTTTTTAGCTCAATGGCTGCGATTTCCCCCGCCGTTTTTGCCAGTCCTAAACTACGAATTTGACGAATACCCCCACCAGTTTCACCTGAAGGAATATCTTGCGATGAGCTAGAAATTGCGCGGGAAACATCCGCCAATGTCACATCGATGGCACGCAGCCGAAATGGATCTACCTCAACCGATATTTCAGGATCCCGCATCCCTGAAAATGAGACACGGGCAATACCAGCCTTCATCATCTCATCACGCATACGTTTGGCTAATGTTCGAAGAGCTGATTCAGAATACGGGCCAGATAGAGCAATTCGCGCGATAGTGTCATAGCGGACAATTCGCGCTACATCGGGTTGTTCACTTCCCTGGGGAAGTGTTGTGGCACGCGCAACAGCCGCATCAACATTTGCGAATGCATTCTGCATATTCGCACCTTGTTGAAACTCTACAATAACAGACGCAGCCCCTTCCCGCGCTGTAGACCTCACTCTTTTAACATCATCTAAAAACCGGACTTCTCTCTCGATTGTTTGCACAATTGAGAGGTCTACATCATCTGCCGACGCACCTTCCCAACGGACATTTATTGAAACAATGTCGATACCAAAATCTGGGAAAAATTGCGTGTTCATCCGCCACAACCCAGCCAAGCCAGCTATGATCATGATGGCCATTATTAAATTTGCTGCTGTCGGATGCCGAGCGAAGAGGCTAATTAATCCTCTTTGTGGCGTCTCACGTGGAAAGCCTTCAGAGCTACTATCGAGCGTGTCGTTCACGTATTTGACTCACGGACACGCACTTTTAAACCTGGTGCTATTTCGGGGATACGTGTCACCACAAGTTGGCTTGCATCCGCAATATCACCGGAAATGAGTAAGTCAAAACCATCGTGAGCAAGCACCGTTACAATTCGCTCTACTAATCTACCTTTATCTATTAGGTAAATCCTCTCGGAATCATAGACAGCAATCTCAGGAACACGGAAAACATTTTCGTAAACAATATCAGGGGTTTGGGCTTCTATAAATGCACCTGGCCGAAGGTCAAAGGCATTCTGGCCTTTATCAATTGGTGCATAGAGCCAAACCCCTCCTGAAGCAGCATCAAATTCACCCTGAACCCGTTCTAATGTTGCCTTGAGTTTTATTGATGCCTTACCAGCGCGCCAAACGACAAGCGCCGGACGACCCTTAACCCCCCCCTCAGATGAAAGTCTTCCAAATTGCGCATCACTCATGTGAAAACGAGCTTCTAGTCGCTCACTATCGACTATCCTAGCAACCTTATCGGAAGCACTAAGCCGTTTTCCTACAGCAGCTGCTGTTTCAACTAAAACACCATCAAAGGGCGCCGTAAGACGGGTTTCCTCTAGATTACGTTTTGCCCTTTTTAATCTCACCTCTGCTCTAGTAACACTTGCTGAAAGCCGAGTAACCTGAGCTTCCAAACGCGTAATTGTCTCACTGCGAGCAACCCTGTTTTGCCGAGCGGAAAGATAAGAAAAACGTGCATCATCTGCAGTTTTGCTTGCGACTACTCCCCTGTCTGCCAGGCTCTTTTTCCGCTCAAGGTCAGTCTTCCGCAGTACTTCTTGTTCTTGATCGAATGTAGCGAGCACCTTATTTGAGGCCAGATCAGACTTTATCTCAACTAGAGAAGCTTTAGCTTCAACTAGAGACGCCTCCGCATCACTAAGCTCTGTTTCATATTTGAAGGGATCAATTGCAACGAGGAGCTCTCCCTTTATTACTTTTCCCCCTGCGTAAAAATTGGGTCCTATTTCAACGACCCGCCCCTCAACCAATGGCCTTAAGTCTGCATCCTGGGAGGAAATGATTTGTCCCTGAAGCCGCAAAGTGGGTTGGAGGTTAGCTCTTTGCAAAACAACTGAGTCTACAACCCAGTCTTTCTCAACGGGAGGTTTAGAAGCAGCCTCAGTTTTTGTAAGCACCAGAAGTGCAAAGATCGCACCACCACCACCTAGGAAGAGTAACGCCAAAATTAACTGAGCAAGCCTACGCAAAATCAATACTCCCTCAGCAAAACCTCAAGACCGGAACGTGCGTTGCGCCACCAAAAACCATGGTCAAATCTGAAACTTCTAAATTTCTAGAATTCCATACAGGCATATTCTTAAAAATTGTTACTTTCAACATCCTGTAACCCTTGTATCCAAGTGTTAGACGCAGACCATTATTAGATGTCGCCTCTCAGCTTCCGGCACAGTTAAGCAAGTCTGCGTCTTGCACAAACAAAGCCCTATGCCTAACACTTACGTAATGAACGCCAATTCTGATCAAAAAATTCAAAAATTACTTGATCCTTCAGCAATGGAAGTTGTGATTGAACTTCAGAAGGCTGAGCTAGACCGACTACTTCTCGAGAATAGGCGTCTTCATGAAAGGATCGACCAGCTACTTCAATTGCAAGAGCGGGAACAGGTGTTGCGCCAACAACTACAGTCCCTGCTCGGCCATTCTCCTAAAACATCTCAAATTCCAAATAAGCTGATAAATGACAAAGCCCTTCAATCGGCCCAAACACGCTATGACAGATTGAAGGATACCTTAGGCTTACTCCTAGTGGCTCTTGAAAAGCGGACTAGAACTTAACGATTACGTAATCACCTTCGGTAGACACGTCGACTGTCTCGGCATGCATTTCTTTGCCATCCCCAACTTCAATGTCATAAGAATGGGTTTTCCAACGTTTTGGATCAAACCGAGATTTTCCAGTCCTGAGATCAAACTCCCAGCCATGCCACGGGCATCTGACAATCTCACCACCGCGACTATAATTGTAGCATCCTGGCTTATTGGCTTCTACTAGCCCAATCACAACACCCTCCGAGAGCAGTCCCCCCATATGCGGACAGGCATCCCTTAGGCCAAAATATTCTCCATCAACATTAAAGATGGCAACTTTTCGACCTGCCACCTCAACGCTAACACGTGTGCCCGGAGGAATATCCTCCACTTTCGCCGCAATATGCTTCGCCATGCCCTCAGATGCCGTAAAGAGAACGTGCGTTACCTAAAAAGAAACCCTCTTTTTGCTCATCAGTTGCACGCGGCAAAGGTATACGTGTCGGGTCATCAAAATCCCAATGAGGATAATCAGTTGCAAATAATAATTTATCCCAACCAATCCACTCAAAGACGTCTTTTAGATGGCCACGACGATCAGGCTCTTCAAAAGGCTGTGTAGTGTACCAAATATGCTCAGCCATATATTCAGAGGGTGGTCGCTTCACGTGGGGTAGCTCTTGTCTATTCTGAGCCCAAATCCTGTCCAAGCGCCATGAAAGCGACGGAGCCCAGGCAAACCCAGCTTCAACAATGATCAATTTCAATTTCGGCCAACGCTCAAAGACACCTTCTAGCACCATTGATGAAACCAAGGATTGCGCCGATTGTGAATGCCCCACCATGTCTTCTGTATAATAACTGGGCCAACCACCTCCAGTGACCGGCGTACCGCCAAACCCGAAGGCATGCACAGCAAGGGGAAGATTTGCATCCTGACAGGCACTAAAAATTGGCCAATAGCGGCGGTTACCCATTGGCTCTGATGTCCTGATTAACATGAAAGCCTGAATGAAATTTGTATCGCCGGCGCGACGCT
The DNA here is from genome assembly GCA_030833925.1 of Alphaproteobacteria bacterium. Classification (GTDB taxonomy): domain Bacteria; phylum Pseudomonadota; class Alphaproteobacteria; order Bin95; family Bin95; genus VMCJ01. The sequence continues at coordinate 42,507 of JAURGE010000007.1, forward strand.
CTATCTCCTGGGCCGAAAGGAAACCATCTTCATATGGAAGACACACAGAACCCTTTAAGCGAGCCTCTTTGGAAGTCCATTCTGCAATCTGCCAATCATTAATTGCTTTACAGTAAGCAGCAGCAAAGTCCGGGTTCTGAAGTCCCTGCCCTGACTTTAATGGATTCAAAACACCCAGCTGAACATTATATGGGTCTAGGTGATGCTTTCGCATAAATTCTAGGTCTGAACCAGGTTTCTCACCGTTTGGTCCATACGCATCACGGCGCGCCGCATCAGGCTGCCCTTTTGGATAGGCTGGCCCCGCTTGATATGGCTGTCGTAGCAACATCCCATAGGTTTGGTAATGGTCTTGCCAGCGCTTTGAGAGATAGGGGAAAATCTCCCTCTCAACCGACTTAGGACTTGGATGAATGTCGCAGTCCGCTATTGCAAGTTTCTGATTTGCAGGCTTCGTGGCCGAAGCTTGGCCGATGGTTTCGACAGTCACGTTACGGCCTCCTTTAATCTCGGATAAGTCGCAAGAGGATTATCATAGCAGATTTTATTCTGAAGTGCTCTCGAGATTCCATCAGGAATCGCGTTATTTCCCTCGTAGTGCCAATGCGGATAGTCACTAGAGAATAGAAGCATTTCATCACTGTCAAAATGCTCAATTAATTTTTCTAAGTCATCTGGCCTAGGTGGTGCATCATAAGGTTGTATTGTCAGTCGAACATGGTCCTTGGCAATTTCAAGCGGATGCCTGTCCACCCAAGGGGTTTCCATCCTCAAACCACGCCAAAACTTACCAAGCCTCCAAAGGTGTGCAGGTAACCAAGCGAAGCCGGACTCTAAAAGAACAACCTTTAATTCAGGGAATTCCGCAAAAACTCCCTCCGTGATCAAGCTAGTGAGTGTTGTTTGGAATGCCTGTGACTGTGCAGCTGAGTCTTCGGCATAATAAGTAGGCCAACCAACTGACGTTACGGGATGCCTATAAGCACTGCCCGCATGAATACCTACAGGAAGGCCATTCCTCTCTGCAGCCCGATAAATTGGCCAGTAGCGGCGACGCCCTAAAGGCATTTCATCCATTACCAGCATTAAAACCTGAACAAACCGCTTATCGACAGCCATGCGATCTATCTCGGCTGCGGCATAATCAGGATTTTGTGGAGAAACGACGATAGAAGCGCGAAGGCGCGGCTCTTTATCCAACCATTCTGTGGCAATCCAATCATTCACCGCCCGAGCAAATGCGTAAGCCATATCTTCGGTATACAAAAGTTGAACACCGTAAAGACAGTTGCAGATGGCAAATTTCGTACCAAAACCATCCAGCGCTTCTTTTCTAAGTCGCACTAAGTCTTGGCCAGCCTTACCCACTTCCGGCTTCCAGTCAGGACGGGCTGAAATAGGAGCGTTCTTAGGGTAGCTGATTGAATCTAATTCATGCACACCTCGCTGGATCACCATATCACGCCAATGATCATCCAGATATGGCAGCAAAGCCTTGATACTAGGCACCGCTGGATGAAGATCACAGTCTATAGCGCCAACCGGCGGGTAAGGCATTTTTTAGTCCTCCTCAGGCCTGGACCGCCATTCCTCAGCGTCGAATGCTACATGCTCTCCAAAATGATGAATGGTCGTATCAGTAGGAAGGGTCATTTTCGAGAATTGTGTTTCCGCCGAAGATAGATGAACAACGCGAGACTGGGTCTGAAGCCATTTTGTTGCGGGTAGAAGTGTCGACTGCCGCTGAGTCACATCCATCAAAAAATAATGATGTGGAATCACTACTTTTGGTCGCAATCGGTTAATTATGCTGTCCACCATTTCAAATCCCATTACATGCTGGCTATCGTCAACAGGCAGCAAAGCAACGTCTACGTTACCAAGTTTTTCCCATACATAATCTGGGGGATTATGCCTGTTATCGCCCCAGTGAAGAAATCGAAGACCACCAGTTTCAATAACAACTATTACATTATCCCATGATCGTGGATTATCTGGCGGCTCGATATCAACACCGTTGAAACGTTTGTGAATTAGCTTGAAATCATATGTGGCGGCACTTGAGTCGGTAGCATGTTTATCGGCAATGCCATCAATCAAAACATCAAGAAAACTGTATTGGCCGATTGGCCTATCCAAAAGAACACTTGCGTCTAACCTATCGAGAGCATCGTGATCAAAGTGAGCATGGGTTGAAATTCCTATGTCAATCTTTGTGAGTGGCATATCCTTAAAATACCAGTCCCAAGTCCTACTTGGGTGGTTTCGCCAGGGATCAATCATTATTGATAGGCCCTGTGGCGTCGTCAGCCTAAACGCACTCGATCCGAAGTAAGCAATTTTTACAATGCCAAGATCTTCGGGTTTTCCAATACCTGACTCTTGTTTAAGCATCATTGAGTTGTGATTGCTCGCGCGAAGCCAAGATGTAAGACCCGAATTAAGCTTACGCATCATTTAGTCCTCGAAAATCGCAACAGCTCGAATTGGACTAGCTGTTCCTCCCCTAATTTTTAGCGGAAAACCTGCAAAACGGAAGCGACCCTTTCCAACCAACTCCTCTAAGTTCCATAGGCATTCAATGTGGGTGATGCCCCGCTCCCCACAAGCCAGATGGGCTTTATAATTTGCGGCGCCTTCAGGAGCAGGACTAATAGCTTCAACACCAAATTGACGTATTTTTTTATCCGCAAGCCAATGAACTGAAGCAACATGGAGGCCTGGAAAGTCGTGTTGATACCCAGGCTTCCCCCATAATCGAGCATTAACGCTCATGTGTATCAATACGGTATCACCCTCAAGGATCTCTTCCCCAGTGGCCTTAAGTGCTGCTTCCATCTCATCAACCGTTATTTCATGGCGTAACGGGACATCGGAAAGATCTAGGCAAAGGCCGCCTGTATAAAAATTTTCTAATGGAATTTCGTCTATAGAGGCTGCCCCAGGTCGTGGGTCAAAATGAATTGGAGCGTCTATATGGGTTCCCGCATGGTCAGACATGGAAATCGACATTGCTTTAGAGGAAAATTTAATTCCACCCGCTTCCTTCACCTCTGAATGGTCGTTCCACGTTGTAATGATCACCGGAGGGTGGGCGGGATGCGCGGGGGTTCGATGATAGAGCTCTCTTGAAAGGTCAATTATACGCATCCGCATCTCCAGCAATAAAAGGAAGTCATTAAAACTATAGATCCCCGTCACAAAGATTACATAATCTTGGGTGCAAATAGGGAATCGATACAATAACGAAAAGTGACAATGGATGACTGGCTTAGCGCCATTAATCTTGGTTGTTGGTCCAAGCGGAGCCGGCAAAGATACCCTTCTTGAGGGAGCCGCCCGCGAACTCGAACCAACAGGCAATTTCAGTTTTGCGAAACGAGTGATAACCCGCCCTGTTACTCCTGAGGGCGAACAACACATCGAGATGAGCACAGACGAGTTTAATCAAAAGGAAGCAGAGGGATATTTTCTTCTATCATGGCGCGCGCATGGCTATTGTTATGGTATCTTAGCCGAGCCGACAGAAACACTTAGGACACGCGGGTGCGCTGTAGTGGCAAGTGTTTCTAGAACAGTAATAGATGACGCAAAGTCTCGCCATCAACCTGTCCATGTTATCGTCGTAACAGCACCCAAAACTATTCTTGCAAGGCGTTTAGCCGATCGGGGCCGCGAACCCGAAGCTGATGTTTTAGCGAGACTTGAGCGCTCTGATGCTATCGACGTTTGCGGTCAAAACGTAACGATTATTGAAAATATTTCTGATGTAAAAAGTGGCATCAGACAGATGATATCAGCATTAGAAGCTGCTTCATCCTTTGAATGGAAATCGACGGATTAACCGAAAGGGCTGATCTGATCCCACCTGCTCGTAAAGACTTACTCCAGAGACCTCCATTGGTCCTACCGCACCTGCAGCTTCGGCAGCACTTATTAATCCGGCAGTTAACTTTGATCTAAGCCCGTCTGCTGCTATGGCGCTGGTTAGCGTCATATGAAAACGGAAATCTTCCATGACGTAAGGGTATCCCCAGCGCAGGAGATTTTCTTCCTGGCGTCCAGTCAATCCAGCCAAGCGACGCTTCGCTAGCTCTTTCTCTGTCTGTGGCGCTCTAAACGGCTCAAAAACCTCAACAGCATTGGCTGCCAATTCAATCATCGATTTTGACTGAACGAGAAGCTTAAACGCAACAAAATTGCCTAACTCTGCCGGAGCAACCATTGGGCAGTTAAAGGACTTTTGCGTTGATACAAAGTCCTCACACGTTCGGATTAAATCAGCGAATGAGCAGCCTTCAGACAGGCGGAAAGGAGGCTTTAAAGTTGCATGAAACCCATACAAACGAGGAGATGCTGTAAGTTCATCTAAATTTAAACCGCTTAATCCACTCAAAGATGGACGAATGAGAGGCTCACCTGTTTCGACATCCCTACCTAACCACGCATTGCCAAATCTCCAGAGAGGACTTTCACGGTCAGGTGCAAAATAAATTGCATAACGTGTCATGCTACTTTTACGCCATGCACCCAGGTGCCTCGGACCACTGCAGCATCATCGATTTTACGCACGCGCACGAGATCTGCTCTGAGACCCACAGCAATCTCTCCACGATCAAGATGGCCCAGCATTTCAGCAGGATTTTTAGATACTGTCGCGACTGCTTTAGGCAAAGTCATGACACCAATTTCATTTAGTTTAAATGCCGCTTGAACCAAGCTAATGGGCGCATAGTCTGAAGAGAGTGCATCGAGAAGGTCAGCGTCCGCTAGATCAATTGCAGAGACATTACCCGAATGGGACCCCCCTCTAGCAACATTAGGTCCACCCATAACTGTCCGCATCCCAGCGGCTTTCGCAGCCTCTGCTGCTTCCATAGTGGTAGGAAATTCAGAAATTCGAATGTTGTCTTTTACAGCCTCAGAGACATGCTCTGGTGTAGTATCATCATGACTTGCTACAGGACCACGATCAGACCACAGATCAAGAATTTGTCTACGATTAACCTCGGAGTTTTTGCTTGCCGAGGCAATTCTTGAAGCGACATATGCCTCAAATTCCTTATCAGACATGTTGGCGTTTTTATATACTTTAAAGGATTTGAGATCGCGCCATTGACGCTGACCAGGCGTGTGATCCATCAATGAAATTAGTCGGACGACTGGATCTTTGGCATATGGCTTGAACAGTTCCGGCGCTACATCATCGGCAATCTCACACCGAAGATGAACATAATGATCTGCTCTAAATAAATTCAATGTACTAGCTTCTGTAACAGCCTCCATAACGGTTTTGAGCAGCGCTCGGCGATAATTCCGATCCAAATACTCACCTACCGCGATGGCGTCATAAACAGTGGTTACTCCAGCAGCTACCATCTGCGCATCATGAGCAAGGATAGCCGCTACGGGAGAAGGCCATACAACTCCTGGACGCGGGACCATATGTTTTTCAACATTATCTGTGTGGATTTCAACAAATCCTGGCAGCAGGAAATCCTGACCAAGGTCATGAGCACCATTGGGAATGTTATCCCCTTCCCAGATCTCCGAGATACGACCTTCCGTTACTGCAATCCCTCCAAGGAATTCTGCTTCGGCATTAACAATTCGAGCGTTGGCCAATATTAAATCAGTCATTAGGCTGCAGCCTTAAATTGAGAAACATCAAATAATCTATCAGCAAAGCGATCTCGGGCTGTCTCGTCGTGGCAAATTGCAATAATCGCAGCGCCTCGGGACTTCGCCTCCAAAATTAGCTCAATGGCCGACTCTCTATTGCTGGCATCAAGCGAGGCCGTTGGTTCATCGAGTAATAAAATTGGATAAGGCCTTACAAGCCCCATAGCGATATTTACTCTTTGCTGTTCACCACCCGAAAACGTTGCGGGAGGCACATTCCATAAATGTTCTGGAAGATTAAGCCGCCTTAGAAGAGCACTGGACACCTCAATGGCGATCTCAGAAGACATTCCCCCCGAGATGGCAACCTCAGAAATAAGATCGATGGAGGAAATTCTTGGAATAACCCGGAGAAATTGGCTTACATAACCAATAGTTTCCCGTCGTATTTCAAGCTTTGTTCTTGCTTCAACAGAAGCTATGTCGACCCATTCACCATGATGTTTGACAAGAATTTCTCCTGCTGATGGGAGATAATTTGCATATAAGCTGCGAAGGAGAGTCGACTTTCCAGACCCAGAACTACCAATCAAAGCAACACATTCGCCGGCTGAAACTTCAAACGATATATCGTTAAAGACAGGGAGCTGAACACCACCACGCCCGTGCAGGGTAAATGTCTTGCGTAGATTTCGTACCTGCAACATCAAAGATTTTTGGGTCATGCCTGTAGCACCGATGAAACGAGGAGTTGGCTGTAAGGATGTTGAGGATCATCAAGAACCTGGTCGGTTAACCCGGTTTCCACTACACGTCCCTGCCGCATCACCATCAATCGATCGGAGAGCAAGCGAACTACAGCAAGATCATGAGTGACGACAACAGCGGCAACGCCAAGGTCTCGGACTAAGCCTCGAAGAAGATCAAGCAGTCTTGCCTGCACAGAAACATCCAGTCCACCCGTCGGCTCATCCATAAAAATCAGACGTGGTTTTGACACGAGAATTCGGGCAATTTGGACACGCTGCTGCATCCCGCCAGAAAAAGTACGAGGGAGATCATCAACACGTGATGAAGGTATCTCTACCCGGGTCAACCAATCGAGGGCCTCATTTCGGATATTTCCGTAATTTCTAGCGCCCACAGCCATTAAACGCTCACCTACATTTCCGCCGGCAGACACATTCATCCGAAGGCCATCGCGCGGATTTTGGCGGACAATGCCCCAGTCTGTCCGCATAAGAAGCCTTCGCTCGGGCTCCGACAAACTGAAAACATCCCTGAGTCCCTGTCCACCAACATCGAACCTAACAATGCCATTCGACGGTTCGAGCATCCCAGATAGACACCCCAGCAGCGTTGACTTTCCAGAGCCTGATTCCCCAACAACGCCAAGCACCTCTCCAGGGTAAAGGCGAAAGGAAACGTCTTCACAACCGAGCTGACCACCAGGGTAAGAGTGACCAACCGACTCAGCTTCAAGTAACGCTTTCATCATGCCTCTCCCTCCGAGGACACAAATCCAATGCTGGCCGCATCAGAGGCACGATGCCCAGCATGACCTGCGGCTCTGCGCTCACGACAATGATCACTGTCTGAACAAACAAACATGTGATCACCTTTGTCATCCAAAATCACTTCATCAAGAAATACCCCTTCTGCGCCGCATAGGGCGCACGGGTCTTCAAATCTCTGGATTTCAAAAGGATGATCATCGAAGTCGAGGCTTCGGACACGAGTATACGGCGGTATCGCATAAATGCGTTTCTCTCGCCCAGCTCCAAACAATTGCAATGCAGGCATCATCGCCATCTTTGGGTTATCAAACTTAGGTATTGGCGATGGAGACATTATATGGCGGGCATTAACCTCAACTGGATAATCGTAGGTCGTTATAATCTCACCATGCCTAGAAATATCCTCATAAAGCTTCACATGCATAAGGCCGTATTCGGAATACGCATGTAACTTTCTTGTTTCAACTTCACGAGGCTCAAGCTTCCAAAGCGGTTCAGGCTGCGGAACCTGATAAACAAGAATTTGATTTTCGGTTAACTGCTTTTCGGGAATTCTATGTCGTGTCTGGATGAGGGTCGCTTTTTGCGTTTCCTCCGTAGTCTTAACCCCCGAAACCCTCTGAAAAAAGCGCCGGATAGATACTGCATTCGTTGTATCGTCTGCACCTTGGTCAATAACTTTGAGTGTGTCGTCTTTACCAATGATGGACGCTGTAATCTGGATGCCACCCGTTCCCCAGCCATAGGCCATAGGCATCTCTCGCCCCCCAAACGGAACCTGATATCCAGGGACAGCAATGGCTTTTAGAAGCGTCCTCCGGATCATTCGCTTCGTTTGCTCATCGAGATACGCAAAATTGTAGGTACCATCGACCGAATGAAACGCCTGAGAATTCATTCCGCAGCCTCCTGTCCCGGGGTTTTCAAAGCGTCAGCGCGCAGGCCGCGCAACATTGAAAGCTCAGACTGGAAATCAACGTAATGTGGTAATTTCAAATGGCTCACGAAGCCCGCAGCTTCGACGTTGTCGCTGTGCGCAAGCACAAATTCTTCGTCTTGCGGAGGATGGTCTCGGTCTTCACCCAATTCACTGGCTTTAAGCGCACGATCGACCAAGGCCATTGCCATAGTCTTTCGTTCTGACTGTCCAAAGGCGAGGCCATAACCCCGAGTGAACATGGGCTCAATACCCTTCGCACCTTGGAATTGGTTTATCATCTGGCATTCAGTTACTTCGATGGTTCCGATCGAAATTGGGAACCCTAGCTCAGGTGGGGTAAAAACCACTTCGACAAAGCCCATCCTAATTTCCCCGACAAAAGGATGGTTACGACCATAACCTCGCTGCGTCGCATAACCGAGTGCGAGAACAAAACCCTCATCGCCTCGGAATAAATTTTGAAGTCTCTGGTCCCGATCCGCAGGAAACGACATTGGCTGTCTGCCTAAATCAAATGGCTCCGCCTCTGGTTCAGATCTCGTCTCCGCTTGCATAAGACCCTGAGCACCTAAAATATCAGTTACACGCGGCATAGTTGGATCGGTGGCTGTGGCCTCTGGCGCTACCCGCTCAGCTTGGTCTGATTTAGCAAGACCAAAATCCAAAAGCCGATGCGTGTAATCATATGTGGGACCCAATATCTGGCCACCTGGCACATCTTTAAAAGCTGCAGAAATACGCCGGCGGATAATCATCTTGGACGTGTCTATTGGCTGGGTGGCACCAAATCGCGGCAGTGTTGTGCGAAAGGCCCTAAGAAGAAAAATCGCTTCAACCATATCCCCTTGGGCCTGTTTTATGGCTAGCGCCGCTAAGTCTGGATCGTAGAGCGATCCTTCTGTCATAACGCGATCGACAGCCCGTCCAAGTTGATTTCGCACCTGGTCGATAGCAAGCTCAGGAACGGAAGTATCTCCTCTCCTTTCCTCAGCAATCAACCCGTGCGTGGCTTCAATGGCGGCCTCTCCGCCTTTCGTTGCGACGTACATAGTGTCAGACCTCCAAAGTGTGAGCAGACACGCTACGTGGCAGAGCTAATGCTAAGTTGCCTGTAAAAAGGCAGACATCAAACCCAAGTGGGTAGAGTGCATTATTTGTTGCCCAGGCCGCCCAAAAGCTTGCAACTTCAAGCATTGGCTCAATTCTACGTTTTCCCTTGATCCCCGGACCGGATATTTCGATCACGGGACCTTTTGAAAGGCTCTGGCAGGCAACTAATAACGTTGCTGATCTATCTGGATATTTATCGGTGCCAATTTTGAATTGCTGGAAGGGAGCCGACTCAGGATCGAGAATAATGGCAAAATCAGCTTCATTTGGCTGAGAGGTTATTCGACAACCCGCATGGAAGTTTAAGTATCGTATGGTTTCTGGGTCTTCTTTATCCAGCCAAATGGATACATCGTTGTCTAAAAGTGTAAGGCATGCAGCAGCTAGCGAAGATGGCCAGCCGGTGGGCGCCTCTTGAGGGCCCTGGACTTCTACTATGCGACCAGGGAATGAGAATGCCTCCATGATTGAACGAAAAGCAGACTGCGCACCAAATACAGGCTGTGAAAAGCCGGTGGCTATATGTGTCATGACTTAACTTTCCGCCCTAACCATAGTGAAGAAATCGACCTTTGTAGCACCAGCCTTCCGTCGAGATTTTAGGTGTCTCTCTTTTTCTTCACTCCGAAGAGGCTCGATAACTTTTGCCCAAATCTCGTCGCGCCGCGACGTTTGCAGGAGGGCATCACAAATAGCTGCGGCTTTTGCCTTCTCAATGTCTCTCCCTTGGACGTAAGCATGCCCAACAACATCTGGGAGCGATTCCATCGTGATTGCGCACCGGGTGACACTCATCTCACCCACAGAAAACATTTGCCCTGTTCCACCAGCTCTACCGCGTGTCATTACAGCGCCTACTTCAGGCTGTCTTAGCCAACGAAAATCTGGTGGGTCACTTATGGTATCAAAACACTTAGCTAAGGACTGAGCATGTGCCCTGGCCAGCACGCCCATCCATTCAGCCCGGTCTGCATTAGGATTTTTCTCAAGGTCGGAATTGGACGACATCGAACACCCTCATATTTGTCTAGACATCTAGATATGTTGAAGGTAACTACAAGTTGATCCTGTGTAAACCGGAAAAAGAAGACAGTTATATGACAATTGATGAAACCACTCCGGAAAACCTTTCTCGCGGAAATGGGGAGGCCCTTTGGAAGCAGATCGCGTTGGCACTTGAGAATGATATAAGATGTGGAACATTCTCAGGGGGTGGCCATAGATTACCTACAGAACAGACCCTAACGACACGCTTTGCAGTCAATCGCCATACCGTCCGGCGTGCAATCCAAGCTCTGGCTGAAAAAGGACTAGTTCGGACAGAGCAAGGCCGAGGCGTATTCGTAAACGCTGAAATGGTGGAATATCCCTTGGGCCGTCGTGTCCGATTTAGCGAAAGTCTCACTGCACAACAAAAAGCACCAAAGGGGCAAATTCTGCATGTCGCTCGCGTTCAGGCGCCGATAGATGCAAGAGAGGCCTTGGAACTAGAAACCCGCGATAAAGCGTGGCGAGTCGATCGCCTAGGTTTCAGCGAAGACCGTCCAATAACTCTTTCTTCGCACTATTTTAGCTATCATCGCTTCCCAAAGCTGGCTGAGGCGTTTCACGAAAATGACTCGATTACAAAAGCTCTCAAACTCTCTGGAGTGACCGACTATGAACGGAGAGAAACACGAATTCATGCACGCCCTGCCACAGCCGAAGAAACACGCATTTTAGAATTACCCAGGGGACGGCCAGTTCTCGTTACTGAGGGAATTAATATTGATAGCAATGCATTACCCGTTGAATTTAGTATCGCGAGATTTGCAGCCGATAGAGTTCAACTAGTCACATAAAACACTTCGAACATGGTAAGGCCCATTCGATGTCTGTGGTCTGTTTATAACTTATCCATAAAAGCACTTGTTACCTGAAGCCTCCGCCTCCATTCACATAGACCGTATCAGCCGTCATATAACTGCAAGCATCCGAACACATAAAAAGCACTAACTCGCCGATTTCGTCGGGCCGCCCAAGCCTTCCCATCGGCACGTCAGCAAGAGCCCGTTTCCGAGCTTCATCATTCCCACCGGCAGTGTCCTCAAAGGGGGTATCAATTGGACCAGGTGAGATGGAAAGAACACGGATACCTCGGTCGGCAAACTCTCGAGCGACACCCATTGTGAGTGTAACCACAGCGCCCTTTGATGCGGCGTAGGGAATTAGCCCGCCAGCCCCTCCTCGCCTGTGGGACATCGATGCGGCATTCACGATTACTCCTCTTCCCTGAGCAAGCATATGAGGCAGAACTTCCTGCATACAATAAAATACACCGGTCGCATTTATCGCCATTGCACCCGTCCAAAGCTCATCGTCAATGTCCAAAAAGGATGCACGTCTTAGTGCTGCCCCTGCACAATTGAATTGAAAATCCAAACCGCCAAATTCGTTTATGGCTTTAGCTATTGAGTCTTTTACCGACGCTCGGTCTGTAACGTCCGTCTTAATTGCGAGAGCATTACTCCCTAATTTTCGAACTGCATCCGCTGTATCTTCCGCCCCAATTAAATTCACATCGGTGGCAACGACATTAGCACCTTCGCGAGCAAAAATGAGCGCAGTCTCTCGACCGATCCCACTTGCAGCTCCTGTTATTATTATTGTTTTATCGACGAACTCATCAGGTGACCTGGGCATTTTTACCGTCCTGACATTCAAGGTCGCTGTTTAAAATCTCTGGAGACAGCCCCTGCATCAGCCATCTTCTTGAAGTTGTTCATGATCAGCCGAAGCAGGTCCCGCAATCCGTTGATCAGTAGCTGGGTCATCTTCGCCTGGCACGTGTACAACTACATAATCCAAGCCCTCGCGTTTAACTGGCATAGTTGCATCCAGACCCATTTTGTCGGAGATGCCATCCTGTGCTGAAGGATCGAGCTTTGAACCCAGACTTGATTTTAGGATCACTAAGTCCTTTGATGCCTGAAAGCGTGTTGCAACAGCCCATTCGACTGCCGTTGGGTCATGCACATCCACATCTTCATCAACCACAACGACCTGTTTGATATCAGCATGGGCGCTAAACGCCCCAGCAATCACATTCTTTGCCTCCCCCTCATGCCGCTTTTTGATCTGCACAAAAAGATGGTACCGACACACGCCGCCAAGAGAGAGATGAACATCAATCACGTTGGGAAAACTTCGCTGGAGCAAAGCCACAATAGTGGCTTCCCGCGGTATTGCCCCCAAAAGGAGATGCTCCATACCTGCAGACACAATTGTATGAAACATCGGCTTTGAGCGAGTAGTTATAGCATCGACTTCAATAACCTCACGATCACCGGCCGGACCGTAATACTGAGGAAACTCAGCAAATGGCCCCTCTGATTCCCTCACTTTTGGCAAAAGCCGTCCTTCTATGACGACTTCGGCATCCGCCGGGACCCGAACTTCGTTTGAAACACACTTAACGACGCGTAAAGGATGTCCGTGAAGAGCACCTGCAATTTCTAACTCATCGAAATCGATTGGCACAATCGCCTGAGAGGCCAGCAAGGTAGCAGGATCAACACCGATGGCGACCGCAACCTCCAGAACGTCCCCCTGGTTCTCAGCAGCTTGATAGAAGTTGTGAAGGTGGCGGGGGAGCATAAGAATGCCCATTCGATCTTTAGTGGAGATTTGAAGTCTGTTGATTGAAACGTTTTGGATTCCAGTTCTCGGATTGCGGGCAATTACAAGACCAGCTGATATATAAGGACCGCTATCGTGCTCATTGTGGAGAGGTATAGGAAGATCACGAAGAAGGTCGGGATCCCTTATAATGGTTTGCTGAACTGGAGCATTTGATATCTCTTCTGACTTTATAGGTGCATCCACAGCTTGGCGGAAGGCGCTGAGGACCTCGCCCGGCTCAACACCAAGCGCCTCCGCCACCCAGCTCCTTTGCGCTAATAAATTAGCTATTACCGGCACCGATGGTGCATTAGCGCCACCCCGTTTTGGGGACGGAAATAAAACTGCCTTCGAACCATCTTGACGCTTTGCGACTGCTGCCACCTCGAAATCAAGATCAACCCCTGACTCAGCAAGCATTAAACGATCAGTTTCCGCAAGATGACGGAGCCAGCTCCGCAATGTCCGATACGCCATGTCACACTCCCAGGTGCTTAAGCCAAGAACTAAGTTGCCGGCCAGCATTGAGCCGTCTCGATGTCAGGATCGCAAGAGCCAAGGACACAAAATGCCAATTTTGTATAAACAAAATATTGGATTTAAGAGCGCTATAACCCGTGGGTTACGAAGGCGCTGCCCTTGTTGCGGAGAGGGAAACGCCTTTCGCGGTTACCTCCGACCGGTAGAAATGTGTGCTGTATGCAATACACAACTAGGAAGTATTCGAGCCGATGATTTTCCTCCTTATTTAACCATATTTTTGGTAGGGCACATTGTTGTCCCTCTCGCATTAATTGCGGAGCAAAACTGGTCTTGGTCTATCCAGCTTCACATGTGGATTTGGTTACCACTTACCCTGGCGCTCCTTCTGGTCATCCTGCCATTTATGAAAGGTGCTGCAATTGGGTTAATGTGGCGGCTGGGTCTAAAAGGTGATGAACAACATTGAATGAAAAAATTCCATTCTGGCAGAACAAAAGCCTGCAGGAGATGAGCAGAGAGGAGTGGGAATCTCTTTGCGATGGCTGTGGCAAATGCTGCCTTTTAAAGGTGGAGTATGTAGATACAGGAGAAATTCTTCCTACTTCTGTCGCTTGCAAGTTGCTAGATTTAAACAGCTGCCGCTGTCAAAACTACTCAAATCGCAAGCGATTTGTTCCTGATTGCATAGACCTCCGAGAAAAAAATCTGTCGTCCTTACCCTGGCTACCACAAACCTGTGCTTATCGGCTCATAGACGAAGGAAAAGATCTACAATGGTGGCATCCACTAGTTTCAGGATCTTCAAAAACTGTCCATGAAGCTGGTATATCTGTTCGCCATAAGGTCATTTCTGAAGATGACCTCGATGATTTAGATGAAGACCTGCCAAATTATGTCGTTGACTGGACCTTATGAGCATCTGCCACTTGCAAACGGTGACATAGCACCAGTCCATATTCGCGTTGACGGCCGGGCAAAACGTATTTCGTTAAAGGTCGAAAAAATCGGCGGCCTCGTTACTTTAACGGCGCCAAGCGAGGCTAAATTACCAGAAGCACGTCGCTTCATGAGTAAGCGCACGCGTTGGATTGCAGAACGGCGAGCTGAAGCTCATGAAATTACGCCTTTTGAACCAGGGTCGGTTGTCCCATTCCTCGGTAGAATGCGCCGGATCGTTCAAGACAAGAGTGCCAAAGACCCTTTGGTAGTCTTTGGAGACCAGATACTCGTTGGGGGACCAGGCTCCTCTGTGAAATCTGCCATATATCGGTTCTTTAAGGCTGAAGCTCTAAGGCGCTTAATTGCATCAACAAGCAAATATGCAGCCAAGTCAGGCGTAACAGTAAAACGCGTTTCTATCCGTGATGCAAAAACTCGCTGGGGAAGCTGCTCAGCCGACGGGCGTCTTTCCTTCTCTTGGCGCCTAGTAATGGCTCCAGAACACGTGCTGGATTATGTCGCTGCTCACGAAGTCGCTCATCTTCAACACATGAACCATAGCCCTGAATACTGGACCCACCTGGCAGGATTGTTTCCTGAATTTAAGGTTGCCGAGAGTTGGCTGAAGGAAAACGGCCCTAGCCTTAGAAGCTACGGTTAAAGTGCCGTTTAGAAAGGACCTTCATGAAAAAGCATATTGTAATCGCTGGAGCCCTGGGCACAGTTGGAAGAGCAGCACTTGAACATTTTGACAAGCTAGATGATTGGGAAGTAACCGCGCTTTCCCGCCGACCTCCCGATTTTGAAAATCGGGCTAATTGGATATCCGTAGATCTTCAAGATCCAATCGATTGCCATTCAAAACTTGTTGGGCTCAAAGGCATTACACATATTGCCTATGCTGCTGTTTATGAAATGCCAGAAGTAGCCCGTGGCTGGCTAACCCAGGAGCATGCTGACGTAAATCTGTCCATGCTTCAGAACCTGTTTCGGCCGTTATTTGAAGCTTCACCAGACATACGCCACATTTCCATTCTACAAGGAACCAAGGCCTACGGGGGTCACCTTGGCCCATTTAAGCAGCCCGCCAAAGAAAATGACCCCCGTTATATGCCTCCCAACTTCTATTACTTACAAACGGATTGGCTTGCAGAAGAACGAATTAAAACGGGTGCTAAGTGGCGTTGGACTGTCCTGCGCCCTCAGATTGTTTGCGGACTTGCTATTGGGAGTCCAATGAACGTTATTGCTGGCCTAGGTGTATTTGCAGCGATTTCCAGAGAATACGGCATGCCTCTTCGCTTTCCAGGTGGAGATGCAAGGATCGGTGAGGCAACTGATGCTCGGATTATCGCAAAGGCTATCGAGTGGGCCGCTTCAGATCATCGAGCAGCCGACCAGGTCTTCAACATAACAAATGGTGATGTTTATCAATGGGAGGTTATTTGGCCCCACATAGCGAAGCTGTTCGATATGGAAGTGGGCGTTCGTCACCCAATATCCCTAGCGCGAACAATGCCTGCCAATGCACATTTATGGCCAAAAATTGCAAAAAAGCATGGCCTTGCTCAGTACACTTATGAACAAATGGTCCCGAGTTGGGGATTTATCGACTTTGTTCTAGGGCACGGCCAGCGCCCCAATCCACATCATATGAGCACAATCAAAGCCCGAAAAGCAGGTTTTCATGAATGCATCGACACTGAGGAGATGTTTGTAGAGCTGATCCAAGAGATGCAGGCTCGAAAATATTTACCTTACTAAAATTAATGTAATTTTTTAATTTTTTTTTATATCTTACTGTCAAACAAAAGAATATTTACCTCTTTTTCTATTGATGCAAAATAGCAACACGGTCAATTGTCGGTTGCCTTAAACGGTTTTTTGTTGCTGCAAAGGCTATTGCATCAAGTTGAGCAAGACGTTTCGCTTCCTCGATCGCTTCGATGAACACATCACCTTCTGTGACATGATCAAGATAACCAGCACTTACTGCTTCATCAGGGTTATATAATTTTGCCATTATCGTGGCTGCTTGAAGTTCTGAAGGACTTAAACGGTCGCGGGCAAATTCAAGCCCTATTTGAGGAAGCGGCAAGCCAATCGCAGTTTCATTTAAGCCGATTTTGAAATCACCTCGCCTGCCAATCCTTAGATCTCCAGCCATAAGAAGGATTGCCCCAGCTGCTACAGCGTGACCAGTGCAAGCCCAAACAATAGGTTGAGGTGATAAATACAGCCGCTTCATCAACTCAGTCCCGAGAGCACGCATCCGATCTCGCTCAGCATTATCGTCACCGCGAATTATTCGAAGATCATACCCCCCACACAAAACACCTGGCCTTCCAGTAAGAACAATCGCTTTTGCATCGACCGCCGCGATATCCAAAGCAGCACCAATAGCATTAGACATAGCCGGAGACAGCGCATTAGCCTTGCCATCGTCCATATGAATAACGGCTATATCATCCCTAATTTCAAAGGTTACGATATCAGGCATTAATCCCCCCAATTTTGCTCATAAATTAACAATAATAAGACATCGTTCAAATTATCCTTTAACCAAGATAGCGAACCCAATTAGGAATCTAAATTTCAAAGAGGTGCCGATTTCTTCAAAATTGCGGTGTTATGCCCCTCTTTCGATCAATCAGCGGGTCTGATAGCTGAGCCTTCTCTAAGCGTGAGTTCTGTGTCCTGAACATCGATATTGAAACAGCTGCAGTCATCGCACTTGCATTCTTTCTGGGAAGCCTGGTTAAGGGCGTAGCGGGTATTGGATTGCCATTGGTGGCAATTCCAATCCTAACATTCGCTATGGATGTTCGAGATGCTACGCCCATGATTGTGGGCCCCGCTATCGTTACAAACGTGTTTCAAATTATCGAAACCCGACGTGCACGCTTAAGATATATTGAAATTGCACCCATGATGGTTGGGCTTATCGTTGGAACTTTTTGTGGCGCTCTCATTGCCGTCTCAGTTGATCCAAATGTGATGGTTGGAATTCTGGGATTTGTTATTCTGGCCTTCGTAGCTTTCAGTTTCTCTGGTTTTATGCCTTCGGTCCCACAAAACGGACGAGGCACAATGGGTCTCGCGGCTGGCACAGGCACTGGTTTAATCGGCGGAATGACTGGGGTATTTGGGCCAGTCTTAGCCATTTACACCCTAGCATTGAAAATGCCGAAAGATGCGTTTGTCTGGGCAATGGGAGTACTGCTGCTTTTGGCATCTACTGGACTTGGCATTTCCTACGCCAGTCTAGGAGCCTTCCCACTATGGGTTTTAATAGCCTCATTCGGAGCAATGTTACCATCGTATGCAGGCATTGTTGCAGGGACACGATTGCGAAAGATCGTCTCTGAACGGCTTTTCCGTAACGTTGTTCTTTGCATCCTCGGCATCATAGCCTTGAAGCACGTGGCCAGCTCTTTTGGAATTATTTAAAAAATATCCGTGACGGAAACTTCACAAGATGCAATGATGATCGCAAGCGTTTTAATAAACGCTGGATTGTTTGAAATCTGTGCTCCGCTTCAGCTTCAAAAGAGGTGAGCGAGCGTGTGAAACTAAACCGGGAGGATATCCATGAACCGCACTATCGCCGCTCTTGTAGCAGGCGTTTCGGTAGCAGCCTTTGCGAGCTCTGCCCTCGCAGATGGCCATGCACCTAAGCTACCCAAATCTAATGTTTGGACAGCATATGACCTTGGCTCGTCGGGTTACGCTGAGGCTGCTGGCGTAGCAAACGCATTTCAAAAGAAATACAAAGCTCGTGTTCGTATTATCCCATCAGGCACTTCTATTGGTCGTCTTCTGCCTTTGACAACCGGTAAGGCGCAATATGGTTTCCTAGCAAATGAAGCCTACTTTGCTGCCGAAGGCACCTATGACTTTGCTGTTCCTGAGTGGGGTCCACAGGATCTCCGCATCATCACCGGTCGCCTCGCCAATGTCGGCATGGCAACCGCCAAAGATGCAGGGATTAAGGAAATTTCCGACCTTAAAGGTAAGCGGGTTGGATATGTGAAAGGCAATCCTTCAGTCAACGTCAAAAATGATGCTTACCTTGCGTTTGGTGGCCTTACACGGGACGATGTGCAAGTTGTCTGGTTTGGCAGCTATGGCGCTATGAAGACTGCTGTCATCGCTGGTCAGCTTGATGCATTCGGTAGCGTGACCACCTCAGCAAACATGCGAGAAATCGAGGCAAGCCCACGCGGCCTCCATTGGCCTAACTTCTGGCCGGATAACAAGGAAGGCTGGAAAAAAGTTACTGACGTCGTCTCGTTTGCTGCTCCTGGCAAAGAAACAAAGGGCGCCGCTCTATCTGATGCAAACCCAGCATGGCTCGTTGGATATCGCTATCCGATGATTACAACCTATGCTCGGACATCAGCCGACGATGCCTACAACATGATCAAGGCTCTTGATCAGGCGTTTGATGACTACTCAAAAACTACAGCTTCATCTTTCAACTGGGAGGTATCAAAGGCGGGGCGTCCACCTTATGACACTCCAGCTCATGACGGCGCTGTCCGTTACATGAAGGAAAAGGGCTACTGGCAGCCAGAAGATCAGGCTTGGCAAGACAAGCGCCTTGCTCGTCTGAATGCTGTTCTTGATGGCTGGGACAATGCACGTGCCGCTTTTGACGAAATGCGCGCTGAAAAAGCGAAGGAAAAGGTCAAAGTAGGCGATGACGCATGGGCAGCCTATTGGGAAGATTACATCGCTAAAAATCTGAAGCCGTAATCTTTAATTTAAGAATGCGTAAAGAAAGGGCCGTTCTTTAGGACGGCCCTTTTTTGCTTTCTTACGAGACTGAGATGTCTGAGACAGTGCTTGTATACGTAACCGCTTCAAATAGTGATGAAGCAAAGATGATTGCGGAAACTATTGTCTCCGAACGGCTTGCAGCCTGCGCAAATATACTGGGTGATGTTTCTTCGATCTTTTCCTGGAATGGCAACATTCAAAATGAGCAAGAAACCGCGGTTTTTCTTAAAACAACAGTTACTCAAATACCTGCTCTATCAAAGCGCATATGTGAACTACACTCTTATGACCAACCATGCGTGATTGCCCTTCCAATCATTGGAGGCAGTCGAGATTTTTTGGACTGGATCAAGTCCGAAACAACTAACAATTAAATACTCTCGACCAGGGCAAGATAAAAAGCGTATTGTTCGCGTCACTTACTAGATAAGGCTCCAGATAATGCGCGACTTTTTTCGCGGGCCAATGCCCTTCCTGTGCATAGGCCATTCCTTCGACCATATGTTCATCTTATTGATCAATGTCGTTGTTCTGCAGGTCCAAAGTGAGTTCGGGCTGACGTTTGGCGAAGGAATAAAACTCGCGTGGCTAGGCCTTGTTCTCTTCGGGCTTGGCGCTCCATTGGCCGGTTGGTTGGCAGACAAATGGTCAGACATCTGGATGATCACGGTTTTCTTTATCGGCATTGGCCTTTCCACACTCGGCGCAGGGTTGGCCCAGACCTCAACTCAGATGTTTATCTGCCTATCCTTTATTGGCCTATTTGCATCAATATACCATCCAGTTGGTATCCCAATGGTAATGAGAGTGGCCGGATCCAAGTCTGGCCGGATGCTCGGCATAAATGGGGTTTTCGGCAGTTATGGCATGGCTATGGCCAGTGGCTTAGCTGCTTTAATGATATGGCTATTCAATTGGAGAATGGCCTATATCCTGCCCGGAGCAATTAGTGTCTGCCTAGGAATTTGGTTCGCAATTCGTTTCCGTGCTCAAGTATCTGAAACCAGAGCAGCCCGCCTGCTAATGAACCAATCCCAAACCAGAAAAGAAGGGTTGGGAGATATGGTTCGCGAGTTAGGCCTTAGCCGATTTTTACAAATAATGGGCGCTCTATCTCTGATGACTTTAGGTGCCGGCCTAGTATTCCAGTGTATGACGATTGGACTTCCAAAGATCTTGGAAGCTCGCGTCGACTTTGTCACTAATCCAGAAAGCGCTGGCTTTGTTGCATCCTTAATTTTCTTTGTTGGTGCTCTCGCCCAGCTAGCGGGCGGTCTATTGGCAGACAAATTTCCTCTAAAATGGCTTTTTATATGCATATATGGGCTGATGACACCGGCTCTATTCCTGGCCGCCGTTAGTACAAACTATGTCATGATTGGGGCCATCTGGCTGATAGTGATGATCACTGTCGGCAATCAGCCTGTATCCGACTTCCTTTTCTCACGATATGTACCCAAGCGATGGGTGAATACAGCTTTTGGATTTAGGTTTGCCCTCTCCTTAGGCACAGCAGTAGTGGCGGTACCACTTGTTGGTGAGGTTTTCGACCGGACCGGCGACTTCTACTACGCCTTCTTGGCGATGGCTGCTGCTGCAGCAATAGCAGTTTTATCAGCACTTATCCTCCCCAACAGAGGAATGCAAACGCCTGTTGCTTCAACTACGCCTGCAGCAGAACCAGCTACAGCAGATTAAGACTTCGGCTCTAAATGACGAAGGCGAGGACGGCCATGTACATGGTCTGCCAAGGCTTCCACGGGCCCACCACTTCTAACAGGACGCTCAGCAAACCTGCCAAGCGAAATCATCCGGTCGTACATCACAATCGCCCCCGCTAAGCCGACATTCACGCAAAAACTTGTTGGGATCTTAACCACGTGGGAACACAGCCCCACCATCTCTGGTGAAAGGCTTGCACGTTCTGGGCCTAGCACGTAAGCGGCTCTTAGCGGATGACGAAAACTTGGCAACTCAATCGCATCATTGGTGAGCTCAATACCGATCAATTGGCAACCTTCCGGAAGGCGCATCGCGTCTAGATCTGCAAAATCATAGATGGGCAATGAATTCGTCGATCGGCTAGTATCTGTCTTCCGCCCTATTCTGGTGGCGTAACGCGCGCCAACCGTAAATAGAAACTGCGCTCCAAAAGCATGCGCAGTTCGCATTAGAGCACCAAGGTTGCGGGCCTTGGAAATCCCTTCCGCGCCTATACCGAAATATCCCTTCATTGGTCTATGCTTACATTTCTGAGCAAAAAACTGAAAGAGCTAACGTATGCGTGCCTTATACTGTCGTGACTGGAGACCATTCGACGAACTCGAAATAGTGGATATTCCGGATCCTGAACCTCCAGCAAAAGGACTTCGCATTCGTGTAATGGCTGCGGGTGTAAGTTTTGCCCAAAGCTTAGTCGTACAGGGTAAGTATCAACGAAAACCCCCGTGTCCGTTTACCCCAGGATCGGAAGTCGCTGGTGTCGTTGAGGCTGTTGGACCTGAAGCCAGCCGCTTTAAAGTTGGCGACAAAGTTTTTGCTGTCATCGATTGGGGCGGTCTTGCCGAGAAAGCAACAGCTCTGGAAGTAAACACATACGCGATACCCGAGGGACTTGATTTCGCCAAAGCAATTTCAATTACCAATTCCTATGGAACTTCAGCTGCTGCTTTGATGTGGCCACACCTTTTAAACGTTCAATCTGGTCAAACACTTTTGGTTCATGGCGCAGCTGGCGGCGTAGGTATAGCGGCCGTCGAAATTGGGAAAATTTTAGGAGCAACAGTAATTGCAACAGCAAGCTCACAGCAGAAACTCACAATTGCAAAGGCCCATGGAGCCGATCATACGATCAACTACAGTGATGGATCTTTCAAAGACGCCGTTATGGATATTACCGGCGGCCGGGGCGTGAATGCTTGTTACGACCCTGTTGGGGGACAAATTTTTGACCAATCCTTGCGGTGCATGGCTGTTGAGGGAAGAATTATGCCTGTTGGGTTTGCGGGAGGCGAAATTTCGAGCATTCCAGCCAACATCTTGCTTGTCAAAAATATTACAGTTACCGGCCTCAATATGGGCTATTACATGGGCTGGAGCCCCTATGATGCACGCTACGAAAGTGAGGAGCGGGTTAGGCCAATAATGGAGAAGCTAGCCGAATGGACAGTTTCAGGCCAAATCCGTCCGGAACTTGCTGCAGCTTTCCTCATAGATGATTTTCGCGATGCCATGGCGATGGTGCTTGGACGCAAAGCAATTGGCCGTGTTGCAGTGGTATTTGGCGACGAAGCGACCAGGCTTGGACTTTAATAAGTTACTCATTAATTCGACGATAAATCTCAACAAAAGGTAGAAAATATGGATCGTTTTGATGGAAAAGTCGTAATTGTAACCGGCGGGGGAAATGGGATCGGTGCTGCTATTGTTGAAAGACTAGCACGTGAGGGCGCTTCGGTAGTCATCGTTGATCGTGAAGAAGATGCAGCTCAAGAAATCGCCCAAAAAACAGCCGGCACAGCTTTAGGAGGAGATGTCTCAGATCCTCAGACTGCTCTAAATGCTGTCAAAACTGCCGTATCAAAATATGGCAAACTTAATATCGTGATTTGCAATGCAGGAATAACCGACCGATCCCCCTTCCTTGAAATGACACCAGATTTTTTCGAAAGAGTAATTGGTATTAACCTCAAAGGATCATTCTACTTTTCGCAGGCAGCAGCCAAACAAATGGTCGCACAAGGTGAAGGTGGCCGCATAATTACAGTGGCATCGAATTCAGGACTGTTTGGTGGCAGGGGCCGTGCAGCTTACGGTGCAAGTAAGGCTGGCCTAATAAATTTAGTACAAACAATGGCTATTGAGCTCGCGGAGTACGGCATCAATGTTAACGCCGTAGTTCCGGGTCCAACAAAAACACGCGTAACTAAAACAGCCGATCTACCCCCAAGTGTACAAAGTCGTATGCCTTTGCAACGCTTTGGTAAACCAGAGGAAATTGCATCTGTCGCTGCATTTCTAGCATCGGATGAAGCAAGCTTCGTTACAGGCCAGGCCTATGCGGCTGATGGAGGGTATACGACGGCCGGAATGATGGAAGGTTGAAACCTTTTAAATTGGTAATTTTGGTTGTCTAACGCTTGGCTAGCGCTGCATTTTCCGTTAAAGAAGCTGTCCCTTCGCGATCGGGAGCAGGAGCACAGAAGCCCCTGCCCGAGACTTGCGATCCAAAAGAGCACGTCGGCGCCGTCTACTGCGAGTGCTGCGCTAGATGGATTGCACGGGGAAGCCGCGGGTTTCACATAGTCCCGGCCTAGCAAATTAAGAGGGGCTACCCCTTGATTTCGCATGGCCGGGGTCTAGGGAATCCTAGAGGTTAACTTGAACTTTGATTTAAGGACTAAGGCCAATGTCCAAAACGCCTGAAGCCCAGGGGCTTTATGACCCTAGGAATGAGCACGATGCCTGCGGTGTCGGCTTTGTGGCGGATGTTAAGGGCCGAAAATCGCATCAAATCATTCAAGAAGGCTTGGAAATCCTCTTAAAGCTAGATCACCGGGGCGCTGTTGGCGCCGATCCGCTGGCTGGTGACGGAGCCGGTCTCCTCTCACAAATACCTGATGGTTTCTTTCGGAAACAAACCCTAGGCTTTGATCTGCCGCCATTGGGTTCTTACGCAGTTGGTCAAATTTTCTTGCCGAAGAACCAGGAACATTCGGCACCATTAGAGAAATTGGTAGAAGCCTATTGTCGTGCAGAAGGCTTAACCGTGTTGGGCTGGCGCGATGTTCCAGTTGATGGGCATGGACTTGGTGTTTCGGTCATAAAGACAGAGCCAAAGACCAAACAAATTTTTGTGACTGCTGACTATGCCGGCAGTGACCAAGATAGGTTTGAGCGGAAAGTCTTTGTCGCTCGCAAATCAGTGGCAAATAAAATTACTGGCGAGAAGATACCAGGCTTTGAAGATTTTTATATTTCATCCATGTCATCAAGAACCATTACCTATAAAGGTATGCTGTTAGCGGGACAGGTGGGTTCTTATTTCCTTGACCTCCAAGACCCAGACTTCACATCTGCTTTAGCTCTTGTCCACCAACGTTTTTCGACCAACACATTCCCGTCCTGGCGCCTCGCCCATCCCTACCGCATGGTCTGCCATAACGGTGAAATCAATACGCTCCGCGGCAACGTAAATTGGATGGCAGCGCGTAAGCACGCCATGACCTCTGACTTGTTGGGCGACGATTTAGAAAAATTGTGGCCAATAATTCCTGAAGGCCAGTCAGATACAGCCTGCTTTGATAATGCTCTGGAATTGCTCGTAATGGGCGGCTACTCGTTAGCTCATGCTATGATGGTCTTAATTCCTGAAGCGTGGTCTGGAAATCCATTAATGGATGAAAAGCGGCGAGCATTCTATGAATACTATGCCGCCGCAATGGAACCTTGGGATGGACCTGCAGCGGTCGCCTTCACTGATGGCCGCCAGATCGGGGCAACGCTTGACAGAAACGGGCTTCGTCCAGCCCGTTATCTCGTCACTACTGATGACAAAGTTGTAATGGCATCTGAAATTGGGGTGCTGGATATTCCACCGGAGAAGATTGCTCGGCAGTGGCGTTTACAACCAGGTAAGATGTTCCTTATCGACTTAGATGAGGGACGCATAATTGATGATGCTGAGCTTAAAAAAGGCCTATCTGAAGCTCGAAACTACAAGGACCTTTTGTCGAAGACGCAGTTTAATCTTGGCGAGCTAGCAAAGGTTAAAGCGGCTGCGCCAACCTCGAATATCCCGCTCATTGATAGGCAACAGGCATTTGGATACTCCCAGGAAGACCTGAAATTTTTCTTGGAGCCAATGGCCGCTGAGGGCGATGATCCGATTGGCTCGATGGGTAAAGATACTCCAATCTCAGTTCTCTCAGATAAGTCGAAGCTTCTCTACACATATTTCAAACAAAATTTTGCACAGGTAACGAACCCACCTATCGATCCAATTCGTGAAGAGTTGGTGATGTCCTTGGTTTCGATGATTGGTCCGCGTCCAAACCTATTCAGTGTAGATGTCGGTGACGACCCGCACTGGCGATTAGAAGTTAAACAGCCAATCTTAACTAACGAAGATCTTGAAAAAATCAGGCACGTTAAAGATTTGGTTGGTGATGCTTTCAGAACGGCAACACTCGATGCTTGCTGGCCCGCTGAACAAGGTCTGTCTGGAATGAAAGCAGCAATCTCTCGCCTTCAACTTGAGGCAGAAAAAGCGGTTCGCGACGACCATCAGAACATACTCATTATATCCGACCGTTCGATGAGCGAGAGCAATATCCCAATACCAGCGCTTCTAGCCTGCTCGGCTGTGCATCACCATCTAATTCGCGAAGGCTTGCGCACTGAAACAGGTCTCGTCGTGGAGACTGGTGAAGCACGAGAAGTGCACCACATGTGCGTTCTAGCTGGATATGGTGCCGAAGCCATAAACCCCTATTTAGCCTTCGATACAATTCGTGATCGGTTAGACGAATTACCAGAAGGAATAAATGAAGAGAAAGCCTTCAAACAATACATTAAGGCTCTTAACAAAGGTATTCTAAAGGTAATGTCCAAAATGGGCATTTCTACCTATCAGTCCTACTGCGGTGCGCAGATCTTCGATGCAATTGGGCTCTCCACAGAATTCATAGATGAGTATTTCACTGGCACTGCAACGACGGTTGAAGGCATTTCTGTTGATGAAGTTGCCAGAGAAACCGTAGAACGCCATGCGCGAGCATTCAGCAATGATCCTACTCTGGAGCGTATGCTTGAGGTGGGCGGTGAATATGCGTTCAGACTGCGTGGAGAACGCCATGCATGGAATCCAGCGAGTGTTCGCGCCCTGCAGCATGCAGTTCGCGGAAACCTGCCAAACGAATACAAAACATTCGCTGACTCGATTAACCAACAGTCGCGCAATCTTTTAACACTGCGCGGACTATTTGATTTTAAATGGGCAAACTCACCTATATCGATCGATGAGGTTGAACCCGCTTCTGAAATAGTTAAGCGTTTCTCAACTGGTGCTATGTCTTTTGGTTCCATTAGCAGAGAAGCACACACCACTCTTGCCGTTGCAATGAACCGCATAGGCGGAAGATCAAATACTGGCGAAGGTGGTGAAGAAGCAGATCGCTTTAAGCCAATGCCTAACGGCGACAGTATGCGCAGTCGAATTAAACAGGTTGCTAGCGGCCGCTTTGGTGTTACGACTGAATATTTGGTCAACGCCGATGATATTCAAATCAAGATGGCCCAAGGCGCAAAGCCTGGTGAAGGTGGGCAATTACCTGGCCATAAAGTGGATCGCAATATCGCTGCCGTTCGCCATTCCACTCCTGGTGTGGGCCTCATTTCTCCACCACCGCATCACGACATCTATTCAATTGAAGATCTTGCACAGCTCATCCATGATCTTAAGAATGCCAACCCAAGCGCCCGTATTAGCGTAAAATTAGTTTCCGAAGTTGGTGTTGGCACTGTTGCGGCGGGTGTTTCAAAGGCGCGGGCTGACCACGTTACAATTTCCGGGTTCGAAGGCGGCACTGGAGCAAGCCCTATTACCTCTCTTACCCACGCTGGCAGCCCATGGGAAATTGGCCTGGCCGAAACCCATCAGACTCTTGTCTTGAACGGGCTCCGTGGGAGAATTGCAGTTCAGGTTGACGGAGGCCTTCGTACCGGCCGTGATGTCGTAATCGGCGCAATCTTAGGAGCAGACGAATTTGGCTTCGCCACCGCGCCCTTGATTGCCATGGGTTGCATCATGATGCGGAAGTGTCACTTGAATACGTGTCCAGTTGGAGTGGCAACCCAAAACCCTGAACTTCGCAAACGTTTTACCGGAACACCTGAAAACGTAATCAATTACTTCTTTTTCCTCGCGGAAGAGATGCGAGATATTATGTCGAAGCTCGGAATCCGAACAGTGAACGAGCTGATCGGATCGACGGAACTTCTCGATATGCGTGACGCGGTCGAGCAATGGAAGGCAGACGGAGTCGATTTGCGTCGGCTAATCTACAAACCCATACCTGCTGAAGGCGTAGCCACATTTAACTGCGAAATCCAAGACCACGGATTAGACAAAGCTCTCGACCAAGAATTAATTGCCAAGGCCAAACCTGCGTTAGATAATGGCGATGCTGTTGTTATTCACACCAAAGTTAGAAATGTGAATCGCACGGTAGGCGCCATGTTGTCCGGCGAGGTTGCAAAGAAATATGGTCACGCTGGATTACCGGAAGATACTATCGCCATTAAAGCGACAGGAGTTGGTGGGCAAAGCTTTGGGGCGTTCTTGACCCGTGGCGTATCAATAGAACTTGAGGGCGTCGCTAACGACTATGTAGGAAAAGGTCTATCTGGCGGGCGTATTTCAATTTTCCCTCCAAAAAACTCTCCCTATTCGCCAAAAGACAACATGATTATTGGAAATACCGTCCTCTACGGGGCCATCGAGGGCGAGTGTTACTTTAGAGGTGTTGCAGGCGAGCGTTTCTGCGTAAGGAACTCAGGTGCTTTCGCAGTGGTTGAAGGTACTGGTGACCACGGCTGCGAATATATGACAGGCGGCTGTGTCGTTGTTCTAGGTTCCACCGGTGTGAACTTCGCAGCCGGAATGTCGGGAGGATTGGCATATGTCCATGATCCTGATGGAAGTTTTTCATCTCGATGCAATAAGTCGATGGTGATACTTGAAAAAGTGGAGCCTTCCAGAGCTATAATGACACCACATGACTTCAAGAGCGACATGCTCAATCATGACGAAATGCGGCTTAAGACGATGATTGAGCGACATGTTCACTACACTGATAGCGATATCGCAAAATCACTCTTAGCCCGTTGGGAAGAGGCTCGCGGTGAATTTGTTAAGGTGATGCCGGAGGACTATCGGCGTGCCTTGCTAGAAATGAAATCTGATCAGGCCGAGACTAGGAGCGAGACCCATGGGTAAGCCTACTGGTTTCTTAGAGTTATCTCGTTCTGAAAGAGGATATCTGCCGGTTGAAGATCGGTTAAAAAATTACAACGAATTCGTTGTCCCTCTTTCTGAAACCGAAGTCAAAAGCCAGGGTGCCCGCTGTATGGATTGCGGCATACCGTTCTGCCACAACGGCTGCCCGGTGAATAACCAAATCCCTGACTGGAATGACCTTGTCTATGAGGGAGAATGGCATCGGGCGCTAGTGAACCTTCACTCGACGAATAATTTTCCCGAATTCACAGGGCGCATTTGCCCAGCTCCTTGTGAAGAGTCTTGTGTACTTAACATAAATGATAATCCAGTCGCCATTAAAACGATTGAGTGTGCAATCGTCGATAAAGGTTTTGAAAACGGTTGGATCAATCCTGAGCCACCTGAAAAAAAGACAGGCAAACGCGTTGCTGTTGTGGGGTCCGGCCCGGCAGGCTTGACTACAGCTCAGCAATTAGCAAGAGCAGGACATGATGTTGTTCTCTTCGAGAAAAATGATCGGATAGGCGGTCTTCTTAGATACGGCATTCCAGATTTCAAAATGGAGAAACATCTTATCGACCGCCGCATTGAACAGATGGCGGCGGAAGGTGTGGAATTCCGGACCGGGGTCAATGTTGGCATTGACATAAAATCGGCCGATTTAATGTCTGAGTTCGACGCCATAGTATTATCCGGAGGAGCGGAAGCTCCCCGTGATCTGCCCGTTGAGGGCCGTAAACTAGATGGCGTTCATTTTGCCATGGAATTCCTGCCCCAACAGAATAAGCGTGTGGCTGGTGACATTGTACCAGACGACATTTCAATACTGGCAAATGGCAAGAAAGTACTTGTTATTGGTGGTGGCGATACTGGTTCAGACTGCATTGGAACGTCAAACCGTCACGGAGCTATTGGCGTTACCCAGCTCGAGATCATGCCCAAACCACCAGTGAAGGAAGATAAACCACTGGTATGGCCAGATTGGCCAATCAAGCTTCGCACTTCAACCAGCCATGACGAAGGTGCAGAGCGGAAATTTGCTGCATCCACCCTCGAATTTCAGGGTGAAAACGGAAAGGTGACAGGGGCGACCATCTCGGAAGTAGAGTGGACTAAAAGTGGGCCCCAGCCCATAAAGGGAACCGAGCAACAAATTGAATGCGACCTAGTCTTGCTAGCAATGGGTTTTGTTGGGCCTGTGAAGCAGGGCTTAATAGAAGAATTAGGCGTGGACCTCGACCAGCGCGGTAACGTTTTCGCCGATGATTTCACCTACAAAACTTCTGTAGATAAGGTCTTCACTGCTGGTGATATGCGCCGCGGTCAATCGCTTGTCGTATGGGCAATTCGGGAAGGACGGCAGTGCGCCCGCGCGGTCGACGAGTACCTAATGGGCGCCACAAGACTCCCTCGTTAAACCAAAGCAACGAATGCCCAAGGATAACTGGGGCTGCAGACATATCCACTGCAGCCACCAGCCTAAAGCTTGGCTGATTTTAAGTAAGAATGACCTTCCCTATGGCGTCCCGATCAATCAGCATCTGCAATGCTTTTGCTGCCTGATCGAGCGGAAGCGTCGCTGAAACAAGAGGATTTAACTTACCTTCATCTGCCATTCTGCCGATAGCTTGAACATTAGCCTGAGCAGTATCTGGCTGAAATTCATTTAGTCCGCCGACCCGACATCCGACAGCACTAGCCCCCTTAATTAGCAGGTGATTGGTTTTGGCTAAGGCTGGAGCTCCAGCCAAAAATCCGAGAATTAAAATACGGCCTCCCCAATTGATGCAGCGCGTGCATTCCTCAAATGCCCATCCACCGAGAGGATCCCAGAAGACATCAGCGCCCTGCCCTCCTGTCATCTCTTTGATTTTTTCACGGAAACGGCCAGGATTGCCGTCAGTTGGCGGACCATAATCAATAGCGAAATCTGCCCCCGCTTCTAAACATGCTGAGCGTTTTACTTCAGAAGAGGCGACTGCAATAACGCGGGCACCCAATGCCTTACCCATCTGAATTGCAGCTAAGCCAATACCTCCTGCTGCACCCAATACCACTAAGGTTTCACCCTCGCTTAGCGAACCCCGTTGGACAAGTGCGTGATAAGCGGTGGTATAGGCAGATCTAAATCCTGCCGCTTGTGCCATGTTAAAGTTATTCGGGACAGGAGCGAGCTCTGCAGCCTTTGAAACAGCAAATTCAGCAAACGCTCCCGGTTGGTGACGTGACATAACTTTATCACCGACAGACCAATCTTCCACACCAGGACCGACACTCACGATTTCACCCGCAGCCTCTCCACCAGGGATAAAGGGCGGGTCTGGCCGAAACTGATATTTACCTGCAACCATTAATACATCGACGTATTGAACAGCCCTCGCTTCGATTTTTACCAGAACTTCACCCTCACCTGCCTCTGGAACAGGAAAATCGTTATGTAAAACGACCGCTTCCGGACCTCCAAACTTCTCACATACGATTGCGCGCATTTCGCGTCTCCTCACCAACCAAGAGCATAAGCAACACGGCGCGGATCAGCTCCAGCCGCTTTAATTCCAGAATCACGATCATCTAGGATCATACAGATTGAGCCTGCTAACCAGGTCCGCTCTGGCCATTCTTCAACACGGTGTCCGCGAGCTTCAAGAGCTTTGCCGATATCGCCTTCAATTCGTCCCTCAAGTTTCAATAAACCAGGGTGATAATCATGAGGCTCAAAAGATGATGGAAATGAATAGCTGGCAAACCTAGGGGCCTCCACGGCTTGTTGTGGGCCCATACCAAAAACAGCAACGTCACAAAAGGTTTGAGCCATTGCTTGCGTTTGGACGTCCCCTCCGGGTGTTCCAAAAGGCAAAAACGCCTGACCATTTCCACGAACGGCAATAGCTGGATTGGGTGTTAAACGGGGTCTTTTACCCGGCATTATTGATGATGGGTGTTTCGGGTCTGTCCAAGACTGCACACCTCTTGGGCTTACACTCAAGCCAGTTCCTGGAACTAAAGCCCCATTGTAAGAACCATCCGATGGTGTCGCTGAGAAGACATTACCCTTAGCATCTGCAACACAGAGATAGCTGGTATCGAGGGCCCCACCAGGATGCGGTTGGTCCACGGCTGGTTTTGGGAACGGCGCTCCGTGCCACGGCTCTCCACCAGCGTCACCAGGAGGAGGCATTTCGGGAAAAGCCTTATTCATATCTAAACGTGCCGTTTGCCCATCCGCGTAGGCTTCTGAAAGTAGAATTTCTAGTGGCACTTTTACAAATCGTGGATCGCCAAAATAGGCATCACGGTCTGCCATTACGAGTTTTGTCGCCTCAACATGTGCGTGGACATAGTCAGCGCTATTCAAGCCAAACTTCTTTAGATCAAATCTCTTCAGAATATTTAATTTTTCCATCAGTGCTGGTCCCTGACACCAGGGCCCACATCCGAAAACACGCCAATCACCAAAGGTTGAAGATACAGGTGGCTCAAACCCAACTTGAAATCCGGCTAGATCCTCCATTGATAGCCAGCCACCGATAGAAGCGTGATAGCTCGTTATCGTTTTGGCCAAATCTCCTTTGTAAAATGCATCTCTTGCAGCTTGCAGGCCTCCCCTTCGCCCAGCCCCCTTAGCCACTGCAGCCTTCTCCTGATCAATCATATATTGCAGACTGCTAGCGAGAGCCTTCTGATAGAAAAGCTGACCAACTTTTGGAGGCTCGCCGTTCTCAGACAAATATATTTCCGCTGCGTGATCGAATGCCGCGTAATTGGCACGGTTATTTATAATTGTCTGCCGCAGGAGCTCATTCATTGGGAACCCATCGCGCGCAAAACGAACTGCGTATTGCGCAACGTCACCAAAAGACATGGTGCCAAATCGATCTAACGCAGCAATCCAAGCAGCTGGAGCTGATGGAACAACAGTTCGCATTGGGCCCACCGGAATAGCGCCACCGTGCTCTCGTCGAAAATATTCTATATCTGCTTTAGCTGGCCAACCACCCAGTCCAGAGATGGTTACCATCTGAGCCCGATCGGCATCCCATAATATAATCGGTGCTACGCCCGCACAGCTCACAAGATCAGATTGCAGAACTCCGAGAGCCAGACCGCCAGCCACCCCGGCGTCGATGGCATTTCCACCTGCCTGCAATACTTCGAACGCTGCCTGACTTGCGTAATAGTGTCCCGAAGAAACAGCAAAACGTGCCCCTTGGATTTCCGGCCGCTCTGTAGCCATGCTATGCCCTCCAGTGTCTAAATGTTTTTTCTAGTCTGCAGCAATCTGGATCGACCTTGAAGCTCTCACAATTTGACTTCGATTTACCTCAAGACCTGATAGCCCAAGAGCCATGTCGCCCAAGGGACTCAGCGAGAATGTTACTCGTTAAGCCCGATGACATGGAGGACCTCGGTGTCACTGATCTAACCCATATTCTACGTCCTGGCGATTTAATGGTCGTCAATGATACTAGAGTGATTCCTGCTCGGCTCTCTGGTCATCG
>JAURGE010000080.1 GCA_030833925.1 Alphaproteobacteria bacterium
CCTAAAATCACCTTTATCTTGCCTCTCGATCCTTTAACAAAACCTGAATGGCTTGCTCATCGTGAAGAGGTTGGTTTACGCGTTCCGGCAGCATCGACTTTACAAGCTATGTTGGAAAAAACCGGGCCGGTCTTTGCAACTTCAGCTAACGCCCATGGAAAGAAGCCAGGCAAGAGTATTGCCGATATTCTGCCTCAACTTGATGGTTCACCAGATTACATATGGGATGCTGGGGAGCTTTCTGACGAAGCCTCTTCTGTAATTAACTTTAATAATGATCCCCCATTAGAGTTAAGGCGAGGTGCTGCAGGAGATCTCTCACGCTTTGGGGTTGATCATGGGTGAAGACTTAATTTTAGGCATAGAGTCATCCTGTGATGACACCGCAGTCGCGCTGGTGACGCGAGATGGTGAGGTGGTCTCTGCTCTTACGCAAAGCCAAGTTAGGATTCATGCTGAATGGGGTGGTGTGTTTCCCGAACTTGCTAGTCGGGCGCATGCTGCTGAAATAATTCCCACTATCAAGGCGGTAATGGCAGAGGCTGATATCGGTCCTGAGAGAGTTAAGGCAATTGCTGTAACTCGTGGCCCTGGTCTAATCGGGCCGCTAATGGTTGGGGTCAATTCGGCAACCGGACTCGGAATGGCGTGGCAAAAGCCGGTAATCGGCGTAAACCACCTCCGAGGTCATTTGCGCAGTGCGGCTTTGGAAGGGGGGAAGGTAAAGTACCCTGCCTTGGTGCTCCTTGTATCTGGTGGGCACACATTACTTGCTTTGATGGAGAATGCCGACTCTGTGCGTATCCTTGGGGCTAGCAGGGATGACTCCGTTGGAGAAGCCTATGACAAGACTGCGCGGCTGTTAGGACTTGGTTTTCCAGGTGGTCCAGAGATAGATAAGCTTGCTAAGCTTGGCGAGCCCAGCATTGAATTTCCCCGTCCAATGCTCCGTGAAGGATTAGAGTTCTCCTTCTCTGGCTTAAAGGCTGCGGTCGCTCGTTGTGTTGAACGGGCACCTAACGTCGATCCGGCAAATGTGGCAGCGTCTTTTGTGGCAGCAGTGCTTGATGTCTTGTCTAGTAAGTGTGCTTCAGCTTTATCAGAGACCAACGCGCGTTCTTTGGTTGTTGTTGGCGGCGTGGCAGCAAGCGCCCAAGTTCGTCAGCGTATGAGTGAGGTAGCAGCAAGTTCAGGAGCAGAACTTGCTTTGCCACCGCTCAAATGGTCGACCGATAACGGTGCAATGATTGCTCTGGCTGGTTGGGATTATTTTGTAGCAGGCCGTAACCCTGCACTTAGGCCTGTTGCCCGGCTTTCCATTCAGGAATTTTAGGCTCATCCTTTTCCTCTGTTTACGGGAGGGAAAGATGGGATCCAAACTCCAAAATACTCAACTTGGTACGAGTCCGCTTGGGTACGCGTTGGGGGCTGAAATCGAGGGCCTCGATATTTCACTGAACCTGGGTTCCCAAATTTATGAAGCCATAAATCATATCTGGCAGGAACACCATGTTGTTGTGTTTCGAGGGAAGCACCTTCAGCCAAGGGATATTGTTTTCTTCGCGGAGGGTTTTGGGGATTTGGATGACCATGCCTCTACTCCGTTCTACAGGCATCCAGATGTTCCGCAGTTGCTTCAAATTACAAATCGATTGATAGATGGAAAACCGTCCGAGACCCGAAATACTGGCCGCAATTGGCATTCCGATTATTCGTATACAGGACGCCCTGCTGCAGCCTCTTTGTTGTACTGCAATCAATGTCCGCCTGTTGGTGGTGATACCATGTTTGCAAATATGGTTAGGGCTTACGAAAGCCTCTCTGGAACCATGAAAGGTATAGTTGATAACCTCCATGCAGTTTATGACGTCTCTCTTACTGCTGGTATCAATGAACGGGATGCATCCAAAACTGCTGAAGTTCGGCGACTAAACCCGCCAATTGCTCACCCTGCGGTTCGAGTTCATCCACGCAGTGGTAAGCGAGCGCTTTATGTCTCGGAGCGTGTCTCTCACTTTCATGGAATGACGAGAGCAGAAAGCAAACCTCTTATAGAGTTTCTATGTTGTCACGCGACGCAGCCTGAAAATGTCTACCGTCATAATTGGCGAGAAGGCGACCTCGTGTGTTGGGATAATCGTACTGTTATGCATATTGCCCTTGCTGATTTTGACCAGAATCAACCTAGGCATATGCTGCGTGCAACTATCTTGGGTGAGGACTCAGGTTTTGTGGTAAGAGATGAATAGGGTATCAAGGAAGTTTAAATTAACCCAGTTATATCCTTCCTTAGCCTTTCTCATGCATCCATCGTGCGTGTTTTGGCGCACGTTTGGTTTGGCTCCATTCCTCCAGCATTTCCCATTTTACGTTATCTAATTTCTTATGCATGTCGGCCGTTCCGGTATTGACCGCAAGCTCACAGCGGTGGCCGTTAGGATCGAAGAAATAAATGGACTTAAAAATAGTGTGATCGATAGGGCCAATTACCTCGATCCCATCCGCTTCCATTCTTGCCTTGGCACTGTAAAGATCTTCAATCGTATCAACCTTGAAAGCTAAATGTTGGACCCAATTGGGTGTGTTATTATCTCTTCCCATTGTCGGCTGAGAAGGGAGCTCAAAAAAAGCGAGTATATTGTCACTTCCTGCGTCAAGAAAAACGTGCATGTAAGGTTCAGGTGCCTTTGTTGAAGGCACTTGATCCTCGGCGATAGCCAATACGAAATCCATGTTTAGGTACTTTCCATACCACTCAACGGTCTCTTTTGCGTCCTTGCAGCGGTACGCAACATGATGCACTCCCTTGAGTTTCATGACTTAAATCTCCTTTTCCTTTGCAAGATTGTTCCAGTGATTTGCATAACTTGGCAAGTTCTTGAAAAGGATGTGCTTCTCTAAGCTTAAGCCTTGCTCTAAACAGTAGTCTGGTTATTCACTTTAAACTTGAAAGCTATTCGGGCGATGCCAGAGGCTACTTTGCCAACCTTAGACGCACTCCGCAAAGAGATCGATCAAATTGATGGTCAGATCCACAAGCTACTTCTTGCCCGCGCTGAAGTCGTGACAAATGTGGCTGCAGCAAAGTCACAAGCAAGTGATGGCAGTCCGGCACCAGCCTTTCGTGCAGCCCGTGAAGCTGACGTATTACGGCAGCTTGTAGCGCGTCACGAGGGACCCCTTAAGTTGAGGTCACTTGTTCGTATATGGCGCGAGATTATGTCTGGCATGACAGAAATCCAGCAGCAAATTGTTGTGGCGGTTTATCGACCTGAAAACGGCTCGAAAGATGGTTGGGATATAGCGCGGGATCATTTTGGTCTTGGAATGGATTATCTTCCATTGCGTTCACAGCGAGAGGTTGTAAGCGCTGTCCGGGATGGGCGTGCGGGCATAGGTGTTCTGCCAGCACCAGACGATGGGAATGAAGGAGACGTCTGGTGGCCTTTGCTTGCCACAGTTTCTCAGGAAATGCCTAAAATTGTTATGAAATTACCTTTTTTGCGTTCAGGTTCAGCACACCTTTCAAACGCTCAGGTGGCAATTTGTATGCCAGGTCCAGAGCCAGAGGTAGTTGATGCCACTTACCTTGCTATTGAAGTTGCTCCAGGTATTACTAAAGAAAGATTAGTAAGTTTGCTTCGAGCGGCGGGGATTGAGGCAACGGTGCTCCGTTTTGATTCAAACTCCTCGTTATTCTTGGCTGGGATAGATTTCAGTTGGACTAACGTGGTCGTCGATAAAGCAATAAAAAATATCATTCCAATTGGCGGCTATCCCACCCAAATCGTTACTGATTGATAAAAAGTTTTTGCTTAAATTTTCTCACCAGAAGAGACGGCCGTACTCCGTAGACGGCAAAATGGACTAGTCAAATGGCAAACACACCGCTGACCCCGCGCCCTGGTATTATGGATATTGCACCGTACGTCCCTGGCGAGGCAAAAATCGCTGGTCAGGCTGAACCAGCTCAGCTTGCAGCTAATGAAAATGCCCTTGGGCCCAGTGCCGCCGCTATCGCTGCGTATAATGCAGCAGCTCAGTCGCTTCACCGTTACCCGGATGGAGGTGCAGTAGAGCTAACTAAAGCTATCGGCGAGGTTCATGGCCTTGACGCAAAACGAATTGTATGTGGCGCTGGTTCCGACGAAATCTTAGCCCTTCTCGGCCGAGGCTATGTTGGCCCTGGTGATGAAACTCTTTATTCAGAGCATGGGTTCTTGATGTACCCAATTATCACCAAGAGTCTTGGGGCGACACCGCTCAAAGCTCCGGAGACTGATTTGACGGCTAATGTCGATGCATTGCTAGCGGCCGTCACACCGAAAACTCGTGTGGTTTTTCTAGCTAATCCAAATAACCCTACTGGGACCATGTTACCTGCTGGCGAGTTAAAGCGCCTTAGAAATGGTTTGGATGACAACATCTTGTTGGTGATCGATGCCGCTTATGCCGAATATGTGGATGATCCTGCCTACAGTGATGGACGTGAGTTAGTTGATGCAGGCAGTAATGTTGTCATGACTCGAACCTTTTCAAAGATTTATGGACTTGCTGCCCTACGCATAGGATGGTGCTATGCACCGACAAGTATTGTTGATGTGCTACACAGGATCCGTGGACCCTTTAACGTAACAGCAACCGCAATAGCTGCAGGGGCT
The DNA here is from genome assembly GCA_030833925.1 of Alphaproteobacteria bacterium. Classification (GTDB taxonomy): domain Bacteria; phylum Pseudomonadota; class Alphaproteobacteria; order Bin95; family Bin95; genus VMCJ01. The sequence goes on from JAURGE010000080.1 coordinate 4,662, forward strand.
GCTGCAGTCCGTGACCGGGAGCATGTTCAGCGTAGCCGTAATCACAATACAGTTGAACGAGCGCGTCTTGCAGATCGATTAGCCCAACTTGGCCTAAAAGGGCCGCAGAGCCATGGTAATTTCTTGCTAATACGCTTCGAAAGTCCTGAGATGGCAGAAGGTGCGTTGAAGTCAATGAACGCCGTTGGTGTCATTCCGCGACGCGTGGCGGGTTACGGACTGCCAGAATGTTTGCGCATCACTGTCGGAACAGCGTCGGAGAACGACCGTGTTGTTGATGCTCTAGCAGACTTCACTGGGGCTAAATGATGGTTGAGAAATTTGAACCCTGGGATGAGATTGCTGTTATCGGAATTGGTCTACAAGGCGCCTCGATAGCGATTAATGCTCGCGATCGTGGCCTCGCCAAACGCATTGTTGTCGGTGATATATCGAAAAAAAATCGGGACCGTGCTTTAGAACTCGGTCTGTGTGATGCTGTAACTGATGACTTGGCAGAAGCAGTTCGAAATGCTGATTGTGTTTTTGTTGCAGTTCCACTCGGGGCAATGGCCTCCGTTGGTGAGGCAATTGGAAAAGCGCTAAAATCGGGATCAATAGTTACCGACACTGGGTCTACCAAGCAGTCAGTAATACGTGACATTGGACCGTTTATACCTTCAGACGTCCACTTCATTCCCGCACATCCTATTGCTGGTACAGAGTACTCGGGGCCTGATGCAGGGTTTCTAACCTTATTCCAGGACAGATGGCTTATTCTTACACCTCTGCCAAACACCAGTAATCAAGCTCTGAACAGGCTGCGTCATTTTTGGGAAGCCTGCGGCTCTCTTATTGAAATTATGGAGCCAGCCCACCACGACCAAGTCCTGGCTGTTACATCGCATTTACCCCACCTAATCGCCTTTACGATTGTTGGGACAGCCTCGGATCTCGAGGAACATTTAATGCAAGAGGTGATAAAATTTTCCGCCTCCGGCTTTAGGGATTTTACCAGGATCGCTGCCTCTGATCCTGTAATGTGGCGCGATGTGTTCTTGAATAATAAGGAAGCATTACTGGAGTGTTCAGCTCGCTTGTCAGAGGATTTGGCCAGGCTTTCGCGCGCCATTCGCTGGGGGGAAGGCGATCAAATTGAAAGTTTAATTCTACGAGCTCGAGAAATTCGCCAGGCTTTAATTGATGCCAAGCAGGTTTAAAGTCTTAGACAGTTTCTGTTTCAAAAGATTAAGCATGTCATCTTTCTGCAGTTAATCGACCCTCATATCTACCTGTGTATCGAAAGATTGCAATGTGTGTAGGGAGTATTGGTTGTCGAGCTAGTTCTGAATCAAGGAGGTTCAAGCCATGGCGCGTATCCCTTATCCAAACTTAGATGATTTGGACCCTGAAGTAGGGGCATTCATGAAGCGGATAGACCCTATGATTAATGTCTTCC
>JAURGE010000081.1 GCA_030833925.1 Alphaproteobacteria bacterium
GAGGAGAAACGCAGCGATAGCCCAAGCGATCGTGTTGGTACACCAATTCAAGAAAGTCGTGGTTTCAGCAAAGTAAAACATTCAAGACCAATGCTATCACTTCAGAACGCATTTGATGGAGAGGACATAACCGATTTTGAATTACGCACTCGGAGATTTCTTAATTTAGAAAAAAACAAGCCTTTGCACCTAACAGTCGAAGCTAAAATCGATGGGCTTTCTTTATCTGTACGCTATGAAAAAGGAGAATTAGTGCTTGCCGCCACACGCGGTGACGGCGAAGAAGGAGAGGACGTAACAGCAAACGTTCGAACAATTGACAGTATACCTAATAGGTTGCCAGGAGGCGCTCCAGAGATTCTAGAAGTTAGAGGCGAGGTCTATCTCAGTCACACAGAATTCCAACGTATTAATGCTGAGCGTGAAGCGGCTGGAGAACAACTTTACGTCAACCCACGTAATTCAGCGTCTGGTGCTTTACGACAATTAGATCCGTTAATTACAGGTTCTCGTCGACTGCGCTTTTTCGCATACAGCTGGGGACAAACCAGTAGTCCAATCGCCAATACACAGTTTGAAGCACTGAAAAATCTTGAAAACTTTGGCTTTACCATCAACCCCATGACGCACAGAACCGAGGGCGCTGCTGGTGCACTGGTTATTTTTGAAAAAATAGCAAAAGCAAGAGCTGAATTGGATTATGACATAGATGGCGTTGTATACAAAGTTGACCGATTAGACTGGCAAGAACGATTAGGACAGGTATCTCGTTCACCACGATGGGCGATAGCCCATAAATTTAAGGCTGAACAAGCTGAAACACGGTTAATTGACATCGACATTCAAGTAGGGCGAACGGGGGCTTTGACACCAGTGGCAAGGCTTGAACCAGTTTTTGTCGGTGGCGTAACTATATCTAATGCCACTCTTCATAATGCTGACGAAATCGCCCGCAAAGATATAAGGATTGGAGACACAGTAGTCGTCCAAAGAGCTGGGGACGTCATTCCACAAGTTGTGAATATTATCCTCAGCAAGCGGCCAATTGAGGCGAAGCCGTTTGCATTCCCTTCCGTGTGCCCGGTTTGTGGAAGTCAAACCACTCGCGGGGAAGATGATGAAGACGCCGTTAGTCGGTGCACAGGCGGCCTTATTTGCGGTGCGCAGAGAGTAGAGAGATTGAAACATTTTGTCTCTCGAAATGCCTTCGATATCGAAGGACTGGGTGGCCGAACAGTTGAAGAGCTAATTGAAAGAGGACTAGTTATCACCCCTGCTGACTTTTTCACTCTCGAACCAAGAGTGACGAAGGATAATCTTGATATTAAGAACTGGGACGGATGGGGAGAGACCAGCGTCAGTAATCTATTCACGGCAATCCGCGCCAAGACAACGATTGAATTTGATCGGTTTCTATACGCCTTGGGTATAAGGCAAGTTGGCCAAACGACAGCGAGGTTAATATCCCGACATTACGGTACGATAGAGGGATTACTTAATGCCGTTAAAGATGCGAATGATATGGATAGTGAAAGCTATCAAGACCTAGTGAATATTGATGGTATCGGCACGGTGATGGCAAATGACCTCATTTCCTTCTTCCGAGATCCTCAAAACCAACAAATCATTGCAGATTTATTGGCAGAACTGACGATTTTGCCGGCATTAACACCAGAAACAGACCATGACTCTCCAATTTCTGGAAAGACGTTAGTTTTCACTGGGTCTCTTGAAGCTATGTCTCGGAGTGAGGCTAAGGTGAGAGCCGAAGCTCTGGGAGCAACAGTTGCAGGAAGTGTATCTAAGAAGACAGACGTCGTTGTGATTGGCGCCGATGCCGGCTCCAAAGCAAAAAAAGCCAAGGAACTTGGGGTGCAAGTTTGGACTGAGGCTGAATGGCTACGAGTGTCCAGCGGGGGATTAGAATAATCATACCTGAGCGCAAAACATTTGAGGAAGCTGCCCGCCGAATACGGGGGTTGGTGCGCTATACGCCAATTCTTAATGCCTCTTCAAAACATCAAGACTTTCTAAGATTTCGGAGCACCAATCTCCTTTTCAAATTGGAGAACCTTCAAATCACTGGCTCTTTCAAAGCGAGGGGTGCAGCCAACAAAGTCCTAAGTCTGACTAAATCTAAACAGAGGGCCGGGCTGATTACAGCATCAGGCGGAAATCACGGCATAGCGGTAGCTTGGGCTGCTAAAAGTATTGATGTGCCAGCGGCGGTTTATCTACCCAAATCGACCACGCCAGATAAGACAAGAAAACTGGAGTCTTATGGTGCCGAAGTTTTTATTGAGGGAAGCACATGGGACGACGCTAATACCAAAGCGCTTGAGGCGGCGCGAAAAAACGGCATGACTTATATTCATCCTTTTGCAGATCCCATGGTAATTGCGGGCCAAGGCACTATCGGTCTTGAAATCATGGAGCAGGCTGGAAATGTGGATACGATACTTGTCGCAATTGGTGGCGGAGGTCTAGTTTCAGGCATAGCTGTAGCAGCTAAGTCAATTAACCCTGCGGTCCGGATAATCGGTGTTGAACCGACTGGAGCTCCAACACTATATGAAAGCCTTAAAACTGGTGAAATTGTAACCCTACCAGAAATAAAGACTGATGCCGGCACACTTGCACCACGGCGGACAATGCCACTGAACTACGAGATTATCGCCGCAACGCTAGACAAAATAATATTAGTTTCTGATGAAGAAATGCACGAGGCTGCTTACATGCTATGGCACCAGTTTGGGATTGCAGTCGAATTAAGTGGGGCAGCTACTTTAAGCGCGTTGATGACAGCTCGTTACGCGCCACGCCCAAACGAAACAGTGGTAGCCGTCATCTGTGGTAAAGGAAGCGCTGGCTTCTAAATTGTTGCATCACAATGCATTTTTTTGGGAGATTTTATTTGGCAAGGTTTGTGTAAGTTTGAAAAAGATCACAAAACCTGACGCCGACAACTCGCACTATGGCTTACATTATCAAGTGTTAAATTTTTGATAGTTCTATCTCGCGCTGAGCCTCGTAATCCATCCGTGGTCCAAATAAGGGTTCATTTTTGAAGGTGCATTCCGTCCAGGCGAGGAGTTCTGCATCCTCTAAGCTTGTGTCCCAGATTTTGCCTTGAGGCTGTTGCACATGCCAAGGAGTATTATGAAATATCTCAATTCCATTACCTTCGGGATCCTGAAAATAAATAGACCAAGTATTGCCGTGAGATGTTGGCCTGTAACCCACGCCCTCCTCTTCGACTTTTTTTATAAACCCTCTAAGCTCAGCCATGGTCTCTACACGAAAGGCTAGGTGCGCTAGCGTCGTTGGGGGACCATCATTTTCTCGTGGCCCAATAAGTCCAAGCTGATGATGCTCGTCTGCCTGCTGAGACAAAAAAACTATATATCGATCATCTGGGATGGGACCCTCATCTGTAATCTGGAAGCCTAGGACTCGCGTGTAAAAATCCTTCATCTGATCCATGTCTTTTGCGACAAGAACAGAGTGCGACCAAGACAAGGCCATCTGCAATCTCCTGTACAATCGCCTAAAAGTACTCGTCGCCTCTTAATTCATCAAGCGCCAGATCACGCGAGCTGCTGCATCCAAAATAGCGTCTGAATCTAGTCGCAGTGTTCTGTAAATATCGGGGAGATTGGCAGACTGACCAAAACCTTCAACTCCAAGAGGTGCTATATCTCTACCCAGCGAGGCCCCCAGCCAAGAAAGAGTGGCTGGATGCGCGTCACAGAGGGTAACCAAGCCAGCCCGATTAGGAACTTCAGAGAAAAGACGTTTAAGATGGCTTTCTTCGCGACCTTGTTCCGCGCGCAACCAATTCCGATGCAACTGATCTGCAGAAGTCACAGCAAGTAGCCCTGCGTCAGGACAATCCTCTAAAAGCAAATTGTAAGCCTCTATGGCCTCCGGCATGAGAGCTCCCATTGCCGCAATAACAACATCACAATTTTTGCCAGGTGGTTTCAGCCAGTAGGCTCCGGCGAGCAAGTCATGCTCCAGTGCACCTGTCATCTCGCGTTTTGGTTGCTCAAGTTGACGAGTTGAAAGGCGGAGATAAGAGGCCCCTCCATCCTTAGACAACATTCGAGCAAAACTGGCCCGCATCATAATTGCTAATTCATCAACATAAGCAGGCTCATAGCTCGCTAAATTTGGCAAGCCAATGCCTATAAGGGGAGTAGTTTGAGATTGGTGTGCGCCCCCTTCAGGCGATAAGGTTACTCCCGACGGTGTGCCAACAAGTAAAAACCGAGCATCTTGGTACAGTGCATAGATAAGTGCATCTAATCCGCGCGCCACAAAAGGGTCGTATAGGGTTCCTATGGGCAGTAAACGGTGTCCATAGAGTGGCTCAGTCAGGCCAAGCGCTGCTAATGCCAGAAAGAGATTATTTTCAGCAATCCCAAGCTCGAGGTGCTGGCCTCTTGGACTAGCGGCCCATCGCTGAGTCGAAGGAACATTCTCCCTTCGAAAAGCATCGTCACGCTCATGACGCTCGAAAACCCCCTTGCGGTTCACCCAGCCCCCGAGGTTTGTTGAGATAGTAACATCCGGTGAGGTTGTAACAATCCGATTGCTTAATTGACTATCAGTCCGCGCAATTGACGCTAAGATACGACCAAAGCCTTCCTGAGTAGAGGCCTTCTCCTCATCAGGAACAGGTAAAGGTTCCAAGATGTTGGAGATTTGTTCAACCACTTCAGGTTGTTTCCGTCCGGCAAAGGGTGCCGCTTCTATGAAGGCTTGAAGCTCCTCAGCCCGTCCCTCAACACCAGCCCAAATCTGCCATTCCTCACCCTTTTTAATGCCCATAGCGTCTTTTAGGATTTCAATTTGCTCAGGCGTCATTAGGCCTGCGTGGTTGTCTTGATGTCCTGCTAGCGGAAGACCAAAACCTTTAATGGTGTAGGCAATAAAGCAGGTTGGTATGTCCGATTTAGCAGCTTCGTCATAGGCCTTAGTTAATGTCTCGATACAGTGACCAGCAAGGTCAGTCATCATTCGACCGAGATCGGCATCATTGCGTTTTGCAAGGATTTCTTTTACCCCGGGCTTATCACCTATTTCGTTTTGAAGTCTCTCTCTCCAAGCCGCGCCACCCTTAAAGGTAATTGCGGAATAGATACTATTTGGACAATCATCTATCCACTGGCGGAGAGTGTCACCACCTTTTTCCTTGAAAGCCGCCTCCAAAAGACGACCATATTTTAACGTAATCACTCTCCAACCCATTGCTTCGAAAATGCCATCAATGCGTTGGAAAAGACGATCTGAGACTACGCTGTCTAGACTTTGCCTATTGTAATCAATGATCCACCAGCAGTCCCGTAGATCATGTTTCCATCCTTCCAGGAGACACTCGAATACGTTTCCCTCGTCAAGTTCTGCATCCCCCACAATGGCAACCATGCGGCCACGCTTGCGATTGGGCATACCTCCATGAAGTTCAACCATATCCTGAGCTAGAGAAGAAAAAACGGTCATGGCCGCCCCAAGGCCGACAGAGCCAGTCGAAAAATCGACATCATCAACATCTTTTGTGCGAGAGGGATAAGCCTGAGCGCCACCAAGCGCGCGAAAATCAACCAACTTCTGCTTAGTTTGGCGGCCCATCATATATTGTATCGCGTGATAGATGGGACTTGCGTGGGGCTTGACTGCAACACGATCCTCGGGCCGCAAGGCGTGAAAATAAAGTGAGGTTAGGATTTGGGCACATGATGCCGAAGACGCCTGGTGTCCACCTACTTTAACCCCGCCCCGGTTCTCTCGGATGTGGTTAGCATGATGTATTGTCCAGCTCGAAAGCCAA
>JAURGE010000082.1 GCA_030833925.1 Alphaproteobacteria bacterium
TACGCCTGCTGGTGTTGAAATGTCTGCTGAGGTTGCAGATGGGATGTTTCCAGTGTTTGCGGTGCCCGAGAAGCTTGATGTGTTCCGACCCGCGCTGGAAAAGGGCTTTGCGAGAGCAGGTAACGGTAAGAGTTTGGACAATTACGACATCTTACCCTTTGTCCCGATTGTGATGGGCGATGATCTGGTAGAGTGCCGGCGACCAGTCAAAGATCACCTTGCACTGTATATTGGCGGCATGGGCGCACGTGAAAAAAATTTTTACAATGATTATGCTAAGCGGCTGGGTTATGAGGCGGCGGCAAAACAAATCCAGGATCTGTTCTTAACCGGCAGGCGCAAAGAGGCAGCAGATGCCGTGCCAGATGAGTTAGTCGATGAGATTGCACTAGTGGGTTCTGAGAAAAGAATAACTGCGCGTGTCGCCGATTGGCGCAAAGCTTCTGATGGAGGCTATGTCCATTCAATGTTGTTAACGCAGCCGACTGTGGATTCAATGCGCGTGATTGCTGGAGCTGCTCGGGTTTGATGTTGTGAGTATTCTTGGTGCTATCCTTGGTGGGGCGGCGGGTTTCGCCCTTGGCGGACCTTTGGGAGCCCTTGTCGGGGCCGCCGCGGGGCACGCTGCCCAACGTTTTAGCGGCGCCGAAATTAGCAATCGTTCGGATGGATCAACTTTAAACGACCAAGCAACCCGCAAAATTAGTTTTACCATTGGGGTCATCGTTCTTGGGGCAAAGATGGCGAAGGCAGATGGGCGCGTAACAGACGATGAGATCCGCGTATTTCGTCGCGTTTTTCGGACTTCACCTGAAGAGGAAAGGAATGTTGCCAAGCTCTTCAATCAGGCAAAACGTGATACGTACGGATTTGAAGCTTATGCCCGTCAACTTAATCGCGTTTTAGAAGGGGTTCCCGAAGTCAAAGAACAGGTGGTTGACTGTCTTTTCGAGATTGCAAAGGCGGATGGAAAAATACACGCAAAAGAAGCCGCCTTTCTTAAGGAAGTTGCGAGGTTAATGGGGGTTTCAAGTCTCGCTTTTTCGCGGCTTCGTAATATCCATGTGGGTGATGATGAGCGGGATCCTTACGCGATACTGGGTTTATCCCAAGAAGAAGACCCTCAGATAATAAAGTCTCATTACCTTCAGCTTGTTCGTGATCACCACCCAGATAAGCTTACGGCAGAGGGTATGCCAGAGGAAGCAATAGAAATAGCAAACCAAAAGCTTGCTCGTATTAACGCAGCCTATGACGAAATTTCAAAGGCTAGGGGCATTCGTTAGAAAGCCAAGAAACGAAAAACCCGCCAGGGTTTTATCCTTGGCGGGTTTGTTCCGGATAGCCAGTGAAATATTGGTCAATCGGTCAATTGGATTTTTGGCATCCAAGGCCGAGAACCATCATCCTTACCTTCAAAACCATCAATTTCGCTTTTATTGGCCATGGTTAGGCCAATGTCATCTAATCCATTCAAAAGACAATGCTTTTTGAAGGGGTCGACATCAAACTTAACAACTTCTCCATTCGGCCGAGTAATGGTCTGATCTTCTAAATTGACCGTAAGGCGTGCATTGGCGCCAAGTTTGGCGTCTCCCATTAACTCGTCGATAACCTCTTTCGGAAGCTTGATAAGCAGCATCCCGTTTTTGAATGAATTATTGAAAAATATATCAGCAAAATCGGTACCGATTAGGCATTTGACACCGTAGTCATTCAATGCCCATGGAGCATGTTCGCGAGAAGAGCCGCAGCCGAAATTATTTCCAACAACTAGCACTTCGGCGCCGCGATAAGCGGCTTTGTTGAGAATGAAGTCTTCATTTTCTGATCCGTCACTGTTGTAACGCATGTCATTGAAGAGATGCTTGCCAAGGCCCTTCCTCTCAATTGTCTTTAAGAAACGGGCAGGGATTACTTTATCAGTATCAATGTTTTGAGCAGGCATTGGTGCGGCAATGCCTGTGAAAGTCTGGAACTTATCCATTAAATCGGTTCCTTTCCGGTTCAGCAGTTTCCTGCACGTTCGCCATTGTGAAGCTCGGCCACATGATCGACCCCAGCATCGGACTTATTATCGGGCCATGCGAGCCTTGCTATATCGATAGCGCGCAATCTTCCGTCACGTCCTCGCACAACCGCCCGCTGCGGTGTAGAGCTAGGAGTGTCTTCAAAAGTACTCAGGTCAATCGCTAGCGCGGTCCCCGCGAAGACTGTCATTTCAAAAATTCCCGAACGTCTGCTAAATGTCCTTTGATTGCAGCCGCTGCAGCCATCGCGGGGGAAACTAAATGAGTCCGTCCTCCTGGACCCTGGCGACCCTCAAAATTACGGTTGGATGTGGATGCTGACCGTTCACCAGGTCGAAGCTTATCCGCATTCATCGCGAGGCACATAGAGCATCCTGGCTCGCGCCATTCAAACCCTGCTTCGGTTAGAATTTTGTCCAGTCCTTCAGCCTCTGCTGCTTCCTTCACCAGGCCAGAACCTGGCACGGCGAGTGCGCGCACACCTGCTGCAACTTTGTGGCCTTTAGCAATCGCAGCAGCTGCTCTGAAATCTTCTAACCGGCCATTTGTGCATGAACCAATGAATACCGTATCCACTTTGATATCTGTTATTGGCATGCCGCCTGTGAGGCCCATATATTCTAAGCTGCGAGCAACGCCTGCTTGGCGTCCTTCATCATCGAATTCCTCGGGCTTAGGTACCATAGCTGAAATAGGGAGCGCATCCTGTGGGCTGGTACCCCAGGTCACGTAGGGTTCGATTTTTGTAGCGTCTAGCTCAACTTCCTTATCGTAGGTTGCCCCATCATCTGACGGCAGGCTGGACCAGTAGGAAACAGCTTGTTCCCATTGTCCTGCTTTAGGTGAATATGGCTTACCTTTTAGATATTCGAAGGTTGTTTCATCAGGGGCAATTAAGCCAGCCCGGGCGCCAGCCTCAATTGACATGTTGCACACAGTCATACGCCCCTCCATGGAGAGGTTCTTGATCGCGTCCCCAGCATACTCAATAACGTGTCCGGTTCCTCCGGCTGTCCCTATCTTCCCGATAATGGCAAGGATTAGGTCTTTTGCCGTGGTGCCTTCAGGTGGAGTCCCCTTAACTGTAATCCGCATATTCTTTGCAGGCTTTTGAACAAGAGACTGGGTTGCAAAGACATGCTCAACCTCAGATGTGCCTATACCAAAGGCGAGTGCGCCAAATGCACCGTGAGTTGATGTGTGGCTATCTCCACACACAACGGTCATGCCAGGTTGCGTTAGTCCCTGCTCCGGGCCAATTATATGAACGATCCCCTGACGAATGTCGTCTACAGGGATGTATGGAACACCAAATTCTTTCACGTTGCTCTCTAAAGTCTCTACCTGCAGTTTTGACTCCGGATCTTCGATGCCTTTAGATCGATCAGTGGTCGGTACGTTGTGATCTGCAACGGCGATGGTCCGATCAGGGCGACGCAGTTTGCGACCCGCTGCTCGAAGCCCCGCAAAGGCCTGCGGGCTTGTTACTTCGTGGGTAAGATGCAGGTCAATGTAGATTAGAGCAGTACCATCATCTTCTGTACGGACGACATGATTTTCCCAAATCTTGTCAAATAACGTGCGCGGTTTTGCCATCGCACTACCCCCCTCATTCTAATGAAAGTCAAAGGCAACCCCATTTGTCTAAAACGGGATTGCCTTTCCAAAAGTTTAATAATTATTCCTTCGTCGTGTTTGAGCGACGGCGCTCGCGAATGCGAGCAGCACGGCCACGGCGACCGCGGAGGTAGTAGAGTTTAGCCCTACGTACTCGGCCCTGCCGAATAATTACGATCTTTTCTACATTCGGCGAATAGAGCGGAAATACACGTTCGACGCCCTCACCTGATGCTATCTTCCGAACGGTGAATGCAGAAGCTACACCAGCGTTCTTTCGTCCAATGCAAACCCCTTCGAATGCCTGTATTCTTTCACGTTCGCCTTCCACGACACGATAGTCAACGCGGACCGTGTCTCCGGGACGAAAGTCAGGAATTTCTTTACCTTCTGTAACACGGGCAATCTCTTCCTGCCCGATTTTCTGCACGATATTCATGTGGCCGGTTCCTTTTTCTTCTCGCCATTCATGATGTTAAACGCGGGACTTTGGCGTTTTGCCTAGGTCCGGCGCCGACCTTAACCTCTTCGAGCAAACTCCGCCCACATATCGGGACGCCGTTCACGCGTAGTGGCCTTGGCCTGTTCCCGACGCCAAGCCGCTATACGGCTATGGTCGCCAGAGGTTAGTACAGCGGGTACCTCAATACCATTCCACACCCTTGGCCGGGTATAGTGAGGATATTCTAGTAACCCACCTTCAAAGCTCTCCTCAATCAGGCTTTCAGACTGGCCCATAAATCCAGGCAGTAACCTGATACATGCATCAATAAGGACCATTGCGCCCAGTTCTCCGCCGGATAGCACATAGTCCCCAACACTAATTTCCTCGGCCTTACGTGTGTCGAGCACACGCTGGTCGATCCCCTCGTAACGTCCCGACAGAAGGCGTACCCCGGGCCCTTCCGCTAACGATTTAGCCTTGGACTGGGTTAAGGGTATTCCTCTGGGTGACAAATAGATGAGTGGACCAACGTCGCCAGAAGCTTCTACAGCCGCATCTACTACATCAGACCGCATCACCATGCCAGCTCCACCTCCGAATGGGGCGTCGTCGACAGATTGGTGCTTATCGCTCGTGAAATCTCGGATGTCCAGTGTTTTAAGTTTCCAAATTTCTTTTTCCAGCGCCTTGCCAGATAACGATATACCAAGCGGCCCAGGGAACATTTCTGGAAAGATCGTAAGGACAGTAGCTTGCCAAGTCATTTCTCCTCCTTCGCGATATTTCTAGAAACCCAAAGACCAGAAGGTGGATTGATTTCCAAACGTCCTTTTGAAAGGTCGATCACCGGGACTGCCGACTTTGTAAACGGTAGTACTATTGGAGGACCTCCAGCTGTCAGTGAAATTTCGATCAGATCACCAGCGCCAAAGTTGTAAAGTGCGTTTACTACTCCTACAGCCAAACCTTCCATTTCAACCTCAAGTCCTATCAGATCCGCGTGGAAATACTCCTCCTTATCGGGTTCGGGTAGAGAGGTGCGACGGAGATAGAGTACTTGGCCCTTTAACTTCTCCGCTGCGTTGCGATCATTAATTCCCTGAATGCGAGATATAGCGACCGTATCCCTTACTTCGACTACCTTGAGCTTAAAGGTCTGCGTTCCGGCCTCGTCAGTTAATGCGCCGTATGCATCGAGAGTAGTAGGCAATTCCGTGAAAGTTTTGACGCGCACTAGCCCTTGGAGGCCGTGCGCGGCAACAACGATACCGGCAGGGGTTAGATCGCCTTCTAAGTTAGATTGTTTAATTTTCAGATTTAACTTCCTCTGATTTTTCCTCTTCAGCTGGCGCTTCTTCGGCTACAGCCTCTTCAGCTGGTGCTTCTTCGGCTACAGCCTCTTCAGCTGGTGCTTCTTCGGCTACAGCCTCTGCAGCTGGCGCTTCTTCGGCTACCACTTCTGCAGCTGGTGCTTCTTCGGCTACAGCCTCTGCAGCTGGCGCTTCTTCGGCTACCACTTCTGCAGCTGGTGCTTCTTCGGCTACAGCCTCTGCAGCTGGTGCTTCATCGGCTACAGCCTCTGCAGCTGCCTT
>JAURGE010000083.1 GCA_030833925.1 Alphaproteobacteria bacterium
GCTCCTGCTCCTGCTCCTGCCTGTTTCGCCACCTCTGCAGCAACGACCGCCTCCGCCTCTTCTGCCTGCGCCTTGGCTGCCTCAACCTTTACCTGCTCAACCTCAACGGTTGCCTTGGCCTCATCACATGCGGCCTGCGCCTGATCCGTAAAGGCTGCCGCTTCGCTTTTTTTCGACTCAATTTCCGCATCAAGATCGGCTTGAGCTTTGTCGATACTGGCCTGCATCTCGTCCACATTTGCTTGCGTCGCATCTGCGACGGCCTGCGCCTGATCAAAATCTTTCTGAGCATCTGATGAAATGCTCTTTATCTGCTGAACCGCGGGGCCTTCAATGCCTTCAGCACTCTCCTCTAAGCTCTGCAGGTCGGCACTTGCTGATTCTTCTGCGCTCTCGGTATCCTTCGCCAACTTTTGCGATTGCTCTGTCAACTCCGACATGGTCGCTTCAACTTCTTCCTTCAAGGAAGGCATTTTTTGCATTAAATCAACGTTTGCCGCCTCCTCGCTCACTGCGCTCTTCAAATCTTGCTCAGCATCGTCGTGGTCGCTTGACTCTTGATCGATCGCCTCCATACTCTTTGAGACCTCTTGATCTACGGCATCTTTAGCTTCATCTAGCCATTTAGCAACATCGACCTCCGACCACGCCTCAAGCGTCAGTTCATCAGGATCAGACAAGCTCTCGTCGGCGGATCCCGCTTCAGGAGCGTCCGCACTGGCGGCTCCCCCCAACGCAAGGCGGCACTTATCACAGTAACTATCCCAAGCTGATTGCGTGTTATCCAATTGAGTGATAGCGGTATCGAAGACGCCATCGGCCATCCCCTGCCCCTTATCCAACCAATCTATGGCAGAGCCGGTAACAGTAGTCACCATTTCTTTCAGCGCATCCGCTTTTCCTTGAATAAAGGGCTCGACACCTTCCAATTGACTTATCGTGCCGTCGGCCAATGTATCGAACTGTGCAGTCATTGACGCAATGGCGTCACCGATACGTTTTAATATGCCCTCAACGCCATCTGAGGCGGAGTCAGTTGAGGCAGCAATAGCATCCAGAATTTTTTGACACATCGCATCCAACTGAGTCTGCATTGCGTCCAAGGTGGGCTCTAGCTTTATCGTATTTACCGCATCCTCTGCTACTTTTTTTGCTTGGGCTACGAGCTCAGAGAGCTTTTGCTTCACCGTGTCTAGCTGATCCTGTATGAGGGGCGGAAGTGACTCGACTCCCTTTTTTACATTGGCGATCTGATCTTTTAAAACATCTAAAGCCTCAACCATCGTGTCAACGGCCGCCTCAATCATTTTTTTGGCTTGGTCAATAGCGCCGTTAAGAAGCTTCGCAGCCGATAACGCCTGGCCGACTAATCCATCAGCCGTTTTCCCGGCAGCCTTCACAGTTACCTTTGCCGCTGCGATGCTTCCTTTAATCGGTGTAAGGCTGCTTTTTAGGCCCATGAATAACATGCGCGCAAACATCAGCTTGGGGACTTTTAATTGATACTTCGTACACAATGCAATCGCGTCGTTGCAGAGCAGCGCAGCCTCGTCTAACTGCGCGCTCGTCGCATCTAAGGCCGCTAAAGCTTGAGAGACAAATTCGGGAATGCGTGCTCGAATCTCTTCGATCTGAGAGATAACGTCGTTTAGCGCATCGCGAACTTTTTCAATTTCCTGCGGAAACTGCTTAAGCGTTTCTTGCGTTTGCGTGATCAGTGCCGTTAAATCGTCCAGTACGGCAACGACATCAGCTACGAGCTCCTCGAACGCCAAGACAACATCATCAAGCGATTGACCAACGTTATCAAGAGAGACTTGCAGATCATCAAAAGGCTGCACCGCTAAAGACAGCGTATTTTCCAATTCTGTTGCCGCCTCCCGCAACCTCTCAACAACGTCGTTTAGCTGAGACTTCAAAAGGGCAACTGGCTCTGCAATATTTTCTAGATTCGTGCGTACTTTTTCACCCATCAACTCTAGTGTGTCGGTTGCCTGTGTAGAGGACTCACGTACAGACGACTGAAGAGATCTCGCTTGCTTTATTACGCTATTCACAGGCGCCATCAAATCGGCGATGGTGGCGTCAATTGTTTCAAAAACGGAATCTTGGCTCGATTGAATGTCGTTCTTAACGCCATCCGACACGTCATGAATCGCCTGCTTCATTGACTCACACTGCGATTTAGTGGACTGGATGAGCGCTGTGACGCCCTCATGCGCACTATCAACCTGTGCTATCGCATCGGTACGAACGGTGTCAAGAGAAGACTTCTCTACTGGCGATAATTTGGTCCAACCCGTTACAGCAGAACCAAGCTGTTTGTAGCTGCCGTTAACTGACCCACGGGCACTAACCAGAATAGACTTGCAGTCGTTCGGAACGGAAATGAACGTATTCTTGGCATCGGCTAACCAGTCCATTTTGGGGACGCAATCGGCTAGACGATCGGGCATTTTCTCTAGATTCTTAACGGCGCCTTGTATCTCTGGAACGAAGTCTTTAAATCCCTTTACAGAGGCAACCAGTGGATCTGGCACCTTTACAGACTCCGATCCAATCTCTTTCAGATCCTTAAAAGCTTGCTCTAAATTTTCACTGCAACAATTTACGATTGGTGCTGGATTTAACAAGGCAGGAAGTTGAGTAATTTTCTTAGCAACTTCCTTCAAACCCACAGCGAAACTGCTTGCCGTTTCACCCAGCTTTTTCACCAAGGCAGCTGACTCTACGGTCACCGTTTCCCCCGCCTTCGCCATTGCAGCGGCTAATTTAGCGGCAGACTCTGGCAGCTTGCTGACCGACTCAACAATAGCCTTCACCAAGCGCCTTCCGCTTCTGGATGATGGTCGGTGCTACTCATCAAGCTTTTTCTTTACAGAAGCGATCGTTTCGGCAAGTTTGTCGCTAACACCGGCAATGGTCGCAGGCACTGGCTTCACGTTAGCGCCAGCGTCCCCAACACCACTAATCGCAATTGCTAATTCTTTTAGCGCCGCTTCAATTTCCGGCTTGACCTGCGCGCTCTCGATCTGAATATCCTCCAATATGGGCAAAAAGTCAGGTAGTGCAGGAACAACTGCCACGTTAGTAAGCGGAGGTAAGTCGTCTAGGGCACCCGTTGCGCTGGCAGCAGTTGATGGCCCCGAAACTCTTCCCAAACGGGCACCACGTATCGTCTCCTCCATAACCACAAGTTCGCCAGTCACAAGGCTTGCAGCCAGCGCCCATATCCAGCCATCTGGTCCTGTATGGGCCGTTGACGTAGGTACTCGCGAACGCTGATGCAACCACTTGAGCTCAGACACAGCCGTGTAGTCTGCTGCCCAAAACCGCAAGTAGGTCGCGGCTTCATCCTGCGATCGAAACTGACGGCGATGACCTGCCATCGAATTCGTGCTTAATTCTCCAAGGACGAGTCGCTGGGATTCACTAGGCGTACTTGCACCCTCGTAAAAAATAATCTTTGAAATGCTTCTGCGAAGACTAATCAATGGATGAAGCAATTTAGCCCCCAAACGGACAAATGAAACGGGAAATCGCCAAATGGTAAGACCACAAACCCTGACGGCTTCGGGCTAGCGTTCGCCTGAAACTTATTTGTAACAGAAATCAGTCTGACCGCGGCCAACCAATTCATCGTTGTGGAAAAACTGGCCTGCGAGACCCCAATATCTATGGGCGCATGGGAACCGGTCGAGCGCGCAGCGTTTAGCGGTGTGTGCTTTTGCATTCATCGTATTCAAGTGCGCGAAGCCGCTACTACAAAACCTAACAAAACAAGCGCGGAAAATGTATGAATCGTAGTACGGCGTGTTTACACTACTTTTGGACGTAAAAAAAGCACTACGATTTCTCGTAAGTACTCGATTTAACTGACTTATTACTGGTGGGTGGTACAGGGTTCGAACCTGTGACCCCTGCCGTGTGAAGACGTATTGCAATACCAATTTATCTATACGAATCAATAGCTTAAATCATGTAAAACTGGCTTTGTAGTATAGGAACACCATACTCAGTAATTACAAAAGACTATTGCAGGCAAATAAGTTTAGTGCTATTCGAACATCAACCGTCAATACTTTTGACGCTTGTGCTTTTTCCGCGAGTTGAAGGTGCCGCAACTGTCAGAAACGAAGGTTTTTTCCGAGCATGAATTTGAATATCGGCTACAGCGTTTAGGCGCGGGCGAAAGCTATCCCCTCCACTTCGACCAAAAACTTTGGATTCGCTAGCGCCGAAACCACCAATAGCGTGGATGTCGGCTTGTGGTCGCCCAGACGCTTCTTCCTGACGGCTGCATAGTCTCCGATATCTTGGCTTCGGGTCAAAAAGGATGTGATCTTCACCAAATGATCAAGGCCCATTCCGCCATCAGCAAGAATTGCCTCAATCTGGTTCCATACCATCTCAGTTTGTTCGCTTATGCCGTCCGGGATACCACCATCGAACGCTAACGGCACTTGGCCCGATATAAATAACCAGCGCCCCGGGGCCTCAAGCAAAAGTCCATGCTGGTAGGGTCCGCCTGGGGCGGCTACGGTTGTCGGATTAATGGGTTTCATAACTGTTCTCTCGGAATCTTATGAGTCGGCACCAACACTAAATCACAAAGTCAAAGCGAAACTCAGGCGCGACATATTTCATTACTAAGCGCTCATCGAACAGGAAATCTGGCCCATTCTTGGGATGGCCTGGAAAGTAGAGCTGCGTGGTGAGCAGCGCTCCACCGCCTCGTCGGACTCGCACGTGGAGGTGAGGTGTGCGGCCAGGATACTCTCCAGGAACCACGGTTTCGAGTGAAAACGCCCCATTTTCGTCAGTGAATTGGTGTCCGCGTAGTTTGTAACCTCGGTTGTCGTAGTTTCCCAATCCATCCGTTTGCCAAAAATCCAGCAAAGCACCAGGAATGGGTTTGCAATCGGTACCGATTACCCGACCAGTTAACGTCATTCGGTCCCCTTTAATACCCTTTTCAACTAGTGAAGTTCGCTCGGGCGATCGAGGGGTGAAGAATGGCCCTGTCATAGCTGGAGGGGTGGGGGCGTCGCAGGCCGGCGTCTCTGATTGTTTAGCGGAGGCTTTCCGGCTGGTAATGATCGACGGCCCAACAGCGCCGAGCAACAGAAATAGACTCGTTCCTTTGTGCAGAAAGGACCGGCGTAGCGGCTCTTTAGATTCGTTACTTTTGTAGTTCATAAACAATCCTATGCGATCACTACAGGGTGTTTTACGTTTACCGCATGTGGACCCTTCATCTGCCGTGCCATGGATAACAAGGCTCGGACAACTTATGTCTACCAGAGCGTTTGTGATGTCATCTCTATTGATCAACGCATCAGCCGGAAATGTAATTTTGCTTCGATCAGCACGTTCCCATTCAGACCACCAATGCTGAGCAACCGTACTCGCACCGAAAAGCATTTTGGCCACACCGAACCGAACCTCTGCATTCAACGGGGTTGTTTGCGATTGGCTCACCCATTCAGAAAATCCTACCTTCTCCTCATCTGTAAAAACGCCTGATTCGCTGCCAATTTGAACCAGTGCCGCCACTC
>JAURGE010000084.1 GCA_030833925.1 Alphaproteobacteria bacterium
AAACCGGAACCTTCTGCAAAGCGCTTTTGTCTTGCTGCCTCAAAGTTGTAGGCAATGTCTGGCTTGCCGTTATCAACGACAGAAAGTTTGGCTGTAGTTCCCCCCATATCAAAAGCGAGCACATCACCATTAGCTTCCGAAGTGCCAAAATATGCTGCTGCTAAAGCTCCAGCGGCCGGGCCAGATTCCAGAAGAGCTACTGGTATTCTTTTTGCCTCATTAATGTCGGCGAGGCCGCCATTAGAAAGCATCAGTAATAATGGGCTGGCGATACCATGTTTCTTTAAACCGAGCGAAATTCCATCGAGATAAGCTGCTGCAAGTGGCTTGATATAGGCATTAGCTAAGACGGTTGAAGTTCTCTCAAATTCTCGAATTTCTGGAGCTACGTCGCTAGACAGACTGACAGATATATGAGGATATCTTTTCTGAATTATAGCCGCTGTAGCAAGTTCATGTGCTGGATTTGCATAAGAATGAAGAAATGAGATTGCGATCGATTGAACACCTGATGAAGCAAGGTAGTGAGCGCTAGCGGCAACAGATTGCTCATCCAGTGCAACTGCCACACTGCCATCAAAGTTCAGACGCTCGCGAACCCCACAGCGCAGGTTTTGGGGCGCGAGTGGAGAGGGTTTCTGAATGTGTATATCGTATAACTCGTACTTACGTTCGCGCCCGATTTCGATGATGTCTTCAAAGCCCTCGGTTGTAAGAAGCCCAGTTTGGGCACCTTTTCTCTCTATCAGAGCGTTGGTGAACAAAGTAGTCGCGTGAACAACGCGACCAATTTCATCTGGGGGAATTCCATCCTCATTTATAACGGACCTGATGCCCTCCAAGACTGCACGAGCTGGGTCATCATGCGTCGTTAGCAGCTTCCGAGAAATAATTCTCTGCTTGTTGCCATCAAAAACTACAACGTCGGTAAAGGTGCCGCCGATATCGATCCCAACAGCATATTGATCAGGCATGGAGTATCCATCTAGAGAGTAAAGACAATATAGGTTAGTCAAAATACCTCTTGTCGCAATGTGCTGGACAAGTGTGGCCTTCGCGCCGCACGATGCTAGTCAGAAAGATCAGTTTAATTAATACGGAATAAACGAAATGAATATCGACCTTTCAGGAAAGACGGCGCTGATCACCGGCGGCAGCATGGGACTTGGCCGTGCAATGGGCTTGAAGATGGCGGCGGCTGGGGCGAACGTTGTTGTTGTAGCTCGGCGGCAGGAACACATCGACCAAGCCGTAGAACAGATTAACGCCCTGAATGCGGGTAAAGCCCATGGTATTTCATGTGACGTAACGGATCCGGCAGCGATCGAGGCTTGTTATAAAGAGGCTGTGGCAACTTTTGGACAAGTAGACATACTTGTTAACAACGCTGGTTCGTCTCTGCGTGGCCCTTTTCTTGAAATGACGGATGAGCAGTGGAAGGGTGATATCGAACTAAAGCTCTTTGCTCAGATTCGTTTCTCGAGGCTTGCTTTTGCCGACATGAAGGCAAGGAAATGGGGAAGAATAATTAATGTCCTAAACACCGGGGCGAAGGCTCCTCCAGCGCAAGGTGCTCCGACTGCAGTCACACGTGCGGCAGGTCTTGCTCTCTCCAAAATTCTTGCAAACGAGGGTGCTCCTCATGGAATTTTGGTTAATGCGCTGATGACTGGCCTGATCGACAGTGACCAGCATGTGAGGAAGCATGCCGCTGATACGCGCAATATTACCTACGAAGATTTTAAGGTTGAAATGGCAGAAAACGCCAAGATTCCATTGGGTCGTATTGGTCGTTCAGAAGAGTTTGCCAATGTTGCTTGTTTCCTAGCTTCAGACGCTGCGAGCTACGTAACTGGTGTCGATATAAACATTGATGGTGGTCGGTCACCTGTAACCTGATTTGGAGTTCTGATCATGCCAAATTCCGTCGCTCATGACCCAATGGTTGAGGAAGAATTGCTTTCGCTCGCAAAGCGAGTGCTGCCTGGTGGCGGGTTTGGTAATGTTGGTCATCCAACAATTATCTCGCGCGGACACGGCTGTCGCGTCTGGGACGTGGCTGGCCGTGAATATGTAGATTATCTGCTTGGCTCAGGACCAATGATTGTTGGTCATGCGCATCCCGAAGTTCTTGAAGTAATTCAGCAAGTAGTCGCAGAGGGTACAACGTTCTTCACCAACAACCCCTACGGAATTCGTCTGGCAGCCGAAATTGCAGATGCAATGGAATGTGTCGAGCAGGTGCGGTTTGTTTCATCGGGCTCTGAGGCAGACATGTATGCAATGCGGTTGATGCGAGCCCACAAGCGAAAGGACAAAATCCTAAAATTTGAGGGTGGCTACCATGGCATGAGCGATTATGGCCTGATTTCAACCACACCTAAACGTGTCACGAATTTTCCTGAAGGAGCCGCTGACTCAGCTGGAATACCCGCAGCCGTACAGCAGCAGATGGTCGTAGCGCCCTACAATGATTTGGCTACCGTTGAAAGTCTGATCCGGGAAAATCTAAAAGATCTAGCAGGTATAATCGTTGAGCCATTTCAGCGCTTGATTCCGCCTGTTCCTGGTTTTTTAGAAGGGCTTCGTCAGCTTTGTAACGAATACGAACTTGTTCTTTGCTTCGATGAGGTGGTGACAGGCTTCCGTTTTGCTTACGGAGGCGCTCAAGCTTACTACGGTGTCATTCCCGACATTTGTACTATGGGTAAGGCAATTGGCGGTGGTTTTCCTCTCGCTGCCATTGGCGGTCGCTCAGATATAATGGTGCACTTTGATAAAAGCGCGGTCGCAGAAGACGACTTCATGACTCAGATTGGGACGCTCTCTGGCAATCCCGTTGCGGCAGCTGCAGGTTTAAAGACCTTAGAAATATTAAGAAGACCGGGTGGTTATGAGCATATGTTTCAGCAAGGAATGAGGCTTATTGAGGGGTACAAGACCTCAATCTCTAGGCATGGGATATTGGCTCAGGTCGTTGGGGACGCCCCAATGTTCGACCTCGTCTTCAACGATAAAAAAGTTATCGACTATCGATCTGCTATTGGCGACCCGGGAATGATGGCAAAGTACAACGCTGGTATGCGAAAGCGTGGTATTTTGAAAAGCGAAGGCAAGCATTATATGGCTCACGCCCACACGGATGAGGACATCGAAGCGACGCTAAAAGCGTTCGATGAAACGATGGCGGAGCTTTAGACTACATTGAACCCCTCAGAACGGCCGAGTGAAAACCGCATTCTCATTTGGATGTGCGTATTAATAGGCATTAATCAGCTTGGCTTTGGGGCAATCGTCCCAACAATTTCGCTTTACGCTAAGTCTTTTGGTGTAAGTGTTACAGCGATCGGTTTTGCAATTGCAGTTTACGGAATAAGTCGCCTCGTTGGCGCGCCTGCAGCCGGTGGTATTTCAGATAGATTTGGACGCCGTTACAGCCTGGCTCTTGGGGGTGTGGTTACAGCAATCGGTAATCTCGTTTGTGCTGTTGCATCTTCCTACCCAGAGTTCATCATCGGTCGCTTTATTTCGGGAGCTGGAGCTGGGTTGGTTCTTACGACCGGCCAAATAGTTCTTGCAGATATTTCGACCCCAGAGCGACGCGGTCGTATGATCTCAATTTATCAGGGAACCTTTTTGTTCGCTGTTGGCATTGGTCCTTTTCCTGGCGGAATTCTTGCTGATGCAATGGGGCTTGCAGCACCGTTCTGGGCATATGCAGGATTGGGCTTAGTCTGCTCGACAGTCGCCTGGTTTGCCGTCGGAGAGACAAAAAGCTTTAGTGATGTAAGGGCAGGTGACGCTTCGGGTGCAAAAATCTCATATTTTAGTCAATTAGGCATTCTGGCTCGTAAACGAGGGTATGCTCTGGTTTGTCTGGTTTCATTAATGTTTGCGGTGATCCGAACCGGGGGGTTTTTTTCTTTGATCCCTTTAATAGGGTCTGTCGGTATTGGTCTTAGTCAGACGGAGATAGGCCTTGGAATGTTTCTAGGGGCGATTGCTGGTTTGATTGCATCCTATCCTGGCGGGATGATTGCTGATCGCTTTGGTCGTAAAGCTGTTATTGTGCCTGCTTCAATAATGACTGCGGCAACTATGGCAGTCTTTGCCTTTGCTGCTGGATATCCAATCTTTATGTCCGCTTGCATTCTATGGGGCATTGCGACATCTGTTGGCGGTTCAGCGCCTGCCGCTTATGCCGCCGATAGCGCTCCACCAGGAATGAATGCCACCACGATGAGTACTTTTCGTATGGTTGGTGATGTGGGTTATGTTGTTGGGCCAATTATGCTTGGTGTTATAGCGGATGCGACAGGTCCTTCCACGGCATTACTGATTGGAGCAGGGATGATGGCAACAGTTGTTGTCGTTTTTGCCCTGGGAGCGCCTGAAACTTGGCGAGGCGGGAAAAGGTAAACGGAGCTATAAAAATGCGCCTTCTAGAAATTGCCAAAGTAGTGCGCAGTAAGAACGCGGGGCCGCTTAACCTCACTTTTGATATTATGTTTGCGAGCAAGGCGGATTACGATCGTGGACTTGCTGCTGATAGTTTAAAGCCTCCTGCAATTGCAAAAGCCTACGGTGTTTGTGAAAATGCAGTTGTAGTCACTCCATATCCGCCAGCACTTGCAATCAAAATCACCATCCCTCGATCTCAGCCTGCTGGTAGCCCAGGCGATCGCGATGTTTATGGCGCCCAGCAACATATTGGCCTGTTGGAGTCTGAAATATGACTGCTGTCGCTCGTATTCGTGATCGTTTCAAAAACACTGGCCGTGAATATCTGAAGATTGTCGGTGCTACTGGGCAGCTGGGTTACGGTATTCCAGAGCCTGCTTTCACTTCAGCACTATCGCAAGATCTGGATATGATCGGGGCTGACATGGGCTCAACAGATATCGGCCCAACTTTCTTAGGCAACGGTGAGATGGCAACTTCTGCTGAGCAGACTGAACGCGATCTTCGAAAACTGTTGCTCGGGGCCCGCTCCATAGATGTCCCATTAATAATTGGAAGTGCAGGTTCTGCGGGTGCAAAGCCTCATCTCGACGCTACGCTGGAAATCATAAGGAAAGTCGCAAAAACAGAGAATCTAAAATTTAAAATGGCTGTGATCCGCTCTGATATTGATCCAACAGCTGTTTTTAATGCGATTAGTGATGGGCGTGTCATTTCGATGGGCGTTCTTCCTGAACTCAATCAGGAAGAGGTCGAGAACTGCAGTAATCTTGTAGGTCAAATGGGAACTGAGGCCTTTATTCGCGCGCTTGAAATGGAGCCAGACATAATCGTTGCTGGTCGGGCGTGCGACACAGGAATCTATGCCGCTATCCCACAATGGTTAGGATTTGACCCTGGTCCTGTAACGCACAT
>JAURGE010000085.1 GCA_030833925.1 Alphaproteobacteria bacterium
TACCGATAGAACTGATCTCATATCTCTCGCGGCCCGTTAGCCTGTCTGTCCGCCTCTTTGCTAATATGATGGTTGGGCATACCCTGCTTAAAGTTATCGCGAGTTTTGCTATTATGCTTGGAGTGGTCGGCGGCATTGCACCGCTTGTACTGCTTGTTGGCATAACGGCGCTAGAATTTTTGGTTGCTATCTTGCAGGCCTACGTTTTCACAATTTTGACATGCATTTA
This sequence comes from Alphaproteobacteria bacterium, assembly GCA_030833925.1. Classification (GTDB taxonomy): domain Bacteria; phylum Pseudomonadota; class Alphaproteobacteria; order Bin95; family Bin95; genus VMCJ01. Next base: position 230 of record JAURGE010000085.1, read on the forward strand.
CCTGCATGACGCGTTGCACCTGCATTAACCCTTATTTTCCATTCACAAGTCGATAATCGAAGGAGTTAAAGTCATGGAAGCGGAAGCTGCAAAGCTCATTGGTGCTGGCCTAGCTGCCATTGGAATGATCGGAGCCGGTATCGGCGTCGGTAACGTTTGGGCAAGCTACATCACCGCGCTGGCAAGAAACCCAGCCTCAAAGAGTGAAATTGGCGCGAACATCTGGATCGGCTTTGCCGTCACAGAAGCTATCGCACTTTTTGCTCTTATTGTGGCGCTAATCGCCCTCTTCGCCTGACCGTATCAAGCTGGTCATCCACGGAAACAGATATCTGTGGATGGCTAGGCTGCGGTGGCAGGATATGCCCATCGCGTTAACGGCAGGGGGTTCGGATGCCGCAATTTGATCCCACGTGGTTCGTGAGCCAGGTTTTTTGGCTAGCACTCGTGCTAGGCGTTCTGTACTGGCTGATGTCGAAGCACGCTATTCCGCGAGTGCAAGCCGCTCTGGAAGCTCGCGCTGAGCGTATTAAGAGTGATCTTGACCGCGCAGCAAAGCTACAACAGGACGCAACTGCCGCTGCCGAGGCGCATGCAGCTGCGATTGCAAAAGCTCGCGATGAAGCGCGTGAAACTTTGCGCTCGGCTCAAGCCGCAGCGCAGGCTGAACTAGACAGTCGCCAATCAGCTTTAGCAGCAGAGCTAGCTCAGCAAACTGCTGAAGCAGAAAAGCGAATAGCCGCTGCTCGCGACGAAGCTATGGGTAATGTCAGAGAGATTGCGCTCGAAGCAGCACAATCAATTACCGAACGCTTAATTGGTTCGGGTATTGAAAGCGATAAAACCGCAGCGGCAGTTGATGCCGCGATTAGCCAGCGGGCCCACTAGTTAGGGCTGGAGATAGGCGAAATGGAAACTTATATCGTCGGCCTGGCCCTTTTGATTTTTCTAGCCCTGGTATATTGGAAGGGCCGGAAAGCCATAGTTAACGGCTTAGACCGCAAGATCGCACTGATTCGCTCCGAGATAGAAGAAGCTAGCACTCTGCGAGAGGAAGCTGAGCGTCTTTTTGCTGAGAATAGCAAACTAGCGGCGACTGCAGCTGAAGAAGCCAAGGCTATAATTAGCCAAGCACAGGCAGAAGCAAAACGAAACCAGGAAGCGTCTATTAGCGCCTTTGAAGCAGCATCCGAAAGGCGTCGGGAGCAAGCGCAGTCTAAGATTGCACAAGCAGAAGCCGAAGCGCTGCGCGCCGTACGTGCTGAGGCAACCGCCGTGGCAATTTCAGCGGCCAGACAGGTAATTTCAGAAAAAATGTCGGAATCAAAGGGTGACAGTGCCCTGGATGCCGCGATAGATGAACTCCCGAATAGGTTAGCCTGATTAAGATCTCTGAAGCCTCTTATGTGCTTTGCAAACATTACGATTGCATGCCTGGCGATGAGAGTTTCTTAGCTGGCTATAGCAACTGTTAGAGAATCTAAGATAAGTTGCGGGCATGCTTTTGATCCCTTGCCCACATTGCGGCCCAAGACCAGAAATAGAGTTTACAAATGGTGGAGAGGCACACATTCAACGCCCCGCGGTGACGGCTGATAATTCGGCGTGGGCTCAACGGTTGTTTTTGAGGAAAAACCCCAAAGGCTGGGCACGCGAACGTTGGCGGCATAGCGCTGGATGCGGACGCTGGTTCAATCTGTGCCGGCATACTGCAACTAATGATCTAGGGCAGTCTTACACGATAGATGCGGCTCCTCCGGAATTTCCAGATCCTAAAGACAAGACATGACAGCATCACGGCTTCCCAACGGTGGGCTTGTTGATAGAAGCCAACCCATCGACTTTCAATTTGCTGGAGGCAGTTATACTGGTTTTGCCGGTGACACACTCGCCTCTGCTCTACTGGCAAACGACGTCCATATTGTTGGACGTTCATTCAAACGCCACCGTCCTCGCGGCCTGCTTTCCCTGGGACTGGAAGAACCAAACGCTATTTTCACCCTGGGCGAAGGCGCTGATGTCCTTCCCAACCGCATCGCTAGCGAGATCGAACTACTAGCTGGCATAGATGCCAAAGCAACGCGCGGGTGGCCAAATCTAAAATGTGATGTGTTTCGTGCCCTAGATTTTGTGCCTAGGGCTATCGCTGCAGGTTTTTATTACAAGACCTTTATGGGTCCAAACACCAAACCCCGGTTCGACAACTGGAACCATCTATGGGAACCCTTAATAAGGCGCATGGCTGGGCAAAGCCCGGCTCCTACGGGTTTAGACACCGCTGTATATGACCATGCCAACATTTACGTGGATATAGCGGTAGTCGGCGCCGGACTTGCCGGACTCGCGGCTGCCTTGTCCGCGATTGCCGCTGGCAAAAGTGTCGCCATCTTCGAACGGGACTCGCTGCCAGGCGGACGAACTAATTCCTTGCCTGGCTGCACAATCGACGGCGAAAAAGCGGAAGACTGGGTAGTATCGGCGTGGAAAAAACTTGAGAAAGAAGCGGTTGCACGCCTTCGAGCTACAGGCTTCGGTGCTTATGACCATGGCTTTCTGACAGTTTTTGAACGGCCAAAGACGAGACTTGATGGCGGAAGAATTTGGCATGTTCGAGCACAGAAAATTGTTATAGCGACCGGAGCTTTAGAGCGACCCATGGTCTTTCCAGGAAATGACCGATCTGGAGTTATGTTGGCGGGAGCCGTCGAAACCGCTTTAAATCGGTTCGCCATTCTTCCTGGAAAAAAGGTGGTTCTCTACGGCAACCACGGCGGCATGAAGAACGTTCGCAGTGCCCTGGAAAGAGCTGGGGCGGAAGTTGTGGCCGAACTGAGCAAGAATGAGACCATAACAAGGACATTTGGCTCTACCCGCCTAAAGATGGTCGAAATTACTGAAATCGGCACCGACGGCACCCCTCAAACTGACAAATTTCGACGCATTACGGCTGATCTTTTGGTCACCTCTGGTGGCTGGTCACCTATGCTGCACCTTTATTTGATGTTGGGCGGTAAACAAACTTGGTCAGCTGAAATTAGTTCCTTCATAGCAACCAGCAGTGAAAAAGAAGAAGTCCGGCTCGTGGGAGCCGCAAATACACAATTCACCGCAATGGCTGCCTTCAATGATGGGGCAGCGGCGGGAGGAAGTGATTTTTCAGCCAGCGTCATTGGAGGCAACTCAGGTCCGGTTGGGCAAGGATTGCCAATTGCTCCAATGAGCCAAAAAAATAAGCACACAGCGTTCGTGGACTTTCAGCATGATGTTACAGTCGCCGACATAGAACAGGCGTCTAGAGAGGGCTTTCAAGCTATAGAGCACGCCAAACGCTACACCACTTCTGGCATGGGAACAGATCAGGGTCGAACCTCTCAACTTGCTACAGCGGCTATACTAGCGGCAACTACGGGGCAAAGCATCGGAGACATCGGCCTTTCTGGAGTTCGTCCTCCGCTTACCCCAGTCCCATTTGGCGCCTTAGCTGGTCGCAGAACAGGCTCTCGTTTCCAACTAGAGCGACACACACCGATGCATGCAAGGCATCAGGCGTTGGGTGCAATATTCGAAGATGTGGGTGACTGGAAGCGCCCACGATATTACCCCAAAGCTGGCGAGCCAATGGCGTCTGCAGTTAGCCGAGAATGTAAGGCAGTTAGGAATGATGTAGGCATGCTAGATGTGTCTACGCTAGGGAAAATTGATGTTGCGGGGACTGACGCTGCTGAATTTTTAAACCGCCTATACACTAATCGCATCGACAATATTCAGGCTGGGAAGTGCCGATATGGGCTGATGCTCAAAGATGATGGCATGGCATTCGACGATGGCGTTGTTTCCAGGATTAATAGTGATCGCTTTCTAGTGACAACTACCTCGGGTGGCGCTGGGAAAGTGCTGGAATGGATGGAGGACTGGCGACAAACCGAATGGCCTGGCCTCGATGTTCGCTTGACTTCATTAACTGAGCAATGGGCAGGCATAGCCATTGCAGGCCCTAACGCGCGACAAGTAATTAACACCGTACTGCCAGAATTAGACCTTTCATCATCTTTCATTCCTCATCTTTCCTGGCGGGAAATCATTCTTTTTGGTCAACCAGCTCGCATTTTCCGAGTCAGTTTCTCTGGTGAACTTGGATTCGAAATCTATGTCCGCTGGGAAGACGGCGGCCGGCTCTGGGACATCATTCAAGAAGCTGGGGCGACGCCTTACGGTACGGAGGCAATGCACGTACTCCGTGCAGAAATGGGTTTTATTGTTATAGGCCATGAAACGGACGGCACAGTTACGCCATTAGACCTCGGTATGGATTGGATTCTATCGAACTCAAAAAGTGATTTTGTCGGTCAGCGAGCCCTGAAACGACCGGCGCTCGCGGCATCCGGCAGAAAACAACTTGTAGGCCTTTTGCCGGTAGACCCAAACGTTGTGCTGGACGAAGGCGCACAGATAATTGAGATTTCCAATCCCCATCCCCCACAACCAATGATTGGCCATGTGACATCAAGCTATTGGAGCGACAAGCTCTCTTCGGGTTTTGCAATGGCACTTGTTAAAGACGGTCGTTCTCGACAGGGGGAGCATCTTTTCGCTTGGAGTCTTGGTAAAAAATACGAAGTAAAGGTGACAACCCCAGCCTTCTTTGATGTGAACAGAGATTAATTGATGGTTGAAAAATGGTCCCCTTTTGAAGGCCTTAGAGCAAAATTACCCGCGGCGGGAAAAGATTTACTTCTAACAATCGAAGAAATATCGGCCCTCTACAGCCTTCAGGCAGAAGCAAAGCCAGTTGAGAAAGAATTAGGTATTCCAGCGGATATCAGCGTTGGAGAGATAACCACGCAAGACAACAAACATTTAATATGTCTTGGCCCAGACAAATGGTTGCTAATTACTGATCGGCCAATACCTAATCCTGGCCCAATAGCTGTCGATATCACTCAAACTCGCTGCTGGCTTAGGTTAGAGGGACTCCAAGCAGAGGCATTACTAAACAAACTAAGCACCTTTGATTTTAAGCAACTTCACGTCGGAAACGCAGCGGCAACAGAGCTGGTCGGTGTGCAAGTC
>JAURGE010000086.1 GCA_030833925.1 Alphaproteobacteria bacterium
ACAGTTACTAAACTCGCCTAATTAGGTGTTTACATTAATTAAGCGCAGTCAGTCCTCTGATATGATGAGGTTACTTATCGTAGTGCAGCGCAAGCTCTCTGGATCCGAACGCCAGCTTCTTCTAAGGTTGAATCTGATGTTGCATAAGAAATACGAAAGTGCGGACTGAGACCAAAAGCAGAACCAGGAACTACCACTACCTTCTCAAATTCTAGCAAATAAGCGGCAAAATCATCATCGCTTTCAATTGTCTTACCCTGAGGTGTTGTCTTCCCTAAAGTCCCGGCACAGGACGGATAAACGTAGAAGGCGCCCTCTGGCGTTAAACAGTCCAGTCCAGCAGCTTGGTTCAACATCGAAACGATAAGATCGCGTCTGCGCTGGAAAGCCTTGGCCCGCTCGGGAATAAAATCTTGGGGGCCATCTAAAGCAGCTACAGCGGCAGTCTGACTAATCGAAGAGGGGTTTGTGGTGCTCTGTGATTGAATTGTTCGCATGGCGTTAATAATTGGCATTGGGCCTGCGGCATAACCAATACGCCAACCTGTCATCGCGTAAGCTTTAGATACACCGTTAGTGGTAAGTGTACGCTCGTATAGTTGTGGTTCAACCTCAGCAACTGTGCATGGCTTAAAGTCGTCATACACAATGTGTTCATACATATCGTCTGTCATGATTAAAACATGCTCATGACGCAAAAGAACATCTGTCAGTGCTTTGGTTTCATCCCAGGTATAAGCAGCTCCCGTGGGATTGGAGGGTGTATTAAAAATCAGCCATTTAGTTTTTGGCGTAATAGCCGCCTCTAGTTGCTGAGGCGTCATCTTAAAACGGTTTTCTTGCAAACAAGGGACAATTACCGGCTCACCCTCAGCTAACCGCACCATGTCGGGATAGCTCGTCCAATACGGAGCGGGAATTATAACTTCGTCACCTGGATTCACCGTGGCCATTAACGCATTGTAAAGAACGTGCTTTCCACCATTTCCAATGCTTACCTGCTTTGGATCGTACTTGACGTTATTTTCACGCTCAAATTTTCGTGCAACGGCAGCTTTTAATTCTGGACGACCGTCTGGAGCCGTGTACTTTGTGTCGCCTTTCTGGATAGCTGCTATCCCCGCTTCTTTTGCAGAGTCTGGTGTATCGAAATCAGGCTCGCCAGCAGCTAACCCAATTACATCTTCACCAGCAGCTTTCATCTCCATAGCCTTCGCGTTCAAAGCGACAGTAGCGGAAGGCTTAATAACCTTTAGGCGGTCAGCGATCATGGCCATGTTGAGAAATCTTTCGTTGAAGGTTGAGTGGACCCCGACTCTCTTAAATAATCGCGCGCAAGCTAAGCTCTTAGGAACGGATAAGCAACGTAAACTCAGCTAGTTAAGGCGCGACAAAGAGGCTACCATAGCTCCCAGATTAATAGATTAGGGATATTGATGGCACAAACTGCAGAAGTTCTGGTAATTGGCGGCGGTATGGTCGGAGCAGCTGTTGGACTGGGCCTTGTTCGAAAAGGCGCAAAAGTTCTAATTGTTGATGAAGATGATAATGCTCTCCGCACAGCACGAGGTAATTTCGGATTAGTTTGGACACAAACGAAAGGTCTAGGCCTACAGCGTTATCAAGAGTGGACAAGAGAATCGGCAGCACTTTACTCTGACTTTGCCGGCTTACTGGCGGAGGAAACCAGTTTATCACTTGGTCATCAGCAGCTTGGGGGCCTTACGATTTGCACGACAGAGGAAGAAATTAGCCTATCAGAGACGCTGATTGAGCAAATGAAGGCCCAAGCGGGGAACCTGCCATACGAGGCAGAGATGATTGACAGGCAATCAATCCAAAGCCTGATACCTGGTGTAAGATTCGGAGATAGCGTTCAAGCTGCTGCATACAGCAAACACGATGGTCACGTTAACCCGCTAAAACTCCTTCGAGCCATGCTAAAATCCTATCAACTTCATGGCGGAAAATACCAAATAAATAGCAAAGTTACTGATATTAAACCGACTTCAGCCGGAAACTACGAAATACAAATCGCAGATAAGACCACCATACATGCGGAAAAAGTGGTCATTGCATGTGGGCATGGGATTCCAGCTCTTGCAGAAAAATGTGGCATGAAGTGCCCTACTCGCCCACAGCGTGGTCAGGTTCTTGTAACAGAACGACTGGATCAAATTTTACCATTACCGATGGGATCTATAAGACAGACTGATGAAGGTTCTATACTTCTTGGTGTTAGCCATGAGGAAGTTGGCTTTAATGATAAAAATACGGCCAATGTTGCAGGAAATATTGCGGCTCGGGCAGTTCGCATTCTACCCGATTTAGAACAAGTAAATATTGTGAGGGCATGGGGAGCTCTCAGGATAATGCCCCCTGATGGATGTCCGATTTACGATGAGTCTGAAAAATATCCAGGTGTTTTTATGGTTACGAACCATTCAGGTGTTACTTTAGCTGCTGTCCACTCAATGCGCCTGCCTGAGTGGATCCTAGACCGCCGCATGGCCATTGGTTTCGAAGAATTCTCCTCACTACGTTTTGAAAAAACGGACTATGCTAGTACGCCGCACTAAAATCGAACCTGATCAATTAATAACCTTTCAAGTAAATGATCAGTTTATTACTGCTCGTTCCGGAGAAAGCGTTGCATTTGCTGTGTTAGCTGCCGGAGTAATGCCCACACGGAATAATCCAGTATCTGGCTCACCAAGGGCTCCTTACTGTTTGATGGGTATCTGCTTTGAATGTCTTATGACAATAGATGGAGTTGATAATAGGCAATCCTGCATGACCCCAGTAGCAGAGGGTATGGTGGTTCATTCACAATATAATAAAGCAAGCCTGGAGAGGCTTGATGACGATTGATAATGCCGACATTGCCATAGTTGGAGCAGGCCCTGCTGGAATGGCAGCTGCTATCGAAGCAAAGAGCAGCAAGGTCGTTGTTTTGGATGATCAGGCAATGCCTGGTGGTCAAATCTGGAGATCAGTCGAGGATGTTGCCGCACGAAATGATCTACATATTTTTGGGAAAGACTATTATCGCGGCCTTCGATTTGTTCAACAATTTCGTGCTTCGGGGATTCAATACCGCCAGCGAGCGCGCGTAATAGGGATTGAGGATTGGGACACTGGATCAGGCAGTGATCTTATTTATTTACATGATGGCAAGGTAAAACGTCTTTCGGCTAAACGCCTCATCATCGCTACGGGATCCTATGAACGCCCAACCCCTTTTCCTGGTTGGACCCTACCAGGCGTGATGTCGGCGGGGGCAGCTCAAATTGCTCTTAAAACCACAAATATGGTGCCTAAACGACCATTCATTTTAGCTGGTCAAGGGCCCCTGTTTTTACTTCTTGCGTCCCAACTAAAAGCTGCAGAAGTGCCGCCTGACGTGATATTGCAACTCGATGACCCAAAAAGAATTAAGCAAGCGCTTTTACATTTGCCTGCAGCACTTACTGGAACTCAGGACCTTCTTAAAGGTCTTTTCTGGCGTTTGAAAATCACTAGAGGAATAAAAACATCTGTTGGCAATGTCATCAACATTGAAGCCCATGGTGAAAAACAACTCGAACGAATTTCGTGGAAAACTCAGAATGGAGCGGTTGGAGAATGTTCGGCATCCACTCTTCTAATACACGACGGGGTTGTTCCAAATACGCAACTGCTCCGCGCAATGCGTGCGCCAATTTGGTATGATAATAAAGAGGCAGCATGGCGCCCATCTCTTGCCTCCATTGCCGGCCAAATGAGCGACCGCCCATGGATTTATGCCGCTGGCGATGTCTCAGGTATAGGTGGTTGGCGAGCAGCAATAGCTATGGGCGCACTTGCTGGGGCATCTGCGAATTACACTCTCGGTAATGGGAGTATTACAAATTCCGAGGAAATGCGCAGCCTTGGCAGAGGAAAAGCAATTCGTCCATTTTTAAACGCACTGTATCCTCCAGCGCGTGCTTTCCACAAACCTGCGAATTCAACAATCATCTGTCGGTGTGAGGAAATTTCTGCGGGCGAAATAAGAAAAGCTGTTAGAGAAGGCGCGCAAGGCCCCAATCAAATGAAAGCTTTTCTTCGCTGCGGAATGGGACCATGCCAAGGACGAATGTGTGCGGACAAAACTGTTGAACTAATTACAGAAAGTAACGGTGCTGCCATTAATGAGGTGTTACCGATGAGAGTACGAATGCCAATCTCACCGGTTACTCTCGGCGAAATGACTACCCTTGATAAGAAGTAAATCAAAAAACAAAGCATTACAAAAAACATGATACAGTGACGAATTAGAAGCCTCCGAAAAATATTAAATGCAGCAAGTATCTTCAATTCAAAAAGATATCGTTCTTATCGGCGGCGGACACTCGCATCTCGCAGTTATTAGAGCCTTTGGAATGCGCCCAGAGCCGGGGGTGAGAATAACTGTTGTATCTAAAGATATTCGGACGCCTTACTCGGGTATGATGCCTGGCTTAATTCGAGGAAAGTACACAAGTGATCAAGGTTATATTGATTTAAACCGACTAACTCGTTGGGCAAATTCCAATTTAATTCTTGAAAATGCAATTAAAATTGATCCAGTGGCTCAAGAGGTAATATTCGAAAATAGACCACCAATTTCATACGATATCCTCTCTATAAATATTGGTTCAACACCTCCAGAGCTCCCAATTTCGAGCGCATCTGATTACGCTCTTCCAATAAAGCCAATTAACAAGTTCTTAGATAGGCTAAGCCAATATGAGGCAGAGCAACATCAAAACCCAAGGATTGCGATAGCTGGTGCTGGTGCCGGTGGGATAGAAACGGCCCTTGCCTTAAAAGATTATTTTGACAGCAGAGGTACTTCATCTTCAATTTCCATATTGTCCGACGACAATACAATTCTTCCTGGCCATGCAAACTCGGTTCGCAACCGCATGAAGAGGGTCCTTGCAGAAAAGGGAATAAAAACTCGCTTCAATTCAAAAGCAATCGCAACAGATGGATCTCAAGTAACACTCGCAACTGGAGAAAAAATTTCCGCTGACATTTTTATCTTAGCAACAGGTGCTGCAGTACCTTCATGGTTGGCGAGCTCTGGTTTTAAGACAGATAAAAACGGCTTCATAAAGGTTAATGAATTTCTGCAAAGCCTAAGCCATCCCGAAGTTTTTGCAGCTGGCGATT
>JAURGE010000087.1 GCA_030833925.1 Alphaproteobacteria bacterium
TTCCATTCCAGCGTTTTCTCTCGACTCACCCCTTGCAAATATGGCAGTGAATTAACACGAGAAATATACCGTCTCACGGTAACAGATCGTTACTCGGGATTACCCACTCGGGAACATTATTATGAATTTTCGGCCGATCGCATTCATAACCGGCCTGCTGCTTTCAGGGCTAGCGCTAGCGATGGCACCGCCAGCAGCGGCAGATCTTATGAACGATCATGAGAACTGGCTAGTTTTCGTAGCAGCAATGGGTATGACGTTATTTATTGGCGTCGGATTAGCAGTGTCATGCTGGCAAGGAAGTGCTTTTCGAATATCTTTAAGAGAAACATTTGTGCTCACTAGTTTCAGCTGGGCAGCACTCGCCGCCTTCGCGGCTCTTCCTTTCGTTTTTTCAGATTTACAACTCAGTTACACAGATGCGTATTTTGAGGCCATGTCTGGACTAACGACAACCGGCTCAACCGTAATCACTGGTCTAGATTTTGCTGCCCCAGGTCTCCTGCTTTGGAGGGCAATTCTCCAATGGATCGGTGGCATTGGTATTATCGTTACAGCAATCGCTGTCATGCCAGCCCTAGGAATTGGCGGTATGCAGCTCTTCCGCGCGGAAGCTCTAGAGCAAAATGAAAAGGTCCTGCCCCGCGCCGCACAAATCGCGTTAGGCATTGGCAGCCTTTACGTAGGTGGAACATTCGTAGTTGCACTTGGGTACTGGTTAGTCGGGATGAATGGTTTCGATGCTGTTACCCACGCTATGACTACGATTTCAACCGGCGGTTATGCTAATTACGATGACTCTTTCGGAGTATTTGAGGGAGAGGCTGTACCTATAATTGCCGTTCTGGGCATGATTTTAGGCTCACTTCCATTTGTTGCTTATTTAAAGGCTATAAAGGTCTCTCCTCGAACACTTTTAGCTGATACGCAAATTCGAGGGTTCATAATAACTATTCTTTTTTTCACCACGCTTGTTGTGCTAGCGCGTGGCCGTGGCGAAGAAGAAGGCCTCCTAAGCTTTCTCGCAGAGTCAGCTTTCAACGTCGTCTCTATTCTCACCGGGACAGGTTTTGTTCACGGAGACTTCGAAAGTTGGGGACCATTTGCTCAACCCATCTTCCTTATTCTGATGTTCATCGGTGGGTGTGCTGGATCAACCACATGCGCAATAAAAATATTCCGTTTTCAAGTACTGATTGCAGGCGCAAAATCACAACTTCGAAGAATGGCTCGTCCACATCGCGTTGCACCTGCCCTCTACTCTGGAAAGCCTCTTAGCCCAGACGCACTCAATTCTGTCCTCGCGTTCTTTTTTCTCTACATCGCATGTTTTTCCGCGCTCATCGTTGGACTGAGTTTGACAGGCGTAGAGGGAATTACAGCAATTAGTGGAGCGGCAACAGCAATCTCCAACGTAGGGCCTGGCCTTGGGCCAGAGATTGGGCCATCGGGCAACTTCGCTGTCCTACCTGATGCAGCAAAGTGGATGTTAGCGGCTGGAATGCTTCTAGGCCGGCTTGAATTATTCACGCTTTTAATTTTATTGCTTCCAAGGTTTTGGCGGTCGTAGCACCAGAGATGTAATTAAAAGCATCGGGTTGGTTAGAAAAATCGTCTTGGACACCTAAAAGCTACCAGCAGAAATTATACTGGCGAAATGGTTTTGATGATGACCCATAAGCTTAATCACACCGAGCGAGAGACTATAGTTCTCAAGGACATTAATGGAAATTATCTTGCCTACGATGAAACGACTTTTACATCTGAATTAAGAGCATTCTTAAAACGTTATAATGATGTCCTATTAAAGTCTGAGATATCCCACCCTATACATCATCTCTCCTCCTTTACTTACTATGTCTGCAACCTTGGCAGCTTGGAGCTTGGTGGAAATTTTTACAATGATTGGCAAACCATATCTCTAAAAGGACGTTCAGGTATTCTTTTTAATGGCATGACAACGGTCGAGATTGATTACTCTGCCGTTCACCCTTACCTCATTTATGCCGAAAACGGCATTCCAATCCCTCTAACACTTGATGCCTTCTTATCTTTGTTAACCCCTAACTCACTTAAGAATGAGAGTTCGAATGCCGCAAAACTGCAGCGAATGTTTTTTTTAATGATTAATTCCAAGAGCGAGAGAGAAGCTTTTAAACTTTTTGGTGGCGCTGTTTCTGAAGCTAGACCCGTCCTTGAAGCAGTTAAAAGTCAGCACTCCCAAATTGCTGATGAGTTCTGCCAAGACAAAGGCACTCAACTAGTGCGAAGAGATGCTGAACTTGTCAGAAATGTCCTGGAAATATTCACGCAAGCGACCAAGCCAATTTTATCTATCCAAAACAGCTTTATAGTTGAGACCTCTGAAAATAAATTTCTAGCCAGCACGATTTTCAACGCCCTTAAACAGATAAACGGAAGCAAACTCACCTTCCAAGCGAATATCTAGTTAAGGCAATAAAAATCTAGCTTCTGCACTATTCAAATTGAAGTGAAGATATAATTTGCGTTAGCGCTTTCCACGGGCGTCTACTGGCCAAATATCAACCAAAACATCACCTCGACAGACATGGTAACAATCATGCAAATTCACTGTCGGATCACAATGTGGAGTAACGCACTCCAACATATCACCGAGCTTTAAGGGTTCAGCCCCATCAGGCAACAATACTCGACCATGCTCATCACCGGACCAACCATATTCAGAGCCTTCTGGTGCACCTCTAGCAATTCTAGGTTTAGGCCCATCCGTCGCAAAAGCCTTCAGGCCACCATCTGTCGTGGCAAAGCCTTCATGTTGTGAAGAAACAACCGACGTAGCTATAAAAAGAGCGTCTTGAAATGGTCTGGCGCCATTTTCGCGCAAGCTAACCCGATCATAATCGACGTCCATTACAGTAAAGGAACCGGCTTGAAGTTCAGCAAGCCCGCCAGCCTCAGCCTCCAAGGCATGAGTCCCTGTACCACCACCAGTCAAAAGTGGAGGGGCAAGCCCCGCTTTCTTAAGGACATCTTCAAACTGTAGCATCTGCTGGGCAACAGCCTCTGTTCCCCGCTTACGTTGTTCAAAATCAACAATATGTTGAAGGTGTCCTGCGTAGCCTTGCAGCCCACCAAATCGAAGTGCTGGTGCCGCTTCTATTTGTCTTGCAAGTGCGACCGCCTGCTGAGCGGATGGCACACCTGTCCTTTTAGAACCGACATCTACATCAACAAAAACTGACAGGTTTTTTGTGCCAAAATTCAATGCAGCTTCTGCCAACATGGAAACGTTAGCCGGATCATCAACAACTACAGCAAGGTCGTCAGCAACTTCATTCAACTCCAACAAACGTTGGATTTTTGCCTTTTGTACCACTGGACTAGTAATCAGAATGCCTGGAACTCCAGCATAACCTAGAGCTTCAGCCTCACCCAAAGTGGCACAACAGGCACCAACAGCCCCAGCCTCAACCAACATTTTAGCTATCGCAACCGACTTATGAGTCTTTGCGTGCGGCCGCAAACGAAGCCCTGCAGCTTTAGTCCACCGGATCATTTCTTGAATGTTACCCTCAACAATATCGAGGTCTAACACCAGTGATGGTGTTGAGAGCTGATTGCGGGAACCAGGCACACCAATAAGGCTGAAGTTTGGAGAAAGTTCAGCGATGTCGCGAGGCATGGCCTTTTCCAGTCAGTAAGGTGGTTTCTGCTGATGAGGTTTTCTAACTAGTTCATTTCTAGCACTAAGACACCAAATAGAGAGGTCCGGTTATTCCGAGGAGAATCCACATAACCAAGTTCTAAACGCCTCGTAACCGGAAATCTCCTAAACCAGAACGGTGAACAAGTTTAAAAAACTGGCTTAGTGCTCTCCACATCTTTTTTCTGATGCATTGCGTCAAACCATTTAGCAAGCCCACTTCGTCCAGCACGCCAATTGTCTTCTGGTAAGCGCCAGTCGGCATATCCAAGTGCACAAACGACAGCGATAGCACCAGCATCAAGACTTGCTTCTTTGCCATCAAGAGCTTTACTCAATGCATCATAGCATCGACCGGCACGTTCAGCCTCTCTCGCTATAAGGCTTGGAGAGCGCTCATTCTCAGATAAACGGTTCAATTGCTGGGAGCGAATGAAAAGGCTATCGAGCAACAATGAACCTATTCCCTCGACCTCACGGGCCTTATCGGCCGCAACTGGGTCAGATGGAAATAATTTCCCTCCCGATTTTTCGTTAAGATAATTCGTGATCAGAAGGGTCTCACAGAAATAAGCTCCCGTATCAGTCTCGAATCCTGGAACCTTCACTCCGGGGCCCTTATTCCGAAGAGGATTGTCTGCGGCGTCTAGCGGTGCAACATCCACTTCCTCCACTCCTAAACCCGAAACACGAGCGGCCAAACGAGCGCGACGAGCATAAGGAGAGTTTCCAGTATAAAAGACTTTCATTAGATAGAATCCTCAAGGCGAAATGATCTGTATTATGGCGAGAGCTTAATCACGTGGTATCAGAGTTGCAAAGAGGCTCAAAATGAATTCTAGCATCAGATAAACGCCACGTTCCTGTTCTTAAAAATTTTCAAACCACTATCCCTCTTTTTTGCGTGAAAAGACCCTCAAACAGCATTCGAAGGCCATTTCCAGAGAAAATTAGTCAGTTATTTGGCTTATTTATCGACCAGTAGAACGATCAAATCGGAGCCTCGCCTTCCAGCATCACCCGATGCATGACCCGAAGCTGTGCAATGTCAT
>JAURGE010000088.1 GCA_030833925.1 Alphaproteobacteria bacterium
AGAGAATAGGCGGGCTGGACTGTTATCGGTTGTCATACTGGTAGTTATCTTTGGTCTTTGGCAGCTTTTAACACTCCCAACATCCGGCACACAAATTGTTGACGATGAGTATGCCGCGCTTGTTGGTTCAGCCGCCGCTACGGGGCAAAAGTCCGCCTTCCCTACTCCCGTCGATTTCATCACGAAGCTGGGGGAGCATCTCTCAGAGCCCTTTTACGATCGAGGTCCAAACGACAAAGGCATTGGCATACAGCTTGGTTACTCGATTGCTCGAGTTCTAGCTGGCTTTTTCCTCGCGGCCATTGTTGCTGTGCCACTGGGCTTTCTTATCGGCATGTCTAGGCTGGTTTTCAAAGCATTCGACCCCTATATTCAGGTTCTTAAGCCTATCTCTCCCCTTGCATGGATGCCTCTTGCACTGTTCACGCTCAAAGACTCAGGGGTCTCGGCCATTTTTGTCATCTTTGTCTGCTCAATCTGGCCAATGATGATCAACACAGCCTTCGGGGTGGCTTCAGTTCGAAAGGAATGGATTGACGTTTCAAGAACCTTGGAGGTCTCGCCCATCCGAAAAGCCTTATTCGTCATTCTTCCCGCAGCAGCCCCAACCATCATGACTGGAATGCGCATTTCCGTAGGCATAGCCTGGCTCGTGATTGTTGCCGCGGAGATGCTTGTAGGCGGCACAGGCATTGGCTACTTTGTCTGGAACGAATGGAATAACCTTTCCATCACCAACATTCTTACCGCCATTCTTGCAATCGGGCTTGTTGGAATGTTACTTGACCTTTCTTTCGCTCGCCTTCAAAAGGCAGTGACCTACCGCGACTAGATAAGGGAGCAAAGACGTATGGCGCAGTTTCTACAAGTTCAGGGTCTGAAGAAGTCTTTCCCAGGAACCTCCAATGGACAAGAGCTGGTTGTCTTTGAGGATGTCAGCTTTGAAATTGCAAAAGGCGAGTTCGTTTGCATTATTGGGCACTCAGGCTGTGGGAAGACAACCATCCTGAATGTACTGGCTGGCCTTGAGAAGCCAAGTGCAGGCTACGCCTTCATTGATGGTCGAGAGATAACCGGGCCAAGCCTTGACCGAGGCGTCGTTTTCCAGGCTCATGCCCTCATGCCATGGCTCTCCGTAAAAGGAAATATAGCCTTTGCCGTGAAATCGAAGTGGCCACAATGGTCAATCACACAAATTAATGAACATGTGCAGAAGTTCATCAACCTCGTTCACTTGCAGGGGTCCGAGGAGAAGAAGCCCTCTCAGCTCTCAGGCGGAATGAAACAAAGGGTCGGAATTGCAAGGGCCTTTGCTATTCAGCCCAAGATGCTTCTCTTAGATGAACCATTTGGAGCCTTAGACGCCCTAACCCGGGGGAATATTCAAGACGAACTTCTAGAGATTGTTAAAGAAACCAAGCAGACAGTATTCATGATCACCCACGATGTTGATGAGGCCATTCTTCTTGCAGACAAGATCTTTCTGATGAGCAATGGCCCTAAGGCTGTGATTGCTGAAATTGTTGAAAACACGATGCCACGGGACAGAAGCCGATCAACCATGCATCACGACCAGCAGTTCTACTGGATCCGCAATCACCTTATTGACTTTTTAGTTAACCGCGCAAAGGCCATCTCGGCCGGGGATGAGCCCAAGCCATTAAAGCCACATGTTGTTCAACCCGGATTACTTAACAAGGCAGCTTAACCATAAGGAGGCTTCATGCCAGTAGAAAGACTCATGACCCGCGAAGATGTAACCGATCTTATTTACGCCACCAAGGTTCAAAAAGGAATCAAGTGGGGTGATGTCGCAGCCAAGCTGTCTTTATCGAAAGAATGGACGACGGCCGCTTGCCTTGGCCAGATGACCCTTACCCCTGAACAAGCGGCAATTGTGGGTGATATCTTTAGCCTTCCTAAAGAAGCGGTGACTCTGCTAACAGTCGTTCCATACAAAGGCTCTCTTCCAACATCTATACCAACCGACCCATTAATCTACCGCTGGTACGAGATCGTAAACGTCTACGGAACCACAATAAAGGAACTCATTCACGAGGAATTTGGTGACGGAATTATGAGTGCTATTGACTTCTCTATGGACATTAAGAGAGAAGCAGACCCAAAGGGAGACCGCGTACGAGTCGTTCTGTCTGGCAAGTTTCTACCTTACAAAACTTACTGATTACATCCTTCCAAATATCCTGAACGGCTTACCCCAGAGGCTTTATGTTTCTGGGCCTTAGCCTGATTCAAGTGCTTTTCTTTGTCGACCGCTGAGAGATGACAACCAAAACCAGAAGAAATAGCGCAGCGAGGTAAACCCACTCTTTTGCAGGTCTATCAACGGGAACCTCAAACCCTGTGAGTTTAAAGCCCTGCTCAAAGCCAAGCTTGTCTGCAACACTTCCGAATTTAACGCGAGCAATCTGGATCTCCTCGTTGAAGTTAACCAGGGTCAGTCCGCTCCCCCCCAAACGTTCTTTCGCGGTGAGTCCCGGCGACAGTGGTAGCAAGAGACCGCGCTTAACCTCGTTACCTTCTAAGGTCGTTCCCTCAATGAAAACCCGTAATTGAGTTTTTTCGTCCGAGGACTCTAAGGTAGAAATTAGTTGGCTAGCGGGGAGTTTGCGAAAGGGTTCTTGATAGAGATCCATAAAGAAACCTGGCCGAAACAATGCAAAGGCAATCACAATTAGCACAATTGTTTCCCACCAGCGATTCTTACGCAGAAACCAGCCTTGAGTAGCCGCGGCAAACAAAAGGCTGGCCATCGTCGCGCTTACTACAACAAGTGTTAGGTGCCCATAACCTTCAATACCAATAAGGAGTAGCTGCGTATTGAAAATGAACATAAACGGTAGGATCGCCGTTCGTATACTGTAAGAAAATGCGGTCACACCCGCCTTGAGTGGATCAGTTTTTGCAATACCCGCAGCCGCGTACGTTGCAAGACCTACAGGAGGGGTCACATCTGCCATTAGTCCAAAGTAAAAAACAAAAAGATGGACTGCAATTAAGGGAACCATCAGCCCATTTAAGGCACCCACCTCGACCACTACTGGCGCCATAAGGGTCGAGACGACAATGTAGTTTGCGGTTGTTGGCAGTCCAAGTCCCAAGAAGAGACAAATAATGGCAACAAGAATGAGCATGATCAGGAGATTGCCCCCCGAAAGCAGCTCAACCAGTTCAATCATGACAAGGCCAACCCCAGTGAGAGTCACTGTACCCACAATGACACCCGCAGCCGCTGTCGCAATGGCTATACCAACCATGTTACGACTTCCCGTAACAAGGCCATCACGCAAATCGCGAAAACCTCTAAGCCAATATTCTTTAAGGGAAGACTGGCCTTTGAAAAAGGCTTTTAACGGGCGCTGTGTAAGAACAATTCCAATTAATGTAACCGTGGCATAAAACGCCGAAAGACCTGGAGACAAGTGCTCAACCATGAGATTCCAGACCAAGACAACCACAGGAAGTAGAAAATAGATTCCACTTTTAAGCGTTGAGGCTACAGGCGGAGTTTTTTCTAGAAACTCAGCCTGAAGAGGCTCCTCCTTTTGCATCGCAGAGACACGCACAGCTAAAACGTAAAGAATTACGAGCAAGAAAGAAAGTACGCTGGTTGACGATTCACCAAATACGATCCTTGCCCCACTTAAAAGAACATAGGAAAGCCCCACAAAAATAATAATGCCCGAGAGGGTTAGCCCCCACCGCACAAAACGCTGCTTTCGTGTGTACAGAATCGACGGTGGCAGGCCCTGGATATTCGCCTTGACTGCCTCTAAGTGCACGATGTAAAAAAGTGCAATGTAGCTAATAACGGCAGGTAATAAGGCGTGCTTTAAAACTTCGGTGTAGGGAATACCAACATACTCCACCATTAAGAAGGCTGCTGCACCCATGACTGGAGGCATTATTTGTCCGTCAACGGAAGCCGCTGTCTCAACGGCGGCCGCTTTATGGGCTGGATAGCCCACCTTTTTCATCAGAGGAATCGTAAAAGTTCCTGTGGTCACAACGTTTGCAATGGAAGAGCCGGAAATCATCCCTGTGGCGGCAGAGGCAACGACAGACGCCTTGGCAGGGCCACCCCGAAAGTGGCCAAGTAAGGACATTGCCGAGAGAATAAAGTAATTGCCCGCACCTGCGCGCTCAAGCAATGCGCCAAACAAAACAAACATGAAGATAAAACTTGCACTAACCCCTAGCGCCACCCCAAATACGCCCTCGGTCGTTAGCCAATAATGGCTTGCTGCCTTCGATAAGCTAGCCCCCTTGTGCGCAAGCAAGCCTGGCATATGGGGCCCTAAAAAGGAATAGGCAAGAAAAAAAATCGCCAAGATAACCATAGGAAGACCAAGGCACCGGCGCGTCATTTCCAACAAGAGAGCAACTCCAATCAACGCTACAACGATGTCTGCCGTTATGGGGTTACCGGGCCGCGAGGAGAGTGCCTCGTAAAAAATGAACAGATAAGCAACACACCCCATCGCAACAATCGCAAGGAGCCAATCGATGGCAGGTATGAAGGTTCGTGGCGATGCACGAAAAGCAGGAAAGCTTAAATACCCAAGAAGTAAGGCAAACGACAGG
>JAURGE010000089.1 GCA_030833925.1 Alphaproteobacteria bacterium
AATCCAGGGTTATTTACTAGCCTTCGGCTTAGGCTTGGAGGATTTTGCCTTTGTTTCACGCTCTGCTTTTTTGCGATCTAGCCTGACTCTTCTGGAGTCAGAGAGCGCATTGGAAGAAAAGTATTTTGATGTCTCAGGATTGAACTGGCTATCTTCAGTCTCTCCAAGAGAGCCCTTCCAATAGCGTATTTGCTCTTCAAAATCACTCTCGCTGGGAGCAGCGAAGTCCACTTTTGGGGCCTCGCTGCTTGTTCGGTTTACCGAAAACCATCGCCTGAAAATTTGTCTAATTTCCTGCGTCTCCTTGGGGATGGGGGCTACTCGCCCTCTGATTGTGAGTCTAGTCTCCCCAAGACCTCGAGGTCAGGCTCGTAACGGAATTCTCCACTCCAGCCTGCGTCAATGCCTGATCCCCCAACAATCAAGCCGTTTTCGATGACTACAAAAAAGCTTCCGTAGTCAGGGTGGGCTAGCGAATAGCCCTGCTCCGTCTGCTCAATTACCGTGGCTTCTTCGCTAAGCATTGCCCAGGCTGAGTAAACGGTAAAGAGTTCTTTTTGTTGGACTCCGACGATGTCGTCAAATTCAAGGTTGTAAAGAGCAGCTACAAACTCGTCTCCGGGTTCATAAGTAAGTATGTAGCGATCTCCCGCCGAGGTAACTTCCTCGGTCATGCCGTTTTCTAAAAACAACTGGTAACTATCGCGGATTACATCTGCGTAGCTGACAACCTCCTCGGGCTCCTCTGGAGCAGCGGTGGCGATGAAGTTCTTCACGGCAGGTAGTTGATCAGCCGCTGGCAACGCCTCACCATCTGAACAGCCTGCAAGTAGCGGCAGTAAAAGGGTTGCCAAAAGAAGCTTTTTCATACCCGCAAAAGCCTAGTTCAAGGTGCTTAGAACCAATCGATTGCCAAGGTTATGAACATAGGATTGGGCGAGGAGAGGCCCCATGCAAATCACAACCCGAGCAGTTCGCGCGCGCTGGTCACTGGCAGTGTTGTTCTTGGTCATGGGCATCAGCTCAATGGCTTGGGTTCCTCGAATTCCCGAGATCAAGAGCGACCTAGGACTCAACGACGCACAATTTGGCATAATGCTGGCCGCAAGTAGTGTCGGTGCCGTTTTGGGAGCCCAGTACTCAGGCAGGCTCGTCCATCTGCTGGGGTCAAAAAACACCCTTAGAATCTCACAATTTGTCATGCCTGCCGGTGTCATAACAATGGGCCTGACGATGACTGTCCCTGGGATCATGGCCGGGCTTTTCATCTTGGGCCTTGGATACTCCGCTATGGACATCGCTGCCAACTCTCAGGCTGTGATTGTTGAGAAAATCACAAAAAGACGGTTCCTTGCCTCGCTACACGGAGCATGGTCTATTGGAACCTTCTTAACCGCGGTCTTTGGAGGTGCTGTGGTGAGCCTGCTCACACCAGGCGAGAACCTATTGATCCTTGGTGTCACCGCCATATTCATCTTCATCCCGCTGACGGAGCAAATGCTTGCAAGCGGTCAAGACGAGCACAAGGGTGCCGAGGGCTCCAGCTCCAAAATGCCTTGGTTCGGTGGCAAATATATTCTGCTGTGGGCGTTTGCCATTGGTTCTCTCGGGAGCTTTGTTGCCGAGGGTGCGGCTATGGACTGGGGAGGAATTCTTCTTGCCGAGCACATGGGTGTAGGGCCCGGATTCACCGCTTCCGTTTTTGCCACATTTTCATTAGCGATGATCATCTCTCGCTTCACATCGGACCGCATCATGGAAAAACACGGGAGCTACAAAACCGTTTTGTTCGCTGGCATCTTTGGAGGTGGCTTCTGGGCTATCAGCATCCTCACCGCGGTGCCGCTTTCAGCAAGCAACCCAATTGCAGCCATGATCTTGATAAACGCAGGGTTCTTCGCAGCTGGTCTGGGCATCGGACCTATCTTCCCCGCCTACATCCTCGCAAGCGCCGAGATCCCGGGAGTCCCTCCTTCACTCGGAATTGCCAGAATCGGAGTCATCTCTATCGCTGGATACTTCATCGGTCCAACGATTACAGGTTTCATTTCGGAGCTGACCACTCTGCCAATTGCGTTGATGTATCCGGCAGGGGCTTTAGTTCTCGCTGGATACCTGGCACGGTACCTAAAGACAATCAAATAAGAAACCCATCAAGTCGTGAAATTCTTGATGGGTTTCAGCGCGCTTGGAGGGACTCGAACCCCCAACCTTCTGATCCGTAGTTTTAACGTCAGACACCTCAAATTGGTTCATATCCCCTAATTTAGCTGGGTTTTCGGGGGTGCAGTGTTTCAGTGTGTTTCACGCCGTTTCAGCTAATTGAATTACTTTTCGAATTACTCCTGAGTCACTTGAAGCCTTGATGGTTCTAATTTGGGGTTGCTTCAAGTCCCTCTAACGTGACTGCTGTATCGAAAAGCCCCACTCGTCTGAGGTCACTGTGGGAATCGATGCCGGTATAAGAAAGGGAGCCGTCCTCGTATCGACGAAATGCGAATACCGCCTGATTCATGTGGGCAGAGTTGAAGACATTCAGAGAAACAAGAAGGTTGAAGTCCTCGACGGAAAGCCCAGTCACCACCTTAAAGAGATCTGGTTCAATCTTGGTAATCACATCCTGGAGAGTGTTCTCTCGGAAGTCTGTTAGATACATGAACGCAGGGATCCTTGTTGCAAATTTGACTAGTTTCTCTTGTATCTGCTTGCGGAGACTCTTGTATTCCTTCTCCTCCTTGGAAAGCTCTCTCTTCTCACGATCCTCCTTAGGCCGCTTCTTTGCATCTTTAACGGCCTTGCTCTTTTTGATTACTGTTTCGAGTGGGTTGTCGCCAAGCTTCCGGAAACCTTCAATCCTAAGCACAGCGGCCAGAGCTTCTGTGTTGGCTAGAACCCTGGACAAGGTCTCGTTATCGACATTTACTAGAAGGGCTGACTCCCACTTACGTGCCAGAAGTGTGGCGGAGGTTCCCGCGATGGCCATATCAAGGATTTGCCCGGCATCAATTTGAACCATCTCTGACCTTTAACATAGGTGAGCCTAAGAGCCCGTCGTATTTGATTTAAACACTCCGAAACGATCTTGCGCACGCTCAATCGCTAAGTTGGGTGTTTGAAACGTGGTCTACTTACCAAACACCTAATCAGTATCGGCTTAAGAAGACTTCTATAAAATGCAAACGAATTAGGAGGTCTCACGCACATGAGAAATCTCATATTTTCAATAGATGAAAGCAATGCTTACATAAAACACTTTTTAATATGGCCCAGAACTAACGTATCCAGAGTTAAGGTCATAGCTGGATATTTTCTCACCGGGTTAGCGATAGGAGTTATTGCCCGCTTCTGGATGCGATGGATTTCCACCGATCCAGAATTTTCGTGGAGTGGCACTATTTTCATTGTTGGCGCATTTGCACTTTTTTTTACAACGCAATCGCTAGTCTCTATTTTTAGCAATATCACAACTAGTCAGCTCATTAGTCGCTTGATACGCATAGGCGGATTAATCTTAACTTTACCGTTATTTATGGGCGCTGGAGCAATGATGTTTCCTTCAGTCGTTTTGGCTTCCTTTGCACTATGGGGTGGACTTCTAAAAAGACGAGGTCAACTCATATTCTTAAGTTTAAGTTTGATAATTCCATCAATAATCTCTAAAGACATAATCACCGACTTTGGTTGGAGTTTTGCTACTTTGGGCCGAATATTACTTTTCTTCTTGATTTA
Source organism: Alphaproteobacteria bacterium (assembly GCA_030833925.1). Classification (GTDB taxonomy): domain Bacteria; phylum Pseudomonadota; class Alphaproteobacteria; order Bin95; family Bin95; genus VMCJ01. Next base: position 3,730 of record JAURGE010000089.1, read on the forward strand.
TACTGTAATTGTCTTAGCGACAAGGCCCACTACCAGCCCTAATCGAAATCTATTAAAGAAGTAAAGTCTTCACTGAGTTTTATAAAGAAAGCGCTGATTATTTTTGGTCTTTTTGCTGTTTTATTCTTATCTTGACTTTCAACCATTGGTTTTCCAAGAAGCTAATTAAGCTTTAATAAGTTTTGTTGCTTAACGAAGTGGGACTATAACTATTCAATTTGCGCGCCTGGAGGGACTCGAACCCCCAACCTTCTGATCCGTAGTCAGATGCTCTATCCATTGAGCTACAGGCGCTAGGTGCAACTGCCGAGTCTAACGGAATCGGGCGATGATGATAAGTGCCCATTCAACAGCCTCAGAAAAACTTGATAGTCGTCACTCAATTAGCTAGTGGCGGAGACGGAGGGATTTGAACCCTCGAGGGGCTTTTGGGCCCCTACCCACTTAGCAGGCGGGCGCACTCGACCAGGCTATGCGACGTCTCCAGTGCCCTGAAAGCCTATAAGAAAACGCACCTCTAGAGAAACTAGCTTGAACAGCTCTTGACTGAGGCGTTAGTTCCCTGAACCCAGTCCGGCAAGATGTCCTCCGACTCGCTCACTGAGCCCTCAGTTGGCTCTAGGCCCTCCTCAGATTCGGCCTCGGTTGGTTGGCTGTCTTCTGCAACGACAGCACCGGGTCCGATGTTGGGCTCAGCCAGAACTAGCGGCTCATCATTGGCGAGCTTGTCAAAGAGAAGTGTGGCGCGCTCGGTCGAGACACCGACCCTTCCAGCGAAGTCACCCTCTAAGTCATAAACCGGCAGCTTCAGGAATGTGATCTT
>JAURGE010000008.1 GCA_030833925.1 Alphaproteobacteria bacterium
AAAATCATAAAAACTACTAGAATTTAAAATAAAAAATATTTTTAGGTATTTTTATTAAAATCAAAAATTTTGTAATTTTTATTTTTTTCAGTATAAATTAATTTATATTATAGTTTTTCTTTATATTTTTATATTTTTATTTTTATAAAAAGAATACTTGCCCCATGAAACCAGCAATGCTCACATGTTGCAAAGGCGCTGCGGAGGTAAACATGTCAGAGGATGGTTCTTGGGCCGAAGAAGTGATGAAAAATGCTGGCTTACGAACAAGCTCCGGCAGAGCAAAAGAGATAGCCACTGAAACCAATCGCATTCACTCGGGAGTGAAAAGGGTCGCTGCCACACACTTTGGTTTCTATGACGAACCCATTCAGTTTCTTGCAGCTCTTGAGGAACTAGGGGAGGACGACCAATGAGTCGACCGAACCGCTTACAAAGCCTTGTTGAATTGATGGAAGAACTTAACAGCGGCCGAATGACATCAATAGAGGCAACGCAATCGCGCCTTGAAGCCACCAGAAATTGGCAACCTAAAATCAATGCATTTATTTCTTTCGATGAAGAAGAGGCTGGCCAGGCGGCAATAAAATCAGATCTCGCCAGAAAAAGGGGCGAAACTGGGCTGCTGCTCGGCGCGCCTCTAGCTCACAAAGACATGTTTCTTCGCAATGGCGGTCGGTCATCTGGTGGCTCAGCAATCTTAGCCGAAATCCAGGGTAATGACGACGCAACCGTAATTGATCGCCTAAACAAAGCTGGCGCCATTGAGATTGGCAGGCTCAACATGTCCGAATTCGCGGCTGGGCCAACCGGGCATAATGCTCATTACGGACACGCCCGAAATCCATGGAACCCAGATCACATAACCGGCGGATCGTCTTCAGGTTCTGGAGCAGCTGTGGCCTCAGGTTGTACCTATGCGGCTTTAGGTTCGGATACAGGAGGTTCAATTCGACTGCCCGCCATCATGTGCGGTCTCTATGGACTTAAGCCAACCTACGGTCGTGTTAGCAGATATGGCGCTATGCCGCGCGCATGGTCTCTCGATTGCGTCGGGCCGCTGGCTCGCTCTGCCGCTGACGCCGCCCTCATCCTGACAGTGATAGCGGGACATGACCCTAAAGATCCTACAACAAGCCGCCGATCAGTACCGACTTGGCAGCAACTAATAAACAAACCTGTTAAAGGCATGACAATCGCAAAAGCTCGAGGAACACCCTTTGGACCGATTGAAAAAGAAACTGCTGAAGCCCACGAGTCTGCCTTAAACGCCTTTGCATCAATGGGTGCTGAAATCGTCGAAGTTGATATGCCAAATTTTGACGATCTTTACGCAGCCGCTGATGCGATATCAAAGACAGAGGCAGCAGCGCTACATGGTAAATGGATGCGAGAACGTCCGGATGACTTTTCTGTTCATGTATACAGTCGAACTGAAGCGGGCTTTGTAGTACCCGCACACGTTTACCTCGCCTCCCAGGCAGCGCGCGCAAATGTCCTGCGCGATTTCTGTATCCGTGCTTTCAGCGATGCCGATGCCTTATTGATCCCATCCATAACAACCCCAGTGCCAACGATTGCTGAAACCGATGAAGGCGAGCCAGGGGCTATACAATCGATGGTGGCCGGTATCACAAAGGCCACGCGTCCATTTAACTATTTAGGACTACCAGGGTTAGCGCTTCCATTGGGTCTTTCATCCAAGGGTTTACCACTATCTTGCCAGCTGATTGCGCGCCCCTTTTCAGAACGCACACTATTGTCATTAGGCCACGCATTCGGCGAGATGAGAGGCGAGGATGGCATGGCACCCACTCTGCCAAAATAAAGCGACGTGCCTGGCTAATTTGGGACCAGGCACGTCTATATAATCACTACAACAAATTATTAAGATGGAGCTTGTCAGGCCGCTTTGCGGATTGCTGCAGCCTTGACTGTAGGTGAAACTGAGGCCTCAAATTTGACGAAATTTTCTTCAAATCGACCAGCAAGATTGCGGGCTGTTTCATCGTAGGATCCGGTATCAGCCCACGCACCTCTAGGGTTTAAAGCCTCACTAGGCACATCAGGGCAAGCTTCTGGAACTAACAGTCCAAAGTTGGGATCTTCTCGCAAGGGCGCCCCATCCAACGAACCATCAAGTGCAGCCCGCAGCATTGCTCTCGTGTGGCCAATCGACATTCTCTGACCAACACCATAAGCGCCACCAGTCCAGCCAGTGTTTACTAGCCAGCAATTTGCTCCGGTCGCCGCAATTCGCTCTCCCAAAAGCTTTGCATAAACAGTTGGATGGCGGGTCATAAAGGGCGCTCCGAAACAGGTCGAGAAAGTCGCCTGTGGTTCAGCTCCCAAACCTTTCTCAGTACCTGCCACCCGGGCGGTGTATCCCGAAAGGAAGTGATACATAGCTTGTTCTGCCGTCAACTTTGCGATCGGCGGCATTACACCAAATGCATCTGCAGTGAGCATTACAACATTCGTCGGCTCAGGACCAATTCCTGTAGTACTGGCGTTTGGAATAAAGTCGAGCGGATAACAGGACCGAGTGTTTTCTGTAAGGCTTCGGTCATCAAGGATTAAAGCTCTGGTTTCCGGGTCCATCACCACGTTTTCAAGAACAGTGCCGAAACGATGAGATGCCGCGTAAATCTCCGGCTCCGCCTTCGCCGAGAGATCAATAACCTTCGCATAACAGCCCCCTTCAAAATTGAAGAGACCGGATTTGCTCCAGCCATGCTCGTCATCACCAATCAGCGTTCTGCTAGCATCGGCAGAAAGGGTCGTTTTACCTGTGCCTGACAACCCAAAGAAAATCGCTGAATCGCCTTTAGGACCAATATTAGCCGAGCAATGCATCGGCATGATGCCTTTTGCTGGAAGCAGGTGGTTCATCAAGGAGAAAACGGACTTCTTAATTTCACCAGCATAAGAAGTGCCTGCTATCACAACCAAACGGCGTGAAAGGCTTACTGCTATGACTGTTTCTGAGCGACATCCATCTACTGATGGGTCAGCGCGGAAGCCGGGAGCCTGAATGATTGTGTAGTCGGGGTTAAAACCCACCAGCTCGTTGCGAGGGGGCCGTATAAACATGTTGCGGGCAAATAGGTTGTGCCATGCCTGTTCCGTCACAACCCGCACTGACAGGCGACTTCCTGGATCTGCCCCAGCATAGAGGTCTTGAACATATATATGACGGTTTTGCAGATAAGCCTGCACTCTGTTCAGCAATCTGTCGAAAGCAGCATCGTCCATTGGTTGATTGACATCACCCCAATCAACTTCCGATTCACTTTCGGAATTCCTGACAATGAACTTGTCTTTTGGAGAGCGGCCGGTGTGCTGTCCCGTTTCGCAGAGAAAAGCTCCGCTTGCCGTTACTACGCCATCACGATTTCTAATCGCATGCTCGTAGAGTGCACCTACTCCCAAATTCCAAGAAGAAGATGCTACTTTCCCCAGACCGATGCTGCCCAACCGTTTATCGGTGTCCACCTGACGTCACCCCGATCGCTGTTACAAGGAATCGGCTGCGCGCTGCGCCACCGTGTGCGGGTCGTTGTGGCGCAGCTTCGGCTTTGATGCAACGAAAAAGACGCCGTTAAAATCCACATCGACGCAGAATTGCGGCCCTATGTCACGTATTTCTAACATTTGTTAATCAGCTGTTCAGGCGAGAGGGAAACAGCCCGCCCAAAACCCACAACTAAATGGGCAATTTCTACCTCAATTGTGTAAAGCTGCATGTCACCAAAATCGATGTATAAATCTGCGTTAGGCTGCGCTGACAGATATGATGATCTCTCGGATGAAGGAGCTTCAACAGCCAACCCCTGAATAGTGAGCCTCGGGGTTTTCATTGGTTGTGTTGGGTCCTCTACACCACTGAAAAGCATACTTACACGACCGGCTGCTGCTAGCACTTTTCCATGAGTCGACAGCGATGAGACAAGTACAAGGGGAGCTCCATTCGACGCAATCGCGGGTGCTGTCAAAGCAACAAAAGGACTACCCTCCGCGTCAATAACAGCCAGCGCTGCGACCTTGGCGTGCGACAGCAACTGTCTGGCCAATGCCGCATCCTGATCGTTTGCTATCTGACGGACCTGTTGGTCCGACATGTTAGAAGGCTTTGGCGCCAAGAAGCTTCTGGGTCAGCAATACCGCCACGCACTGGTTAGATTTGTAGGCCATTGTCATAGCAGCCTGCACAGTTGGCAGAGCCTCATCCTCACTCTCGATTTTGAGAACTACAAACTCGCATGCCTTCAGAACGTTCTCAATCGACATACCCATCGGCATCTGCCAGGGGTTTCCTTCGCCAAAGTCACCCCTCATTGACATCAAAGTAACAAATGGGAACCGCCCAAGCCTTGGCAGTGAGAACATGTTTACACAATTTCCGGCGCCACTCGACTGCATGAGCAATACATGTTTGGTTCCACCAAGCCATGCACCCGCCGCCATTGCGACACCCTCTTCTTCCGTAGTTAGAGCCACAGAATTCATATCGGGATCGGCAATGGACTTGTCTATTAAGACCCTATGACCCGCATCAGGCACATAGGAGAATTGAGTAACGCCTTCACTCTTTAGGTAGTCGTAAACGGCGTGCGCCCAAGGCTGATCCGAAGCCATATTTATTTATCCAATAACATGAGTTTCTAAGAATAATGGAAATTGTAACCGAATTAGCAACTCAGTTAACCCCTGCAATGCTGCGAGCCTCTTCTCGAGACAATCCTGCTTTATCAGCAGCTTCTAGAATTGAGCTCCAAACATCTTCTGGTAGCTCTACGCCATTACGGCGCCGTGCCTCCATTCGCTCAAGTTCAGGCTCGCCCGGCACCCTAACTTTATCTATCCCAGCTGCAGGAGCAGCAGATTTAACATGATCAACGTAACGACGAACCTCTTCGGCAAAAAAGTTTTCTTCCTCAGCGAAAGCTGCTGGTGTGAGATATATTGACAACATGCCATTAGCGAACGGCCTGCCAGAAGATGGTCCCGCTGCTCCATTTCCAGTGAAGGCACCACCCAAAAGCTCACACATTAGGGCAAGCCCAGAGCCTTTGTGCTCTCCCATTGCACGGATTGCCCCGGTACCATTCCTGTAATTTGGAGGTTTAGCATCACTGTATAAGGCCACAGGGTCTTCAGTCAGATCACCTTGGTCATTAATAAGGGCCCCTTTGGGCAAAGGCTTACCCCCTTGCACCGCCACCAACACTTTCCCTTCCGCAACAATAGATGTAGCAAAATCAAGGATGTATGGTGGTGCATCAGGTTGCGGTATTCCTATTGCAAATGGGGCCGTAGAAAATCTGCGCTCTCGGGCACCATACGGAGCAACCAGCTCACTAGATCTTGCATTCACAAAATGAATGGAGACCAAACCAGCGGCGGCGGCCTGCTCCGCATATTGACCAACGCGCCCAACATGTCCGGCATTTTTCAGGGTAACGACAGAAATTTCCATCGCCTTGGCTTTCTCGATGCCGATCTGAACCGCCTTTTCAGCTGCCGACTGGCCAAAGCCCTGTTCCGCATCAAGGACAGCCATTACAGCATTTTCACGAACAATCCTGACTGGGTGCCCCGCCTTGATCCAACCTGTTTCTAGCCAAGTAACATATCGGAGAGTTCGAATAACACCGTGGCTATCATGACCTCTAAGATTGGCACCGACCAGACTTTCGGCCACACGCACTGATTCTTCGTGTGTACATCCAGCCCGATCAAATATCTCGGCAATTACAGCAGAGAGCCTACCGCTTTGGATCGTTGGCACCCGCGCGATCTCCCGAAATTATTTGAAGTGTGATTCAATGAGCAGATCGGGCAACCAAAGGCACAATACCGGGAAGAACAACATCAGTAATAGCACAATGCCATCCGTGATTAAGAAAGGGATTGCCCCTTTCATAACTTTGGTTACTGGCACACCAGTTGTTCCTGAGACTGCAAACAAATTGAGACCCACCGGTGGAATTACGCCACCCATTTCAATGGCTATAGCCGCCAATATCCCCAAGTGAATTGGATCAACGCCAAGAGTTAAGGCTACAGGGAAGAAGATAGGCACTGTTAGCACTAAGATAGCTACGCCTGTCAGCCACATAGAAAGGAACAGCATCACGATAAGAAGGACGGCGAGAAACTCCATTTGCGTGAAGCCTTGCTCAGACGTCCACTGAGCGATGTCTTGTGGCCAACCCTTATTCGCCAGCAAAAACTGGAAAACACCCACACAACCCAGGAGGAAATAAACGATCGCTGTCAGATTAATCGTACGCTGAGTAGTCGGTAAAAGCTCCTTAAGAAACTTACCGCGTCCAGAAAGAAGACCGAAAAGAAGAGCATAACCGGCAGCAGCAGCACCGGCCTCTGTTGGCGTAAAGACGCCACCATATAATCCGCCAAGCACACAGACTGGCATTAAAAGCGCTGGCCAGGCATCCCAAGTCGCAGACCCCACCTTGCTCAACTCAAATTTACCAGCTGGCAATTTAATGAAAAAAGAAATCCCGACGATGATGATAGCATCCGAGATCGCTAGCATGATGCCTGGAGTAAAGCCGGCAAAGAAAAGAGAAACTATCGACTCTTCTGTTATGATTCCGTAGAGAATAAGCGTAATTGAAGGGGGAATCAGGATGGCGATACCCCTACCACACGCAATGATACCCGCTGACATCCAGACTGGGTAACCCCTGCGGATCATTTCCGGATAGGCTATAATACCCATGGCCGCAGCCATGGCAGTTGAAGAGCCTGAAATAGCACCAAACAAGACGGCAGCGAGCAGCGTGGCATAAGCAAACCCGCCAGGCAGCCAGCCAATCAGCGCATCCGCAAAATTGAATAGCTTAGAAATCAAGCCGGTTTTTTCCATTAAAAAACCGGCATAAATGAAGAAGGGAATTGCCATCAAAGTGTAACTGTTCAGAAACTGAAAAAATGCTCTGAACAGTGCGTTAGGACCCAACATTGGGTCCGAAATCACCACCAAAATAGTTGCGCCAGCAAGCGCTATACCGATTGGTGCTGCAGCCAACATCAATCCGATTAATGATCCGCCAAGAGCCCACATATTAGTTCGTCCCTGTTATACGCAACGGCCTGGGAGCCAGAGCTTTATATATCTGTGTGTATTTCAGCGGGTGCCCATTCAAAAACGGACTTACCCATTAAAGCACGGATATCTTGATAAAGATGAAAGAGCGTTACCAAAGCCATAAGAGCGAAAGCCGCTAGCAACATGGCCTGGAAAGGCCACAACAGCAGGAACATGCTCTGAGAGGTTCGGCCAGTCATCATTGTTCTTTCCACCGCTGGAAAACCCCAATAGGCAAAGAAGCTGAAGAAGAACAATGAGAAGGCTGAAACACCTAAGCGAAGGAAAATGACTGTCTTTTCGAAGCCCCAACCACGGAGCAGATCAGTAAAAGCACTCATGACAAGATGAGCGCGCTTTGCCTGAGTCACTACAAAATAAATAAACACCGACCCAATGATCACATAAATTACAAAATCTTGTCCCCACTCGTGCACAACACCGAAAATGTACCTGCGAAAAACTTCGTAGATGGCAAATAGTGTGCCACCCAGCAGTCCGATCGATGCTAAGTTCCCTAAAACTCTGTCTGTTATGAAGCGAATACCTCTATAGAGGCTGTCTAAAGCACTATCCATGTCAGAAGTCCTGTCAAAGGGCGCACGCGACAAGCATTCAATTTGCGATAAGCGGGCGGCGAGTAATAAAAAATTATGTGAAAGATTGGCCCACTTCTGGAGTGGAAGTGCGCTCAACCCAACACCTTCGACCAGACACAAAAATGCCCGGCCGAAGGTTTATGAGGCTTACTATTATTTCTTTGTGTACTTTGTGAAGTAAGGCTTAATCTTTTCGCAGTCGGTCTTTTCCAACTGGCTGCTGCCGGTTGGATTGGCCTCAACGAGCGCGTCAGCCTCTGCAGCAAACTTATCTACCCATGCATCTGCATCGGCAGGCGTGTTTGCCTTAATCCACTTACCTGTAGCGACTGCAGCCTTCTTAACAAAGCTGGCCTGCTGTTTGTCCATGACGTAGATGCCTGGCTTAGAGGGATCTTTTGTCTCATACTTTTCCACCAGACGGCGGTCATTACAGAAATTAACTTGCTTTTGGAACGGCATGACGTCGTTTACGAACATATCACGAAGTAAATCGCGTTGTTCTTTATCCAAACGTGCGAGCCATTGCTTTGATGCACCAATCCAATAGTAGTCGCCAACGATACCATTCAGCCCAGCAATGGTGAAGAATGGCGCCTGATCTTTGGTGGTGTTAAATCCACCCAAAGAGGTTAACAGACCATCAATTACACCTGTTTGGAGAGCGGGCGGCACGTCGCCAAATGCCATGGTGGTGGGATTAGCACCAAGCGCGGCAAGGAGTGCGTTTTCAGCAGGGCCCATCGAGCGGATTTTTTTGCCTTTAAAATCGTCTGGCCCCATTAAACGTTGGCCTGAACCGGCACCCATATACATTGACAAGTGACCAGCAGCAAAAACCTCGACGTCATGAACTTTGTCAAAACGATCAACTAGGAACTTATACGTTGAGGTTGTTTCTAATGAGTTAATGGCACCAGGCGTTGTTAGAAGCTGAGGTCCAACTACGAGGTTCATGTAAGGATCAACAGCTGCGGTCTTACCGAACTGGCCCCAAGTCATTTCAAGGTTACCCTCGGTCATTGCCTCAACCGCTTCTGGGATACGGTAGAGAGCACCCGCAAAATACAAACGCACTTCGCTTCCAGGAACCTGAGCCTCAAGCTTCTCTTTGAAATATGTCATCGCAATGCCAGCCGGGTGGGGCGGGCCAGTGAGGTCAGCTGCGATACGAATTGTCATTGGCTTAACGTCAGCTGACGCTGCCGCTGCACCAAAAACCGTCAATGCGGCGGCGGCGGCTGCAGAAAGCAGGCCTTTCTTGCCAAACTGCATGTGTTTTTCTCCCTGTTTGATACTCAATCTTACTTAAAATGGCACCCGTCGACTAATCGACTTAAAGCACATTTCTTTCATATTACCCGTACTTGAGCTTTGGCGCGAGTGAAAAAGATAAAAATCATATTATATGCGGTTGTTCACGAAATCACTCTGACCGGATTTCCACTTATCCAGGCCCGAACACACTCGACGGTCTGTTGATAAAATATGTCCAGAGTGTCTTCAGTCACGTAACCCAGGTGTGGTGTCAGAACAGCGTTGTCCAACGTCCTTATAGGATGATCAGCCGGCAGTGGTTCAGTTCCGTATACGTCGAGCCCAGCTCCTCCAATAGTTCCAGCTTGAAGAACAGCTAGCAAAGCATCCTCATCGATGATGGGCCCCCGCGATGTATTCACGATGCATGCGGTTGGCTTCATCATGTCAAGATCGGCTCGCCCAACCAGACCCCGAGTTCTGTCGCCTAAAACTAGATGGACCGAAATAAAATCTGATTCCTTAAATAGGGTCTTTTTATCAACTAACTTCGCCCCATGGGCTTTGCAGGTCTCCTCGGTTAAGTTTTGGCTCCAAGCAATCAGGTTCATGTTAAAAGCGCGAGCGTAAACGGCGAGTTGCTGGCCAAGCTTCCCCAAACCAAGCAAGCCCAGCGTGGCACCATTAAGGCTTCTGCCAATCGTAGTCTGCCACTCGCCCCTGCGCATCTTGCGCCCCTCTTGAGGGATAGAGCGAGCAAGTGAAAGAATAAGTCCCATCGCAAGCTCTGGAGTAGGAGTGTGACTTCCACTTGTTCCTGTCACCACAACATTGCAGTCACGGGCAGCGTCCATATCTATCGCTGCATTTCGCATACCCGTCGTTGCAATTAGCTTCAGATTTGGTAGTGCTTTTATTACGGCAGCCGGAAAAGCTGTTCGCTCTCGCATCAGACAAACAACATCGAAAGGCTGCAGGCGCTCGATAACTCGGGCCTGGTCTGCCTGATGATCCCTAAAAACTGTTACGTCTAAACCACTCCAATCTGCAGCTTTCAATGCTGCGCCTTGATAATCGTCCATGATCGCTATTTTGGTCATTCGCGAGGGCATCCTTAATTTTGCCTAGTTCTTTTTGTTACGATGCGCGTGAAGCCTTGTGCCTGTCCAGCCAAAAGGCAATAAATCGTTCAGGCGCGTGTGGAGTAGCAGTTCGATGAGAAACAGTGTTTTCCGCTGGGAAGTTGCCTCTCGGACCATCGTGTTGGCGGTGATTACAATTTCCCTGGCTGCATGCCAGGCCAACCAAACGGGCCCACTCGCTCCAGAGCAATCCATCAACAGGCCAAACCTTAAAAAGGTCTCTAGCAGCGTATCAAACTCACGCAGCAAAACATCAGAACCAGTGTCACGCAGCAAACCACTGGAACCAGTATCACGTGAAAAACTGGTTAACCCAGATCGGACTGCCCCATTGCGCCTTGCCTTACTTACACCTCTCTCTGGCAACAAAGAGGTTGAAGGCCGGGAAATTAGCAATGGTGCTGCTATGGCGATACTTGATACGCCTGAGATTGCAGCTGAATTATTATCCTATGATACGGGTATTGATCCTATAAAGGCAGCATCAGCTGCTGCTTCTGATAACTCAGATATTATTATTGGCCCCCTCTTAAACCACGAAACTGCCGCAATTTCCCCCATTCTCGCGAAAGAGGGCCTGATAGGGCTCTCATTTACTAAAGACAGCAGGATTATTGGCTCAAATGTTTTTGTTATGGGACGAGCCATAGAGCTAGAGACATCAAGAATCCTTCGACATGCTGCGAGCACTGGATCACGCCGCGTCGCCGTTTTTGGACGTCAAGGCCCCTTAGCTGATGCCAGTACCGACCAGGCTCTTCGAGAAGCCAATATCGCAAATCGGTTAGTGGTAAGCCGTGAGATATTCGGTGAAAAAGAAGACTACACATCGATTGCTCGCAAGGTGAGTGAATTAACCAAAAACGACGTTCGGCAAGCTAATAGAAAGGAAAATGCGGCACAGCTTAAAGCAAACCTCAACGATTCCAGCGATCCTAGTGATGCCCTAAACTCAATGGCTGCCAGGTATGCAGGTAGAGAAAAGCGATTGCTTGAAAGTCTAGCTCGCTCCTACAAACGAATGACTAGCGCTGGCACTTCATCGTCGTCCGCAATTAATGCGATTGTAACGCGGTATTCTGCGGCCGGCGGACTAGGTAAAAGCCCGATTGATACTTTCCTACTGACAGTCAGTGGTGCAGAACTATCGACAATCGCTCCAATGTTTCAACTTTATGACTCAGAGGCAGCTGGGGTTCGCCTACTCGGTTTCTCTCGTTGGAAGGAAATGGATCCCCAACGTGCCCGCGAACTTCATGGTGGCCGCTTTCCCGCAGAACCAACCGACGACACATTCAGCAATCGTTATAAAGACGCATTCGGGTCAGCACCCACAGAATTAGCGGGAATAGCATATGATTCGGTACGCCTTGCACTCGCGGCCGGTCGCATCGGCTACCGCCCATTACCAGCAGAGGCAATCTGGAACGCAGGCACAGTCAAGGGAGCTCACGGCCCTGTGCGCATGTCAGTCAAAGGCATGGCACTCCGCCCCTTGCAAGTTGTTGAAATACAACCAGACGGTTTTCAGGTGGTCGAACAAGCTTTGATACTCGACCCATTCGCATCTACAAGAGAAACATTAGGGTCGAAGTAATAATCCAAGGCAACCTATATGGATCATCTATCTGAACTCTGGCCAGTCATTGCTCTTACTTTGCGCTTAGCCCTGGTTACAACCATTTTTCTGCTGGTCGTTGGGACACCGATTGCATGGGCTTTAGCTCGATGCCAATCCAGATGGAAAGAACCATTGGCGGCAATTATTGCTATGCCGTTAGTGTTGCCGCCTACGGCACTTGGTTTCTACTTGTTACTTGCTCTAGGGCCAGACGGACCAGGTGGTTGGATCGCAGAACTGTGGGGTGCGCGCAGTCTTGCCTTCACATTTGCAGGCCTCGTCATTGGTTCAATGGTCTATTCGCTACCGTTTGTTGTGCAACCTATTAGAAATGCGTTTGAAACTATCCGAGAACCAACTCTGGAAGCTGCCCGTACTTTAGGGGCTTCGCCAATTGATATTTTTTTTCGCTTAGCCTTGCCACTTGCAAAGCGCGGCATTCTGACAGGCGCTATACTCGCGTTTGCACATACAGTTGGTGAATTCGGTGTCATCCTTATGATTGGCGGAGATATTCCTGGAGAAACTCGCGTTGCTTCAGTCGCGTTGTATGATTTCGTCGAGACGTTGGAATGGGGCAAAGCCCATATCCTAGCTGCTGGAATGATAATATTTGCGTTCCTTGTTGTACTTACGGCACTCCTGCTTGGAAACAGCCAGCGGGAATCAATAAATTGAAGCCGGACTGCATTACAGCTCATTTCAAAGGATTAGTTGGCACCTTTTACGTTGACGCCAAGTTTGAAATACCGTTGCTTGGTGTGACAGCTCTATTTGGGCCATCTGGTTCGGGAAAAACCACGATACTCCGCTGCATAGCTGGGCTGACACGGCTACAGGGTGAACTCAAGGTTGGATCTTGGACTTGGCAGGATTCCAAACAATTCACACCTACCCACCTCCGCTCGATTGGATACGCATTTCAGCACGCCGAGCTATTCCCGCATCTTACTGTAGCAGGCAATTTAGCTTTCGCAGGGAAGTATTCTGATCGACGGCAGGGTCATAGATTGAGAATAAACAGCGCTGACATTGTAGCACTTTTAGGACTGGAACCTTTACTGAACAGGCAGCCAAATAAGCTCTCAGGAGGGGAACGCCAGCGCGTAAGCATTGCTCGCGCCCTGCTCTCTCAACCTCGCATCCTGCTTATGGACGAACCCCTTGCCAGTCTTGACCAAGCTGCAAAGGAAGAAATTTTACCCTACATCGAAAGCCTTAACAGAACCTCAGGCATTCCGGTCATATATGTCAGCCACGATATTGGTGAGGTCGCACGCCTCGCTGATCGAGTCCTTCAAATATCTGAAGGCCAGGTTGTAGGCATGGGGCCGATAGGTGAAATGATAGAACGTCTTGGCTTAGATGCTGGTGTTCCCGCATTTGAAGAAAGTGCGCTTCTAAAGGGTCGAATCGCCAGTCATGACCAAACCAATCGAATAACGCAAATTGATCTTTCCCCTGGCGAATTGGCGGCGCCAAACATCAACCTTCCAGTAGGGCAAGAAGTGCGCGTCAGAGTCCGTGCCCGTGACGTTGCCGTTGCGCTAGAACGACCTCGTGCAATTAGCATTCGAAACATACTCTCAGCGACAGTGGCAGAGTGCGTTGCCCAGGAAAATATGGGCTCTGCAGATATTATTTTAGATATTGGCGACCAGCGCCTTCGGGCTCGAATAACGCTTGCTTCTCTTTCCGACCTGAATTTACAGCCAGGACAGCAAGTCTACGCCTTAATCAAAAGTGTAACGTTTGATGGACGTTAGTTTTCGCTGAGGAAATTGGTCAAGCGGTCCATAGCTTTGGTCAACCTCTCAGGTGAAGAGGCAAAGCAAAGACGGATCCATCCCTCTCCCTCTGGTCCAAAGGCACTACCAGGAGCCACGCCAACCTTAGTGGCTTGATATAGCTGCTTCGCCCAATTCAAACTGTTGTCCATCCCTTCCACCTGAAAGAAGGCGTAGAAGGCTGCTTTAGGCATCGACGCTGCTACACGAGGGTGCTCCAACAGTGCGGACATGACGATGTCTCTCCCTTGGCGGCACCTTTCGCGAATGTCACTGACGAGCCCTTCTCCCTCGGAAACGGCCACTAACGCCGCCTTCTGGAGAAATGGAGGAACAGAACTAATGCTGTATTCGATTAGTTCGGTGAAAGCATGACTTAGCCAAGCAGGGTGGGTCAGCCATCCCACCCGCCAACCGGTCATAGCCCAACTTTTTGAGAAGCTGTTCACCACGATCACGGCATCATCTGGCTCAGCTATGTCTAAGAACGACGGCGCCACCGTTCTTTCGTAGACTAAGCGAGCGTAGACCTCATCTGACATTATCCATATGCCACGCCTTCGAGCGTAGTCCAAAATTTCTTGCTGTTGAGTTGACTCCATCATCCAACCCGTTGGATTCCCAGGTGAATTGATGAAAATCAAACGAGTAGAGTCATCACAAGCCGCAAAAAGCGTTTCGAGGTTTAAGCGCCATACACCGTTCTCGGCTTCCAGAGCTACAACGCGCGTCTCTGCGCCAGTAAATTCAGCTGTCGCCTGTGCATTTGGCCAAAGAGGACCAACGAGCACACAGTTATCTCCACTCTGCAAAATCGCTTGCATAGCAGTGAGGATTCCATGCATGCCTGAAGCCGTAACCGTTACCCGTTCTGGGTCTATTCTTTGGTCGTAGAGATGGCTCATGTAGCTCGAGAGCGCCTCTCTTAGCTCTGGTAACCCCCGTTTATGACTATAAAAAGTCTCTCCTGCGAGCATTGCTTTGTGCGCTGCGTCGCAGATGAAGCTTGGCGTAGGAACATCACCTTCGCCATACCACAAGGGTATAGCATCCTTGTCACCCAAGCCTAGACGCGCCACTTCCCCTATTAATTGTGGCGTTGCATTGGCAACTAGCGCACGAATACGTGCAAGGCCAGGCGCATCGACTGGCCCCCTAATCGACTGCATCAATCGCTCCTGATCAGGGAGTGGCTATAGGCGATATTAGCTGCGGTAGCTGGGGTCCTGACGATCTAGCCCACGCAGAAGCCCAGGCCATGCACGTTCCCCCTTAGGCTCTGGCCCAGGGGCACCAAATTTGGCTAGGCTGGCCAGCGCATCATCATCAGGAACAATGTACTTCTTACCAGAAGCCAATACATCTACCTGAATTTTGCAGCTCATTTCCATGTAATAGAGAAAATGGAATGCCTCGGCCGCAGAACGACCACAGGCAAGCAAGCCATGATTGCGCAGCACCATCAGGTACTTATCACCAATATCTCTTTGGAGGCGGTCGCACTCATCTTGATCAGAAGTTACCTGGGCATAGTCATGATAAGCAACCTGGTCGAGGATGATATTCGAATGTTGCGATAGTGGCAGAAGCCCACACTCCATAGCGGAGACTGCTGTGCCTGCTCGAGAATGAGTATGCAGCACAAAGTTGACGTCGGGACGCGCTTTTAAGACAGCTGTGTGAATAAGATGACCAGCCTGATTGTACTCGCCGCCAGGTGGATCAATTACATTGCCATCCCAATCTGCCTTGATCAGCGAAGAGGCCGTTATTTCGTCGAAAAACAGACCATAAGGATTTATGAGGTAGGTGTTTTCCTCTCCGGGAACGCGCGCGGAGATGTGCGTGTAGATTAGATCTGTCCAGCCGTATCTTACAAAAAGGCGATAAAGGGCAGCTAAATCTACTCGGGTCTGCCACTCAGCTTCCGAATACTTTGAATCGACAGCTCTTAGTGCTGGTTGAGCAGGAGGTGTCATAGCTTCTCTCCTTAGAGTTTTTGTTTGATTTCGATAACTTCGCGGGTGCGGGTAACTTTTCCATCCCAAAGACGATCGAACTCCGCAATAAGGGCCTTGATCGCGTCAGATGAAGCGATGGACCGAGCTCGGTCTAGGTCTGGAAATTCATACAAGGCTATATGAACACCCGGAGTCACATCACTCCATCCGCGCTCAGCGCCCTGTGCCTGAAATGCCTTAATTGCATCTGGCAGATGTTCAGTTTCATACCAATGATCAAAGTCGTCACGACTATCTTCGGAGACTTCCGCTCGGACGATAAGATAGGCAGACATTTTTAATTGGCTCCTGACGCTGCAACTCTATTGAAACAGGTGTTGGCTTATCTCGCAATCATCATCAGACATCCGAAACAAGACCAAAAAGGACAGCCGCATTGCTACGGCCCAGTTAAACAAACCTTGGGTCATGTTTCCTTAGAAGAACACGAAAGTGACTAGTACAAAGCATGGCACCAAAATTAACCCAGACCAAGCCATATATCCAAAGAAGCTCGGCATCCGAACGCCACCTTCTTCCGCAATTGCCCTAACCATAAAGTTTGGCGCATTTCCGATATAAGTATTTGCACCCATAAAGACCGCGCCAGCGGAAATTGCGAGTAAGGTTTGGCCCATCGGCCCCATCAACATCTGCGGATCACCGCCAGCAGTATTAAAGAACACCAGATATGTTGGGGCGTTATCGAGGAAACTTGATAGAATACCGGTCAACCAAAAGTACATCTGGTTTATCGGCTCACCTTCCGGCGTCGACACCATGGAGACGACTCCCCCGAGAGCGCCAGAGGTGCCTGCCTTAAGAATTGCAATAGCTGGCACAATCGTCAGGAAAATACCTATAAAGAGCTTCCCAACTTCCATGATCGGAAACCACGTAAAACCGTTTGCTGTTCGGTTCTCCATCGGCGTGATTTTCCACGAAAGGAAAGCAATCAAAAGCAACAAAATGTCTCTAGCGATATTCTGCAGTTCCCAATGAACGTGGTAAATTACCAATTCAAGATGCGGCTTCCAAATTCCACTCATAAGAACAGCGGCAACGATCCCGGCAAGAAGCAAAAAGTTCAACTTACCATCTATGCCAATCGCCTCATGAGCTTCACTGGGATCTGGTTCGGGAATACCCCCTTCTTTCTTCACCAATGCTGAATCGACGACAAAATAAAGTGCCAAAAGTATTACAGAAAGCATTAACATCGGCGCAAACATATGAGTAGTTGGCCAGAAGAATTCCACCCCCTTGAGGAACCCCAAAAACAGCGGAGGATCTCCAAGAGGGGTTAGTGACCCACCAATGTTTGCAACCAAGAAAATAAAGAAAACGATCGTGTGGACACGATATTTACGTTTTTCGTTTGCACGCATCAAAGGTCGAATCAGCAGCATTGCTGCGCCGGTTGTACCCATCCAACTTGCCAATACGGTTCCAATTAAAAGGAAACCAGTATTAAGAATCGGCGTTCCTACTAATCGTCCGCGTACACGGACGCCTCCGGCCACGGTGAAGAGTGACAGCAACAAGATAATGAAAGGAATGTATTCTAGGAGGAGAACATGAATAACTTCGAAAATCGCTATCGATGCGCCGAAAACAACTGTGAAAGGAATTAGAAAAGCCGCTGCCCAAAAAGCCGAAATTTTTCCAAAATGATGGTGCCAAAAGTCTGGAGCAACCAGGGGAAAGACAGCGATCGAAAGCAGAATGCCAGCAAAAGGAACTACCCATAACAGTCCTAACTGACCACCGTCCAAATGTGGCGCGCCCGCACCCGCCGCCAACGCGGGGGCTGCGGTCAGTAAACCCGCTAGGGCTGCAAGCGCTCCTAAAATCCGCAATTTCATTATCATCCCCTGCAATTCGACGGCTGCACGTTCTCTAACCTTTGAATCCTAATCGGCGGCCAGAGTATGCCTAAGCACTTGCGTGCCGCCAAGATCTGTCAACATAAAACCGAATTTAATAAGCGATCAACCAACATTGAAACAGTTCAGCGGCAACTCTATGCTCCAACCTTTGAGCCATGGTGCCCGTTGGGGCCTATCTGTCAGTGCTGATATTCAAGGGTGTAAACAATGGAAATGCAGGGTGAAGCGCTAATTCAAGCGCCTAAGCAGGTTGTTTGGGATGCATTGAATGATCCAACGGTGTTGAAGGAAGCAATCCCGGGCTGTGAAGAGCTAACCCAGGATGGGGAAGATGGGTTTGCTGCAAAAGTGAGAGCAAAAGTAGGACCGGTTAGTGCTCGCTTTGCTGGCAAAGTGCAGCTTTCCGATATTGATCCTCCCAACGCTTACCGCATCCATGGCGAAGGTTCTGGCGGAGCGGCTGGTTTTGCTAAAGGGGGCGCCTTTGTAAATCTAGAAGATGATGGAAATGGTGGAACTCTTCTAAAATACAATGTTGAAGCCAACGTGGGTGGAAAATTAGCCCAAATTGGATCACGCCTTATTGATGGTGCTGCCCGCAAACTTGCTGATGAATTTTTTGATAATTTTGCCAAGATTGCGACAGCTCGAGCAGGGCTATCCAAGCCTGAGAACGAAAAAGGTTCTAATGAGCAACCTGCTGAAGACGATGAGTCTTCAAAGGTGGCAACCTCGGTATCAGAAGATCCATCGGCTAGTGAAAAAGGCGAAGATGGTCAGACCGGCAATCAAGGGACAGAAAGCAACAAAGGCATTCCACTTTGGATTTGGCTCTCCGGATTGGCGGTTGTCCTGGTGGGACTACTTTACGTTTTGTCTTGACAATCCCTTCCTAGTTGACCTCTCGGCCCAGGCGTTAGATGCTTCATCATTAGCTGAAGCAGAATCATAATCTGCTCAGGTTTTATTTGGGGAGATTGCGATGCCGAGCGTATCGATGACTATCAACGGCAAGAAAGTTTTGGGTGAAGTAGAAGCACGCACTTTGCTCGTCGATTTTATCCGTGAGGATCAGAGGCTTACCGGCACCCATGTGGGTTGTGACACCAGTCAATGTGGGGCCTGTGTCATTCATATAAATGGAGAGGCAGTTAAATCCTGCACAATGCTTGCCGTTCAGGCCAATGGCGCAGAAATAACTACCATTGAAGGCCTCGCTAATGGCGATGAACTGCACCCAATGCAGGAAGCTTTCCGTGACAACCACGGTCTCCAATGCGGTTTCTGCACACCAGGAATGATCATGAGTGCAGTTGCGCTTGCAAAACGGAATTCAGCCCCTTCGGAGAAGGAGGTCCGCCACTACCTGGAGGGCAATCTTTGCCGCTGCACGGGCTATCATAACATCGTCAAATCAGTGATCGCTGGCGCGCGGGCAATGTCCTAAAGCGGCTAAAAAAAGAAAAGCCAAAAGAGCGATCACAAAGGGAGGAAATCAGACAATGCCAAGAGATGACGGCATAGGCGCCGCCGTAAGGCGCAAAGAAGACTTTCGGTTCATCACAGGGCGCGGCTCCTACACCGACGACCTCAACAGACCCGGGCAAGCTTTTGCAGCTTTTTTAAGAAGCCCTCACGCCCACGCTAGAGTCGACAGCATAAACGTAAGTCCAGCAATGGCAGTCGAAGGTGTTGTCGCAGTTTATACCGGTCAAGACCTCGCTGACGCAGGGGTCAATGGCTTACCATGCGGGTGGCAGGTCCACTCTAAAAATGGTGAACCAATGGCAGAGCCTGCCCACCCAGCCCTTGCTCAAGGAAAAGTTCGTCATGTCGGTGATGCTGTCGCTGTGGTCATTGCTGAAAGCAGGACCGCTGCTCGCGCCGGTGCTGAAGCATTAGAGGTTGCCTACACCCCATTACCAGCAATCCCTAATATGAAATCAGCTAAGGGTGCGGTAGCAACTGTCCATGACGATGTCACTAATAACCAGTGTTATGATTGGGAGCTTGGCGATGAAGCTGAAATTGACGCAGCGCTGGCAGCCTCAGCTCATCAAGTAACTCTATCCCTTGTGAATAATCGATTAGTTCCAAACCCAATGGAACCAAGGGTAGCAATCGGAGATTTCGATCATGCCTCCGGCGAGCATACTCTTTACACCACAAGCCAGAATCCGCACGTAATACGCCTATTAATGGGAGCTTTTGTATTAGGACTGCCTGAGCATAAGCTTCGGGTGGTAGCGCCGGACGTCGGCGGCGGATTTGGCTCGAAAATTTTCCATTATGCTGAAGAGGCAGTGGTAACTTGGGCCGCTGCCAAGCTTAGACGCCCCGTAAAATGGACAAGCGATCGTTCTGAAGCCTTTATGACTGATGCCCATGGCAGAGACCA
The DNA here is from genome assembly GCA_030833925.1 of Alphaproteobacteria bacterium. GTDB lineage: Bacteria > Pseudomonadota > Alphaproteobacteria > Bin95 > Bin95 > VMCJ01. The sequence goes on from JAURGE010000008.1 coordinate 19,811, forward strand.
TGAGACAACAGTCACGCTCGGTTTAGACGCAGATGGAAAATTCAACGCTCTTAAAGTGATTACAGATGCGAACATGGGGGCTTACCTCTCCACTTTCGCTCCCTGCGTACCAACATACCTATATGCAACGCTCCTAGCAGGACAGTACACCACGCCGAAAATCTATGCTGGTGTTCGTGCCTGGTTCACTAACACTGTTCCAGTCGACGCATATCGTGGCGCAGGGCGTCCGGAGGCAACTTACGTGGTCGAGCGCATCGTTGAGGAGGCAGCTCGTCAAATTGGCGTTGACCCCGCCGAACTCAGAAAGCGGAATTTTATAGCGCCGGATGCTTTCCCTTACCCAACCCCAGTAGCACTGGAGTACGACAGCGGGAATTATGCGGGAACCCTCGATAAAGCGATGGCTGCGGTGGACTACGCTAATTTTAAATCCAGGCAGGCAGCGTCTAAGGCAGCGGGCAAACTTCGCGGGATTGGTTTTTCGGCATATATCGAGGCTTGCGGTATAGCGCCATCCGCTGTGGTTGGTTCGCTAGGTGCCCGGGCTGGACTTTATGAAAGTGGCGCCGTTCGTGTACATCCGACAGGCTCTGTAACCTTCTACACAGGTACACACAGCCATGGGCAAGGTCATGAAACCACCTTTGCGCAAGTGATTGCTGAAAGATTAGGTGTACCTATTGATAATGTAGACGTAGTGCACGGCGATACCAACAAGATCCAATTTGGTATGGGCACTTATGGCTCTCGTAGTCTTGCTGTTGGCGGTTCTGCTTTAGCAAAAGCACTCGATAAGGTTGAAGCCAAAGCGAAGAAAATTGCAGCTCATTTAATGGAAGCGTCAGCGGATGACGTAGAATTTAAAGACGGGCAATTTACCGTCGCAGGCACAGATAAATCTGTAGGATTTGGTGACGTGGCGCTTACCGCCTATGTGCCCCATAACTTCCCGCATGATGAGTTGGAACCAGGACTTGAGGAGCAAGCGTTCTACGATCCCGCTAATTTCACGTTCCCAGCTGGATGTCACATTTGTGAAGTAGAAATAGATCCAGACACCGGCAGGACAGAAATTGTAAATTTTGTTGCGGCCGACGATTTTGGCAACATCGTCAACCCAATGATCGTTGAGGGACAAGTACACGGCGGCATTGCCCAGGGAGTGGGACAAGCACTGCTGGAAGGTTGTCTCTATGACGGCGATGGTCAGCTTATGACGGGATCCTACATGGATTACTGCATGCCGAGAGCTGATGATCTGCCGAATTTTAAAGTGGAAACGCAAGTCACCCCTTGCCCGCACAATCCTCTTGGGGTGAAGGGCTGCGGGGAGGCAGGAGCAATTGCTGCACCTGCTGCTGTTATGAATGCTGTAACAGATGCACTGCGTTCAGCCGGTGTTTCCAAACCCATCGATATGCCAGCCACACCGTCGAAAATTTGGTCTGCGCTCAACGGAGCCTGATCACAAGGAGGAAAAAAGATGTATAATTTCAATTATCAGACTGCCTCCTCGGCGGATGATGCGGCAGCTAAGGTCTCAGCCTCCGATGAGGGCAAACTTCTTGCAGGTGGCATGACGCTGCTACCAACTATGAAGCAACGGCTCGCCATGCCTAGCGACCTCGTTGATCTCAGCAAGGCTGGGCTATCTGGGATATCCGTTGCGGGGAATGTTGTCTCTATTGGCGCGATGACCACTCACGACACAGTTGCCAATTCTAAGGAAGTGGCCTCAGCTATTCCTGCGCTAGCAAAACTAGCAAGCGGCATTGGCGACCCAGCAGTGCGCAATCGTGGTACAATCGGAGGTTCCATTGCCAATAATGACCCAGCAGCGGACTATCCAGCCGCTGTCCTGGGTCTCGGTGCAACCATTGTCACCAACAAGCGCTCGATTGCTGGCGATGACTTCTTTACAGGAATGTTTGACACCGCACTTGAAGATGGGGAGGTTATAACTCGAGTTGATTTTCAAGTGCCCGAGACCGCCTCTTACATCAAGTTTCCTAATCCAGCATCCCGCTATGCCATTGTCGGTGTTTTCGTAGCAAAAACAGCTGGTGGTGTTCGAGTTGCGGTCACCGGTGCAAGCCCTTGCGTTTTCCGAGCGAGCGAAATGGAAGCTGCGTTGACAGCAAACTTTTCAGCAGGTGCGCTGGAGAACTCGTCAGTGTCAGCAAACGGATTGAATGCTGACATCCATGCAAGTGCTGAGTACCGTGCGCACCTTGTCGGCGTGATGGCTAAGAGAGCCGTAGCTGCGTGTAGCTAAACCTTCTCGATCTACTTACGAGAACAATTACGAGGGCGCGTCGTTCAAAACCGCGCCCTCGTTTTATTTCCAAGCTAATTCCCAAACAAAGCGAATAGATCTTAATTTTCGGCCTGATGATGGCAAAGAATTACGTTGGCGCAAAAATTTCATAGGTAGCAAGTTTATCCTTGCCAGTAGCCAGGCGTTGACTTTCGCCAATCTAAGAATGACTGGGCAGATGCCCCTGGCTCAAGCCAAAGATCCAATCCCAACTCATTCCTAAAACGCTCGTTTGAAATTGGCCGTCGGTCATGAAGCCCATGCAAATCAACGTTTGATTCTTCATCTGCATCTGCAAGATGCCAAGACATCTCGGGACGAAGAGCTACGAGTGCATCTAACCAATCTGCTACCGTCCAATTCTTCCCCGCCGAAACATTATAAAGTTTATGACGTAGCACCTTAGCCCTTAAAAGTGCTGCCACGGCCTGGGCTACTTTCCTGCTGTCCGTCCAGTCTCTAGCGCATCTGCGCGGGAGAACAGCAACCTGACCGGCAAACATTAATGTTGCGGCCTGGAGATGGGGCGACAGCGTATCACGACGCCCAGTATCCCTCTCCCAGGGACCATACACTGCTGAAAGTCTTACGTTAACAATATCGGCGGCCCAAAGTTCTGCCAGGCGAGCTGCAATGCCTTCAGACGCTAGTTTAGAAACACCATAGAGGGTGTTAGGTTTTGGCCAAGTTCCATCTTCTGTAATGTCACCATCACCTTCAAAGGCAGAGATTCCGTAGGCCGACGCCGAAGAAAGATTGATTATACGTTTTGCACCTGCATGCCGAGCTGCATTTAAAAGGTTTGTGAAGCCCAAAATGTTGGTCTCTAAAGTCTCGATAGGCCGATCCCTTTCCCTCTCCTCTCCAGAAGTGACTGCAGCAGCGCAGACTAACGCATCAATACCTTTTAGAGCCTGTAACGCTTCTCCAGGGTCAGTAACATCAGCAACCTGAACCTCAAGGGCTCCCAGGCCACTATGCTCCCCAAGAAAGCGCAGCGCTGCCTCGGGTGGCTGCTTTATATCAACAAGAAGCACATGAGCACCTTGTTGCAAAAGTGCCTCTGCTACAGCTAGCCCAACGAAGCCAGAACCTCCCGCAATACCAATCAACATTACCTTCTATCCATCACCCTTCTGGGGTCCATGTGAGGTATTGGAATGGCGCCACCTCGCGTTTTGTCAACAAAGGCACCACCGGTTGTGTCTCTAACACCCTGCTCCTCCCGTCGCCTTCCAGCTGACGTAATGATAGGAATATCCTCTGCTTTGATTGGTTCCATCCTATCTTTTCGCTCTAATGCTGCCTCTATGTAAGGCTTTAACTCTGCCATTTTCTTCTTCTGGCGCGCGAGTTCTCTTTCCTTAAATTCTGGCAAAAGGGTTTCACCAAAAAGACGCAGAGCATCGCAGATATGATCGTGGCTGTTTCGACCAACTTGTTGAACGAAAATCATTTGGTCGAGGCCTACATCCTCATAACGCTTTAAATGCGCCCGAACTTGATCCGGCGTGCCAATCCCCCCGCGGCCAGCATTGTCTTCTAGCTTGTTAAAAACTTCATCAAATTGGGCGCCAAGATTTGAAACGCCTGGCCTATGAGCACCGAAATTAGTGAAGTACGCAAGGCTGTATCCAAAATACCGGAAACCCGCGAGACCTCGCGAAACTGCCTCCTCTTCGTCCTTGTGTAATGAAAAACCAGACACTGCCGCAATGTTTGGGTTTACTGTCCAGCCCAGCGGTTTGCATTCCTCAGATTTAATCGTGTCGTAATACTCTTTAATCCAAGCCTGAGCCTGCTCAGGTTCCACAAATCCAAAAATGAGCGCTCCCATACCGAGCCGCGCCGCGCGAAGAATGCTGTCTCTGCGCGAGCAAGCAAGCCACATCGGCGGATGCGGTTTCTGCATAGGCTTCGGGATGACATTCCGTGTGGGCATCGAAAAGTATTTTCCCTTGAAACCTGGATAGGGGGTCATTGCCATCATATTTGCGGCCTGCTCCGCCCCCTCACGCCACATGTCACCTTTTTCGTCGGGAGGAATATTAAATCCTTCCATCTCAATCAAAGTGGCCGACTCGCCAGTCCCCCATTCGGCTCTGCCATTTGAGAGATGATCCAGCGTTGCAAGTGCTTCAGCAACTCGGGCAGGATGATTGTAGTTTGGCGCCGTCAATTTGATACCGTGACCAAGGCGGATCTGTTTTGTGCGTTGAGAAGCGGCAGCTAGGAAAAGTTCAGGTGCAGCAGAGTGGGAGTATTCTTCAAGAAAGTGATGCTCCACCTCCCAAACATGATCAATACCAACCTGGTCAGCTAACTCGATTTGATCCAGGCTTTCCATGAAAACCCTGTGTTCCGAGCCCTCATCCCATGGCTTGGGGTTTTGATGTTCGTAGAACAATCCGAATTTCATCTATCCGCCTCCCATGACGCTTTTTTGAGATGATCGCAGGGCTAGGCCCTATGACGCAACAGGAGTTGCAGTCATAATTCAAATTGATCGAAAAAATTTACTATTTGATGCTTTGATTGAAGTGCCCAAGTAACTTCTAAAAACGGCGGCTGAAATTTCAAATCAGTCAAATAAGGACTTTGAGAATGGCCATAGCCACCGATGTTCCAGCCAGCGAAATCCGTGTATTGTCGCTCATAGGTGTTGGGCATTTTTTGAGCCATTTTTACATTCTTTGTCTGCCACCGATGCTGCCCTTATTCGCCAGGGAATTTGATGTTGGGTTTGCGCTACTGGGAGGTGCTTTAACTGGGTATGCCTGGATTGGAGGCATCCTCCAGGCACCTATTGGAGTAGCCCTGGACAAGATTGATGCGCGGAAAATGCTAGCGGTAGGACTTGCTGTAAATGCCACCGCAATTGGGCTGATCGGTCTATCAGAGAATTTTTGGCAATTTGCTGCACTAGCTGTTATCGCTGGAGTGGGTAATGCAGTCTTTCATCCAGTTGATTATGCAATAATTGCAGCAAAGGTCTCTGAAAAGCGCCTCGGGCGGGCATATTCACTGCATACATTTTCTGGATTTTTTGGAGGTGGTGTAGCACCCGTCGCCATGCTGAGTTTGACGGGCATTTTTGATTGGCGGACAGCTTTTATTATTGTTGGTATTCTCGGCATTGCAGCAGCGATATTGATAATCGCCCAAGGTGAGACGCTTGCAGGCGAAAATTCGTCCCGAACGCCTACCGCGTCCGACGCAAAAACCCCAAAGTCCGTTTTATTTTCAGCACCAGTACTTCTCTATTTTCTTTTCCTTGCTACGTACGGATTAGCTACTGGCGGCATTAGCTCCCAAGGGGTGGTAGTTATGGTGAAGATGGGCCTGGCAGATGAAGTTACTGCTGCCCAAGTTCTATCTGCATACCAATTTGCGGTCGCTGGCGGAATTTTGATAGGTGGGATCATAGCGGAAAAATTTGGCCGCCATGGCCTCACAGCGGCTATCTGCCTTCTAACAACTGCAGCCCTGATGCTCACACCGGCCAGCTTGGCCCCCACAGGATTAATGCTCTTTGCTATCTTTATAGCCGCAGGCTTTGGTTTTGGCGCAGTATTACCTGCCAGAGACCTGATGGTGAGGGCAATCACGCCCGCTGGGGGAAGCGGCCGAGTTTTTGGTTTTGTCTTTGTTGGTCTCTCGGTTGGTTCGGGGCTCGCAGGGGTAGTATTTGGAGCACTAGTCGACGCCGGCCTTGATCTCTGGGTTTTCCCAGCTGTTGCCGCTCTCCTAGCTTTGTCTGTCCTGATCACAACAGTGGCACAAATCGCCGCCGAAAAATCTTAAAACAAGATGGAGGTTAGTAATCAAAATCACCATCTCCTTAATTATCGGTGGGGAGCATCACTCTCGAATTTATCCTTTGTAACTCCATCTTAATATTGAGATAAAGCCGCATGAGCTTTGCTATATACCTCGACGAGGCCTCCTTGGGGCATAACCCAACACCAGGCCATCCAGAACGCCCAGCTCGCTTTGAAGCTGCTGCACGACGCCTTTCAGAACCTGACTTCGCCAGCCTACCTCGCCGAACCGCACGATTGGCCAAACGAGAAACTATCGAGTTGGCCCACACTAAGGACTACGTCGACCTAATCCTTGGGGCGGAACGAAAAGATGCCATCATTATGCTGGATGGCGATACTTCCATTGGACCTGGCTCAACCGAAGCAATTTTAAAAGCAGTGGGTGCGGGCGTTGACGCCTTGGATGCCGTTTTCGCTAACGATATCACCCGGGCTTTTGTTCTTGCTCGCCCTCCAGGCCATCATGCCGAAACCAATCGGGCAATGGGTTTTTGTTTTTTCAACTCTATAGCCATAGCAGCCCACTATGCCCTAGCAACATATAATATTAAGCGGGTGGCAATTCTTGATTTCGATGTACATCATGGAAACGGGACCCAAGCAATTTTTTGGGACCAACCCAACGTTCTCTTTGCTTCCTCCCACCAAATGCCACTTTTCCCAGGGACAGGAGCTGTTTCCGAGCGCGGTGCTGGAAATATTTGGAACAAGCCACTGGCCCCAGGAGATAATGGAAAAGATTTGTGCTCAGCCTGGGATAACGAACTGTTTCCCGCTGTAGACGAATTCCGGCCGGAGCTGATCCTAGTGTCTGCTGGCTTTGATGCTCATGTTCGTGACCCTCTTGGGAATATCGAGGCAGAGGCGTCAGACTTTGGATGGATAACTGACAAGATCGTAGAACTCGCCAATACTCATGCCTCAGGCAAGGTTGTTGCCTTCCTTGAGGGTGGGTATGACCTCAAGGGTTTATCCGAATCTCTAGCTGCCCATTTAGTAGGGCTCACTAAAGGGCTTTAAAGCAGAGGTATCGCATTGGAGTATTTTCTTCATCTCCTTGTAAGCGGACTTCTATCAGGCCCTGTTTATGCGTTGGTTGGGGTCGCGTTTGTCGTCCTTTATCGCGCTTCATCTGTCTTAAACTTTTCTTTAGGGGCTTGGGTAAACCTCGGAGCTAAGCTCACAGGTATAGGCACTTCAACGCTTGGACTTCCCCTTCTTCTTGCAATCCCAGGCGCACTGGCTGCCCTTTCAGGCCTAGCCATCTTATTTAACAAGCTGGTTGTTGAACGACTTTCCAATAGGCCTGTCACCTCACTGGTGATGGCCACGCTTGCACTCGGTGTTCTGATGCGTGCGGGATCTGCATGGACCTTAACAGGACTTCCTAGCGAAATCCCCGTGCCGTTTGAAAACGCTCTACTCTGGTGGGGAGATATTCCTCTTCCACCTTCCCGATTGCTAGCAAGCACAGCAGCAATTGCAATAATTGCCGGCCTTTGGACCTTCTTTCAGTTTTCACGAGCAGGGATCGCGCTACGAGCAATTGCAGATGATATTGCTGCAGCGGCAACAGTCGGCATCCCTTCCATATATTATCTGTCGTTGGCGTGGGCCCTTTCCGCAGCAGCAGCTGTCGCTGGCGGAGTTCTCTGGAGCATAGATGGTTTAGGTGGCTTTTCTATGACGTTAGTACTCGCAAAAGTATTACCGGTGGTCGTGATAGGTGGCCTAACCAGTTTTGCAGGCACCATGGTCGCCGCAATGATAATTGGCGTCTCAGAGAATATGGCTGCAGGTTATCTTGATCCAGTAATAGGAACGGGCTCTGGTGCGCTTGTTGCAGCAGTCTTAATTTTTGTGACCCTAGCAATCCGACCCAATGGTTTGTTCGGAACACCATCAGTCCAACGAATTTGACTATAAAACGAGCAGTGCAATTTTTGATGCGAATGTTGCGCGAAATTCCGGCTCAAATCCTCGAAAACGGTTAGCAAAAAAATTGAATTTTTTAGCCCGTACATAAGAGGACGGCTCGCATAAAGTTTCATCCTCTATATGATCTCCCTGCCGACACGAAGGATAAAGCCATGCCCCATCCTGCGCCCGGCCACGGCCGGCTTGAAGACCATCGCTTCATCACGGGCCAGGGTCGGTATACCGCTAACCTGCGCAGACCAGGCATGGCGCAGCTTGTTGTGGTGCGTTCGCCGCACGCGCATGCGGATATCATTTCGGTTGAGGTCGACCATGTTAGGGACTTTGCCGGCGTTTTACTGGCGATGACAGGGACAGAATGGACCGATGCTGGTTTTGGCGACCTGCAGAACACCTCCCAAATCCCAAGTGACCCTCCACTTGTAAGGCCTCCACGTCCTGTAATCGCTAGAAAACGTGTACGGCACCAAGGCGAGCCAGTTGCATTTGTTGTGGCCAAAACCCGTGCAATGGCGATTGATGCCGCAGAAGCTATAAAAGTGGAATACTCCCCGCTTCCTGCTGTCGTTACCCCTGAGGCTGCGCTAGCAGAAAATGCCACTCAAATTTGGGAAGAAGCTCCAGGCAATATTTGCGCTATTTTTAAAGCTGGCGAGTGGGAAAAGGCAGAAGCCAATATTGCTTGTTCAACACATATTCTTGAATTCACCTGCGATAACCATCGTGTGTCGGCCCTTCCTCTGGAAGTTAGGGCTGCAATTGGAGAATACGACGAAAGTACAGGCAATTTTCTTTTGACTGCGTCTGCCCAAGGTGTTCACACAATAAAAAATGGCCTTCTCTCAGTCTTCAATATTCCGGGCGATAAACTCCACGTTAAAGCAGAGGACGTAGGCGGTGGATTTGGGGCAAAGAACTTTGTCTATCCCGAGTGGGCGATGGTGTTGGCTGGCGCTAAAATTTTAGGCATCCCAGTTGGATGGGTTGGCGATCGAAGTGAAGATGTTACGAGTGGCGCCCATGGTCGTGCGGTCAAGACCTTCGCCCGGCTCGGGCTCGACGCTGAAGGACGTTTTACTGGACTTACTGCAGAACTCACGGCCGATATTGGGGGGCATTTGTCAACTGGCGCACCAGGTAGCGGCACAGTATCTGTTACCCGATCAATTCACGGAATTTATGACATTCCGGCTGTAGGGATGAAGGCACGAGCCGTCTTCACCAACACGGCTCCTGTCGATGCTTATCGGGGGGCAGGAAAGCCGGAAGGCAATTACATGATGGAGCGTTTAGTTGATGAGGCCGCCCGTCAATTTGGTTTCGATCCAATAAAATTGCGGCTTAAAAATGCGATTCAAACTTTTCCATATAAGACGCCACTTGGCTTTGAGATCGACACAGGCCGATTTGCAGAAAATATTCTAGAAGCCGTGGATTTAGCGGACCGAGGTGGCTTTGAAGAAAGGCGCCGGCAAAGTGCCGCAAAGGGTAAACTTCGAGGCCAAGGCTTTGCTTGTTTTCTTGAGAGTGCGCGAGGTGCTCCGTCAGAAGCTGCCGAACTGAGATTCTCAGATGATGGAATGTTCGAAGTAAGAGTAGGCACAGAGTCTAATGGCCAAGGCCATGAAACAACATTCACCCGTCTTGCAGCAGAGCGTCTGGGCATTTCGATTGATGAGGTAAGATATTTACAGGCCGACACGCGCGAGACAGCAATGGGTAATGGTCACGGTGGCGCGCGCTCTATGCATATGGGTGGGACAGCTATTTATCATTCGATTGAGTCAGCTCTACAAAAAGGCCGGGCGGTGGCGGCTAGGCTATTACAGTCCAACACTGAAACTGTTGTCTTTCGCAGCGGCGATTTCATTGCTGCGGATGGACGTGCGGTATCATTATTTGATGTTGCCTCGGCTGCACGCCAACCTGAATTCGGGTTTGAGTCAGGTTTAGACAGCTCATGGCATTGGGATAATGCCCCCATAACTTGGCCTGCTGGATGTCATGCAGCTGAGGTTGAAATTGACCCAGAAACCGGTGTGGTCGAATTACTTTCCTACAAAGCTATCGACGATTATGGAAAGCTGCTCGACCGCCAACTAACGGAGGGACAAGTTCAGGGAGGCCTTGCTCAAGGCATTGGCCAGGCCCTCCGAGAACAAATTGTCTATGACCAGAATGGCCAATGTCTTACAGCAACTTTGATGGACTATGCAGCGCCCTATGCAAACGACCTGCCCAATTTAGAGGTTCACTTCGAGGCCAGTATGACCGAGGCTAATCCACTGGGCGTTAAGGGCTCTGGTCAGGCTGGAGCCATTGCTGCATCACAAACCGTAATGAATGCTGTTGCCGATGCTCTCGCATATGCTGGTGTAGCTCCAATAGACATGCCAGCAACCCCAGAAAAGGTTTGGTCAGCAATCAAGGCGGCAAAGTAGGTTGATGAAAAAGAAGCAGTTATGTCTTGGCGCATTCATGCGACCAGTTTCCATACACACAGCTGCATGGCGTTTTCCAGGTGGCTCACCCGACGCAAACTTTAATCTTAAGACCATCGTTTCACTCGCCCAGAAGCTTGAGGCTGCAAAGTTTGATGCCTTCTTCATGGCCGATCACCTAGCAGTTTTGAATATGCCCATGGAGGCTTTAAAGCGCTCAGCTACTGTTACGTCTTTCGACCCTTTGACCCTTCTACCTGCGCTCGCGATGGTCACGGAACGTCTTGGACTGATAGCAACTGCTTCAACAACGTTCGAAAGCCCCTATCTAATAGCTCGCAGATTTGCATCGCTAGATCATATTTCAAATGGCCGAGCTGGATGGAATATCGTCACTACGTCTAACCCCGATGCAGCAAAAAATTTTGGGATGGACGATCAGATGCCCCATGCCGAGCGTTACGCTCGTGCTCGAGAGTTCTTCGACGTGGTGACCGGCCTTTGGGACAGCTGGGCCGATGACGCTTTTGTACGGGATGTCAAAAGCGGCATTTATTTTGATCCTGACCGTCTTCGGGTCCTCAATCACGAAGGTAAATACCTGAAAGTACGCGGACCGTTAAATATTGCCCGACCTGTTCAAGGTTGGCCGCTAATTGTCCAAGCAGGAGCATCAGACGCTGGACGACAATTAGCAGCTGAGACCGCGGAAATGGTATTTTCATCTGCCCGCAATATCCCCGACGCACAAGAATATTTCCAAGACATCAAATCAAGAGCCGTAAATGCAGGCCGCAATCCAGATCATGTGAAAATACTTCCCGGAGCCCTTGTTATTGTAGGAGAAACAGAGTCAGAGGCACGTGAAAAACGAGATCTCCTAGACAGTCTGGTTCATTATGACAGCGGCATTGCCTCACTTTCCATCGCACTTGGTCATGATGCTTCGCAATTTGATCCGGACTCGCCATTACCCGATGTTCCTGAGACTGAAGCCTCAAAGAGTGGACAAGAGCGGGTAAAGCGCCTAGCAAACGCTGAAAATTTGACGGTTCGTCAACTCGCTGGTCGTTTTGGAGGTTATGCTGGCAACGCGTTTGTTGGCACACCTCAAAGCATTGCCGATGAAATGGAAGCCTGGATCGATCAGGAAGCATCCGATGGCTTCAACATCATGATGCCCTACCTTCCCGCAGGTCTTGATGATGTCTGCGAAAAAGTTGTGCCAGAACTCCAACGTCGCGGGCGGTTCCGAACAGAGTATGAGGGAAAAACTTTAAGAGAAAACCTGGGTGTCCCTATACCAGAAAACCGATTCTTCTCCGCCAATTAATATCTAATTGTTTCTCTTTAATCGGATCTGATTGAAATTAGACCTCAATTTTTATTAGTTGTCTGGATGAAATGGTCGACAGCGCGCTCTGAGACTAGACACCATGACCACGTCACGGCACATTCGCTGTGAAAAATAACATAGGCAGAAGGCAATCTTTTCCATGCGAATTCTCATAACGGACAGACATATATCTGATGATGGATTAGAGCAGGAAGCTGCAGGACCGGATATTGAGATAGAGGCTTTTTCTGCCCCCGAAGAGGTTACGGATGAAGCATGGGCAAGGGCTGATGGGATTGTAACTTATCGTGGCGCAAAGGTCGTAATGGCCAATTTGGCGAAGTTACAAAAAGCCCGCATTGTAGTGCGCGGTGGAGTGGGATTTGATGGCTTAGACCTAAAGGTCCTTGGTGAACGTAGCATTGCCGTTTGCACAGTGCCCGACTACGGCACAACAGAGGTAGCAGACCATGCCATCGGACTTATGCTTGCACTTCGCCGCGGCCTTGATCGCTATGAGGAAAGGATGCGATCAGACCCTAAAGGCCTTTGGCGCTATGTGGACAGTCCCTGCGTTGACCGATTGAAAGGCAGAACTTTTGGTGTGTTTGGCATGGGACGCATTGGCCTCGCGGCTGCAAGGCGAGCTGCCGGTTTTGACATGAATGTTGTCTTTTATGATCCCTTTCAACCAGATGGTTACGAATTGGCAACCGGGTATAAGCGACTGAAATCAGCTGAGGAACTTTTCGAGATATCCGACACTGTCTCTATTCATTCCCCTCTCAATGAGGGTACGCGGGGAGCAATTAATCGAAACCTACTAAGTCGGATGAAAGAAAAAGCAGTTGTAATCAACACAGCGCGAGGTCCAATCATCGACCTGGATGCCATGTATGAGGCTTTAAAATCTGGAACTCCATCAGGAGCTGGCTTAGACGTTTTACCTGAGGAGCCTGCAAATACCGATCATCCTTTAATAAAAGCCTATATGGCCAAAGAAGAATGGCTTCAGGGACGTTTAATGATTACCCCCCATGCTGCTTTTTATAGTCCACCAGGTCTTCGCGATTTACGCTTCAAAGCCGTGGCGACTGCAGCTCAGCGCATTCGGGATGGTTCAGTCCGAAACTGCCAAAACCTTGAATTTTTGGTGGATTAATGCCTGACGGTTTTCGCCACTCATCAGAAACTCTCATAACTGGAAGGCGTGTTGGTGACCCGAAGCTCGCCAACCGGCTAGCGCGCTCCATTGAAGGTGATGTGTTCTTCGATGCACCCACTCGTGGGCGCTACTCAACGGACGCCTCTATCTATCAAGTAGAGCCAATTGGCATAGTGCGCCCAAAGTCAATTACGGATGTTGAGGCTGTATTAAAAATTGCAACAGAGGAAGGTTTGCCTGTGCTGCCCCGTGGAGGTGGCACTAGCCAGTGTGGGCAGACAGTAGCTGAAGCGATCGTGCTCGATACGTCGACCCACATGAATTCGATTCTAGATGTTAATAAAGAAACCAAAACTGCCAAGGTTGCGCCGGGTGTTGTACTGGCCGAGTTAAACTCACAGCTCGCTAGGGAAAAGCTGTTCTTTCCAGTTGACCCTTCGACAGCAAGTCGATGCACCATTGGAGGTATGACCGCCAATAACTCTTCGGGCGCCCGCTCAATCCGCTACGGCATCATGGCGGACAATGTTTTAAGTTTAGATGCAATACTTGCGGACGGATCTACCCAGCACTTTGGATGGATCGACGGCGACGCAGAGGATGAAATTGGCTGCTTCCTCCAGAGATTGGCCAGCCGCGAGAGAGAAGAAATAGAAAAGCGAGTGCCTAAGGTGCTGAGGCATGTTGCTGGCTACAATCTTCACCGCATCCCACCACCGGGGTCCGGTGGCTTCAATATGGCCGATATCCTAGTAGGCTCTGAGGGTACACTTGGCTTCTTCAGTGAGATTGAACTGAAGCTTCAGCCTCTGGCGCCAAGGAAAGTCATTGGTATTTGCCAATTCCCTACTTTCCGCGCAGCGATGGAAGCAACTCGGCACCTAGTCACGCTAAAACCTGACGCAGTGGAACTCGTTGATCGGACGATAATAGAACGTTCTCGAGCAATGCCAGCGTTCGCCGATATTGCAAAAATTATGTCTCCAGGAGAACCGCAGGCGCTCCTCATAGTAGAATTTTCAGGGCAAACTGAGACCGAGCTGTTACCTCGCCTCCAAGACCTTGAAACTCTAATGGCTGATATTGGTTGGCCGGATGCGGTAGTAAAGGTGACCGATCCTGGCATTCAAAGGCGGGTCTGGGGAGTAAGAGAAGCAGGGTTGAATATAGTGATGGCTATGACCGGTGATGCCAAACCGGTGTCGGTAATTGAGGACTGCGCCATCCCGTTGGAGCATTTAGCAGATTTCACAGACCGTCTGACAGAACTCTTTAATCGTCATGGGTCGAGTGGCACCTGGTATGCTCACGCAAGCGTTGGACTTCTGCATGTACGTCCGATCCTCAACATGAAAACGGCAGAGGGTGCAAAAAAGCTAAGAGCCATAGCGGAAGAAGCATTCGCGATTGTAGCTGAATATGAGGGCTCTCATTCCGGCGAACACGGTGATGGAAAAGTTCGTTCAGAATTCATTGAGACTATGCAGGGTTCTAGGCTGGCTCGCGCATTTGAGGAGATTAAGGACAAATTTGATCCTGAAAACCGCTTTAACCCAGGCAATATAGTTCACCCACCTAAGTTAGATGATCGCGGCTTAATGCGGTTCAAACCTGGGTATGGTCCTAGGCCATTTGAACCTGGCCTAGATTGGTCTGCATGGGGTGGTTTTCTTGGCGCTACGGAGATGTGTAACAACAACGGCACCTGCCGTTCTCTCCAAGCTGGCGTTATGTGCCCTAGCTTCAAGGCAACCCGCAATGAAACCCACGTAACGCGAGGACGAGCAAATACGTTGAGACTTGCTCTCTCGGGCCAGTTAGGAGCAGCTGATGCAGCTTCCGACGCGATGGCAGAAGCGATGCAGCTCTGCGTTGGATGCAAGGGGTGTCGGCGCGAATGCCCTACAGGCGTTGATATGGCGCGCATGAAGATTGAGGTAGCACATCAGGAGCTTAAGCGCGGAAAGAAAACGGCCTTAGGAGAGCGAGTAACAGCTTTCCTGCCGCGTGCAGCATCCAACCTTTCAAAGATTAGAATACTTTTAAACCTGCGCGATAAAATACCGGGATTTGCTTGGCTATCTGAAAAGACGACAGGACTCGCAGCCCAACGAAAATTGCCTGTTTGGTCGGCAAAACCATTCGTCGAACAGGTCGGAGGTCAGCCGGTAGGTGACGGAAAGGATGTTGTCCTCTTCGCCGATACATTTACTACATGGTTTGAACCAGAGAAGCCTCGGGCTGCGATCCGCGTATTAGAAGCGGCTGGCTTTCGCCCGCACGTTGTTCGCGGCACTGATGGCAGGGGGCCATGTTGCGGTAGAACTTTCCTGGCAAGTGGTATGATCGACGATGCAAAAGAGGAAGCCCTTCGCACTCTTGATCTTATGGAACCATATTTAAAAATTGGCGCTCCAGTGCTTGGTCTCGAGCCCGCTTGTCTCTTTACATTCAAAGATGAATTCGAGGCTCTACGTCTAGACAAAAGAGCTCAGGCTTTATCGGACTCGTCTTTTTTAATCGATGAGTTTCTTGTTGCGAAGGCAACAGACGAGTTCAGATCTAAACTCAAGAATGGGCCAAGAAAAATACTGGTCCATGGTCACTGCCACCAGAAAGCCTTCGGCGTCGCAGAGACAACACTTTCGGCACTGAAATTAATTCCTAACGCCGAGGTTTCGATGGTGGAAAGTTCTTGTTGTGGCATGGCAGGGTCATTTGGCTATCAGAAAAAAACTCTTTCGGTCTCGATAGCAATGGCAGAAATTAGCCTACTTCCTGCAATTAGGACGGCAGATCAAGAAACTGTCATTGTTGCTGACGGCACGAGCTGTCGCCACCAAATCCAAGATGGGTCAGGACGATATGCTGTGCATGCAATTGAAGTCCTAGCAAATGCACTTGAATGACGAACGTCTAAGATCTCCCGCCGAGCCAAAAATTTGGAATACTCTTCGACCCCTCGGGGATCTTAAAAAGCCCAAGAAACATATGATGAAAAAGAGCACATGGATGGAGGTGGTGGAGTGATAGGTACAAGAATGCTTTTGGTCATATTGCTGCTAATTCTTCCCTCAACTGCTCAGCTATCTGAAATAAAAGGCGCTGGACCCGGTTCAACGGCTCAATCAAACAATAATAGTGGTGGAAATGCCCAAATTATCCTTGAAAACCAGATAAATGCACTTACCCAAGAGCTGGATATTGCAAAAAAGGTAGCGGCCAACGCGGAGGCTCAAGCTAAGGCTTCGCTTGAAGCTGAAATGAATGACCTCAAGGACCAAAGAACCTATGCCATAATAGCCGCTATTATTATGTTTCTTATTGCGATCTTTGCACTGTTCCGAAAACCAAGGCCTATATCACAATGACTTGGACGATTGGTGTCGATGTGGGAGGCACTTTTACCGATTTCCACGCGCGCAATGAGGCCACAGGTAAAGAAATTGTATTTAAGCGCCCTTCAACCCCTCATGACCCTGGCGAGGCAATCCTTAAGGGCCTGGAGGAAATGGAACAGGCACATGACCTGCATCTGACCGAGGTCGAGAGGATTGCTCATGGGACTACTGTAGCTACTAATGCACTTATTCAAAGAAAAGGTGCACCCATCGCTGCAGTTGCAACCAAGGGCTTTAAGGATTTGCTTGAGATAGGTCGCCAAGTGCGGCCTCACATGTACGATCTCAATCTCGATAAGCCTGCGCCTCTCGCCAGTGAAACAATGCGGTTTGAGGTTGCTGAAAGGTTAAATTGGCAAGGAGAGGTGGTTACCCCTCTCACCGACGCGGAAGCGACAAAAGTGGCTCAAGAAGTCGTGAATAGCGGCGCAGAAGCAGTGGCCATCTGCTTTTTATTTGCATACCTCAACCCTACGCATGAGAGAAAATTACGGGACGCGATCCTTACCTTGAAACCAAACATGCGCATATCACTTGCATCCGATGTGCAGCCTGAGTTTCGGGAATATGAAAGGTTCCAAACAACCGCGATAAATGCCTATCTTCAGCCCTTGTTGGCTAGTTATGTGGAGCAGCTGGCCAAAGGGTTAACCAATAGCGTCGGTTCCGCAACTCTGGGGATCAACCAGTCTTCAGGTGGCTTAATGTCTGCAGAAAGGACAGCTGCATTTCCAGTTCGCACCGCGTTGTCTGGTCCCGCTGCTGGGGCAGTTGGAGCTGCGCACATTGCACGTGATGCCGAACGTCCATTCGTTATTACCCTGGACATGGGAGGAACATCGGCTGATGTGGCCTTGATTACTGATGGCGACACCGAAATTACCTTTCAACGGGATGTTGCCGGCTTTCCTATTCGGCTCGCGATGGTAGACATCGATACCGTCGGCGCTGGAGGTGGCTCTATCGCCTGGTTTGAGCGCGATGGACTATTGAAAGTAGGTCCAATCAGCGCCGGCGCTGTGCCAGGTCCAGCCTGCTATGGGCAAGGTGGTACGGAACCAACGGTAACTGATGCCAATCTCGTCTTAGGCCGATTGTCAGAAGCAGGCCTATTGGATGGCACCCTGCCTTTAAATAGAGAGTCAGCAATCTCTGCTGTACAATCAATTGCAGACCGTATCGGCGTTTCTTTGGAAGAAGCATCCCTCGGAATACTGGCAATAGCTGTTTCCAATATGAGCCGATCAGTGCGTCGAATGTCGGTTGAGCGAGGGCACGACCCCCGCGATTTCACTCTAATGGCGTTCGGTGGCGCTGGACCGTTACATGCAAGAGATGTGGCGGCAGAGCTTGGCATGTCCGAAGTTTTAGTCCCGCCCGCGCCAGGGATTGTCTGTGCGCAGGGCTTGCTCGTGTCGGACCAGAAAGAAGACTTTGTAGCGAGCGTACGTCTACCTCTGACAGAAGGAGCAATGTCAGAGGCAGTCAAAACTATCTCTGAACTTACAGAGAGGGCCCATTCCTGGTTTAAGGCTGAGCGCCTCCCAGAAGGGGGCAGATCTATGCAATTGTCTTTAGATCTACGCTATGTTGGTCAGAACTTTGAGCTAATTGTCCCAGCGGCATCGGGGCCTAATCTTACCTCTGACGACCTCCCCGACGCCAAAACCCTCGTCACTCTGTTTTTCGCCGCTCATGATCGCGCCTACGGCTTTCACGATAAAAACGCGCCCGTTGAAATCATAAACTTCCGAATGACAGCACGTGGACGGCTTTATGATCCATCTATGAAATTAGAGTATGAACAGAACGCCCGCTTACCCTTGCCTGAAAAAACGCGTCCTGTTTGGTTCGATAACTCTGAAGCCATCGAAACACCTGTTTATCGTCGTGAAAAACTACGTCCCGGCGTTCGGTTTAAAGGGCCCGCAATTATAGATCAGCTAGACGCCACAACACCGATATTTCCTGGAGATAAGGTCGAAGTTCTGGCTGAAGGCTCCATTCTAATCCAGCTGAATGGAGAATGAACGATGCGAGAGCTTGATGCGATCGGCTTAGAAATTCTCTCCAATGCTCTAAAATCGATCAATGACGAGTGTTTTGTAGCTCTAATGAAGGCTAGTTATTCAACGAACATAAAAGAACGGCACGACCATTCGACCGCAATCATGAGTGCAAATGGTGAGTTGATTGCACAAGCTGATATGAGCTTACCAATCCATGTTGCATCCATGAGTGGATTGATGCGCTGCCTGCTTGAAAAATATAAATCCGATATTCACGAGGGTGACATTTTCGTTGCTAATGACCCCCATACCGCTGGCGGCACCCATCTGCCCGACGTTAACTTTGCTGCCCCAGTTTTCATAGACGGTGAGCTCGTTGGCTATGTCTGTAACATAGCCCACCACGCTGATATTGGTGGGATGGCAGCAGGGTCCATGTCTGGGGGCATGACTGAAATTTATCAGGAAGGTCTTAGGATCCCGGTAACCAGGATTGCTCGGCACGATGAAATAAACCAAGAAATTCTGGATATTTTTCTCTTAAATGCCCGAGCGCCTCAGGAGCGCCGTGGTGATTATTACGCCCAAATAGCAGCTGCTAAACTAGGTGTTCGTCGTCTCAATGAGTTAGGACGTCGATACGGTGCCAAGCTCTTGCGAGAGGGCTTCCAGCAGTTACTCGCCCGCTCTGCTAACCGCATGGCGCTTGCCCTTAAAGAAGTGCCCGACGGCGTTTATCAATTTGAAGACTTCATGGATGACGATGGTGTCGAAACTACTGACGTGGTCTTAAAAGTTCGCATTGAGGCAAAAGCTGGAAAGCTTACTTTTGATTTTACTGGAACAGCGCCGCAAACAGCTGGCAACATCAATATGACTCTGAACGCCACTCAATCAGCCGTCATTTTTGCAATCAAATCTCTACTTGATCCTGAAGCACCAAATACTCAGGCCGTAATTGATTGTGTTGATGTAATAGTCCCGGAAGGTACAGTTGCGAGTGCAGTCTTTCCAGCATCAGTTGCTGGTCGCGCTCATACATGCCAGAGGGTAATCGATGTTGTTATGGGAGCCCTCGCTCCAGCTTTACCAAACCTTGTACCAGCCGCACCAAACGGAGCTAATACGATGGCGGTTTTCTCAGGCATCGATCCCCGATCAGGACAACCTTACGTCTATTTAGAAACAATCGGCGGTGGCGCTGGCGGGCGACCAACAAAACCAGGTAAGGACGGCGTGCAAACGGGCATCACCAATACATCCAATCTGCCAGTTGAAGCCATAGAAAATGAATATCCACTCATGGTTCTAGAATATGGACTCGCACCCAATTCAGGCGGGAAAGGTAAGCACCCTGGAGGTCGAGGGATAAGACGAATTGTAAAACCTATCGGCCATCGATGTGTTTTTAATGGCGTAGGCGAAAGGTTCCGTAATCCACCCTGGGGACTCGCTGGCGGCGAAAACGGCGGCAGAGGTCGTTTTGCAATGCTCGATCAGCAGTCCAATGAAGCTCCCCTTCCAGGTAAAACCGGAGACAGGATCATAGCGGATGGGGGAGCTGTGTTGATGGACTCACCAGGAGCTGGCGGATGGGGGCATCCTAAAAATTAGATTACATAAAAAAACCATCACGCCGCGTTGAAGCCTGCCTCTGCAATCGGCAGTAATTTTATAAAACAAAAAAGCTGCATGCTTGCTCATTTGAATAGCCAGAGATAGCTTCGACTTGTTGAATAGTCGGAGCTAAAAATGTCTCAGCGGTATTTCCCAATTTCATGGGATGAATTGCACCGTGACGCTCGCGCACTTGCCTGGCGACTTATGGAACTTAGCCCTTTTGATCGTATTGCGGCCATAACCAGGGGCGGTCTTGCACCTGCAGCCATCATTGCCCGTGAATTAGATATCCGATTAGTGGATACAATTTGTGTTGTCTCTTACCGCGAAATTGAAGGGGAAAAGGCCGAAGAACGTGGTGATATAACCATTCTGAAAGGCTTGGATGGAGATGGGACGGGATTACTTGTGATTGACGATCTCGTTGATAGTGGCGAAACAGCCAAGACAGTCAAACGGATGTTGCCAAACGCCCACTTAGCGACGGTTTATGCTAAGCCAGCTGGACTCGCAGTTGTCGATACGTACGTCACGTTAGTCAGCCAAGATACATGGATTGTCTTTCCGTGGGATGAGGGAGAAACGATCGCGAAAGCACATGCAGCGGGCAAGCGCCCATAAACCACCTCTAGTACCTTTTGGCTCCCACGTAGATACAAGCGATCTCCTCATCGCCCAGTGCACGGCTAGCTTCCAAGCGATGCAAACCTTCTACCAGGATGACTTTTTCCCCGTCCTGACGAACCTGGATCGGGATTTTTAACCCCTCTTCCATAACACTCTCTGCCAATTGATCGACTTTCGTCTGATCCAACGTACGCTTCCGCTTAGCCGGAACATAAACATCCGCGATAGCAATCGTCTTTGTTTCCATCAACAACTCCCCTCTGCAAACATGCTAACGCTCATCGCGCAATGAAGCGACTACTATGACTCTCCAAAAGTTGTTGGCAGCCCGATGCTTTTGAGGATGCGTTCCACGCCTTGAGGTGCGGTAATTTCACTCGCACATACCGCTCTGTTAACCTCTTTGAGTAACGTTTGAATTTCGTTCTGGGCCAAGTAACCACGAAGAAGGCGCTCCTCTAACATTGCGCGCATCCAACCACCTTGTTGATCCTGACGCCGTCGATCAAAACCTCCGTTTTCGATCATAATTTTTCGGTGACGATCAATCTCTCCCCAAAGGGCATCGAGGCCTTCCCCTGAAATACCACTGCATTTCACAACCGGAGGAGACCAGTCTTGTGAAACGGGCACCATGATATGAAGTGCCGCTGAATATTCCCGCCTAGCTGCCTCTGCTCGGGATGCATTATCACCATCAGCTTTATTGACGGCAATCATATCTGCTATTTCAAGGAGGCCTTTCTTGATACCTTGAAGCTCATCGCCAGCCCCAGGCAGCATAAGTGCCAGAAAAAAGTCCGTCATATCAGCAACGGTTATTTCTGATTGACCAACTCCTACAGTCTCTACCAGTACCACGTCATATCCGGCAGCTTCCATTACAACCATGCTCTCACGGGTTGCCCGCGCGACACCACCAAGTGTTCCGGATGAAGGCGAAGGTCGAATGAATGCCTTCGGATTAGCCGCAAGGTTTGCCATCCTAGTTTTGTCGCCAAGAATACTACCTTGGGTTCTTGATGAAGTTGGGTCTACAGCCAGGACAGCTACTTTTCTGCCTGCATTTATAAGGCGTTGACCAAGCCCTTCGATAAATGTGCTTTTTCCTACGCCAGGTACGCCCGTGATGCCAACGCGATAGGACTGACCCGCATGGGGTAAAAGACGGCGAAGCATCTCCTGAGCCGACTGACGTCGAGAAGGATTATTGCTTTCTACAAGAGTTACAGCCCGGCCAATAGCGGCCCTGTCACCAGCCCGCACACCATCTACCAGCTCTGAGACCGTCTTCTCGTAGCGTTGACTGGGTGAGTTTGGTTCGGACGTCATCACCTTTTTACTGACATAAAAGGGAACGATGGTGGGCGCGACTGGGATTGAACCAGTGACCCCTGCCGTGTGAAGGCAGTGCTCTCCCGCTGAGCTACGCGCCCGATTGCACCGGGTTGCAAGGATTGCGGATAAGGCATCGTAATTATTACCGTCAATTATGTGGCTTTTAGCTTTGCCTGTTAAAATTAAGCAATATCGGCATTTCGTCCAGGCCGAATTGAAGTGCGTCAAGCATCTACTTCGATGGAGATTTATTTCATGATCAGTGGGAAATTACTTCTTGTGGCCTTGCTGATAATGGCCTCACCGGTTGCAGAGGCCGCGAAGTTAATCTCAAAAGAAGGACGATTTTCATACTCCGGTTACATTGGTGGTTTAAAGATTGGGACAGCTAGCGTTGATGTTGCCATGGACGACAGCAAATACGCCGTTGAACTCAAGATGAAAACTGGTGGTGTAATTGGATGGTTTGTCGAATGGCTTCATAGATCATCAGCTTTCGGATTAGTTCAGGATCAAGGCAATTTTCCGTTATCACCAAACGCGTATCGCAACCAAAGTGTATGGGAAGAGAAGGAGCGACTTCTCGAGATTATTTTTTCCTCGGGTAATGCAAAAATCCTTCTTGCTAATCCTCATCCTATCGATGACGAAAGACGCGAGCCAATTCCAGAGGAAAAACGACAGAATACGGTCGATCCACTTACAGCTCTTATTGGAGTGAGTCGGATGATTGAAGAAAAGGGAACCTGCAAATCTACCTTCGATATATTTGATGGCAGACGACTTTTTCAGCTTCGCATTGAAGATAAGGGCATAGTAAAAACTTCTAAAAATCGCTATGCGCCGTTTGGTGGCGACGCACGACGTTGCGATTTCGCCTTCAAACAAACGGCTGGGTTTAAGCGCTTAAAAGAAGAAAAACCAAATAAAGGAAGTTTCTACTTCAGGCATGTTAATGATCATTCTGTTATCATGCCCATTAAGGTAAAAGCGGAATCAAATTATGGCGACCTCATAATCCATTTAAGAAATGTTGAGAGCATAGGTCCTGAATTTATCAAAAAAATAACCCGACAATTTTCTGACGCGGAAAAAGCTCAATGATCAACCTCTTTAGCGACACTCAAACGAAGCCCTCGGCAGCTATGCGCAAGGCCATGTTAGAGGCAGAAGTTGGGGACGAACAAAGAGGCGAAGATCCAACCGTTAACGAACTCTGCGAACGCGTTGCAGACCTTTTGGGGAAGGAGGCTGCAGTCTTCCTTCCCTCAGGCACAATGTGCAACGAAATTGCATTGCTCGTTCACTGCCGCCCAGGCGATGAAATCCTGTGCGATAGGACCTCACATATCCTCAACTATGAAGCAGGCGGTCCGGCTGCATTGGCCGGTGCAGTTATGACTCCAATCGATGGCGAACGAGGAATTTATTCAGCGGAGCAGCTTAAGGCTGCTATCCGCCCGGAACACCGTTACGGACCACGTACACGCGTTGTGGAAATTGAGAACACGGCCAATATGGGGGGCGGCCGCATCTGGCCAATGCAGACGCTTAATGCTGTCACCGACGTTGCAAAGGAAAATGGTCTGATCGTTCATTTGGATGGTGCAAGATTAATGAATGCAGTGGTCGCATCGGAGATTTCGGCAAAGGACTATGCAGCCGGATCCGACACTGCGTGGATTGACTTTTCAAAGGGTCTTGGCGCGCCAGTGGGTGCTGCACTGGCAGGCTCGAAAGACTTCATAGAAGAGGCGTGGCGATGGAAGCAGCGCCTTGGTGGCGCTATGCGTCAAGCTGGAATCATTGCTGCGGCCGGGCTGTATAGTTTGGACCACCATATCCCCCTGCTAGCAGCGGACAATGAAAATGCTAAAATTTTTGCTGAGAGAATTGCTAACAGCACTAGATTTGCGATTGATCCTACGACAGTCGACACAAACATCGTCATTTTTGAACTCGCCAACGGCGAAGACGCACAAGTCTTTTGTAACAGACTAGAAATTGAGGCGGGCGTTCGGATTGGCGCCATTGGCCCATCAACCTTACGCGCTGTCACACACCTGGACGTGAATAAAAAATCTGTAGTTGCAGCTGCAGAGCTCTTACTGCTTATGAGCTGATCTAAATGAGAAGACATCGCGAGAGATGCAGTAGTTAACCTGTGAAGGGTGTTGTTCATTTACGCTTAAACTAATGGACTAGCCTTGAGAGATTGACGCAATGAACATATGTCTGCAGGCCTAACCATTTTGGGGCGCAATTCCGCCCAAAGGCATCTCAACAGCAATGCTGTGATTTACAAACTATTACCTAAGGTCCTATATCCCGCGTCATGTCTGACTCAAACTCCCCCTTAATGACTCCGTTTGTAAAAATGCACGGGCTAGGCAACGATTTTGTTGTCATAGACGCCCGCGACCGTGCCTTTCAACCGGATAAGGCACTAGCAGCCGCAATTGCTGACCGCAGGCTGGGTATTGGTTTCGATCAGATGTTGGTGATGCGCCCTCCGCGGGATCCACGCGCCGATATATTCATGTCGATATATAATGCTGATGGCGGAGAGGTAGAAGCTTGCGGCAATGGCACCCGCTGCGTTGCTCGGCGGATAATGGCTGAGAGCGGGAGGTCCCGGGTAATCGTTGAAACTGTTGCTGGCCTCCTTGACGCCCATGCTGCACCTGAGGGTCAGGTAGCTGTTGATATGGGCTACGTCAGAACTGATTGGAGTGAAATTCCGCTTAAGGAAAGCTGCGATACACTCCATGTTCCACTAGAGCTTGGCCCCCTTTCTGACCCTGTTGCTGGTAATGTGGGGAATCCGCACGCTACATTTTTCGTTAATGATATTAATGAAATCGAACTCTCAAAACTCGGCCCGGTACTGGAACACCATCCAATCTTCCCACAACGCGCAAATATAGGCGTTGTAGAGGTGATAGATCGAAATCATGCTCGCTTGCGGGTCTGGGAAAGGGGCGTTGGCGAGACCAAGGCTTGTGGCACTGGGGCTTGTGCAGCAGCTGTTGCTCTTGCGCGGAGGAATTTAACTGAACGAGAGGTCACAATAGACCTCCTAGGTGGCTCTCTTGAGCTTTCATGGCGCCCAGATGGCCATATCATCATGACCGGTCCTGCCGCATCTAGTTTCGTTGGAGCGTTCGACGTAGTAGAGCTAATGCGTCGATGAATGAAACACTCACCGAACAATCAGCTGCGAAGGTTGAAACCTTCGGCTGTCGTTTAAATGCCTACGAAAGCCAGGTAGTCCGAGAGCACCTGGAAGCGGCCGGGCAACGCAATGTTATTGTGTTTAACACCTGCGCCGTGACAGCAGAGTCCGAGCGACAAGCCCGACAGGCAATCCGCCGCGCCCGCCGCGATAGACCCAACGCCAAGATAATCGTCACTGGTTGCGCTGCTCAGATAGCTCCTGAGACGTGGGCATCGATGCCCGAAGTAGATCGAGTTGTGGGTAATCTTGAAAAGATGACGGCGACCACCTGGACTGACACCGCCTTAGCGGATGGCAATCTTGTTGTTAGCGACATCATGCAAGCAAAAGAGACTGCAACGCATTTAATCTCCGGTTTTGGTGGTAAGGCTCGAGCATTCGTTGAAATTCAACAAGGATGCGATCACCGATGCACGTTTTGCATAATCCCCTACGGGCGCGGAAACAGTAGAAGCGCACCTGTAGGAGTAATAGCGCGCCAAGTTCAGTCACTTGTTGAGGCGGGAGTAGCTGAAGTTGCCTTCACCGGTGTTGATATAACTTCGTACGGCACTGATTTGCCTGGGAAACCCTCGCTCGCTCAACTCACACGCCGAGTTCTCGCGCAAGTGCCTGATCTAAAGCGCCTTCGTCTTTCTTCTATAGACCCGGCAGAGGTTGATGATGATCTGATACGCTTGATTGCTGAAGAACCAAGGCTTGCAGGTCACCTTCATCTGTCGCTTCAAGCTGGTTCTGACTTGATACTAAAACGGATGAAGCGGCGGCATTTGACCGAAGATGCTGTTCGCTTGACGGAACGTGTTCGCGAACTCCGCCCCGATTTGGCATTGGGCGCCGACTTAATCGCTGGATTTCCAACCGAGACTGATGAGTTGTTTCAACACACGCTTAACCACGTGCGCGAACTCGATCTAACCTGGCTACATGTATTCCCCTATTCTCCACGTCCAGGTACTCCTGCAGCAAGGATGCCGCAGAATTCTCGCGAAATTGTAAAGAAACGCGCAGCCATTCTGCGTGAACTGGGCGGAGTACAGGCCTCAAAATATCTAAAAAATCAGATAGGAAAGAAAGTTCGTCCTGTTATGGAAACCGCCTATCGAGGACGCACTGACAGCTTTGCTGAGATTGAGTTAGACACTCCTATGTCAATCGGCGCGATGCCACTAGTTCAAATAACAGACGTGCGGGAAGGTTGTCTTCTTGGAACCATGGAGACTGCCTTATGAGCTGGTTTGAACGCCTCAAACAAGGCTTAACCAGGACTTCATCTAAGCTTTCAAATGATGTGGCCGATGCAATAGATGGCCGCAAACTTGATGATGACGCATTAGAGCAACTCGAAGATGCTCTTATCATGGCAGATATGGGTCCTGCTGTAGCAAGCCAGCTGATTGATAGCCTAAAGGATATGCGCGGACGAACGGTTGGCGACATCGAGGTGCGCGAGCGAATAGCTAAAGAAGTCACTCGAATTCTGGAACGGGTAGCAGAGCCGATAGACCTTTCAAGCGGCAAAAAACCATTTGTTATTTTGGTCATCGGAGTTAACGGAACGGGTAAGACGACAACGATTGGAAAATTGGCGTCTGCTTTGAAGCAATCAGGCGACAAAGTAATGATTGCCGCTGGTGATACTTTTAGAGCTGCTGCAGTAGAGCAACTTCAGATCTGGGGAGAGAGAGCTGGTGTACCGGTAATTTCCCAAGAGAATGGTTCAGATGCGGCTAGCCTGGCATTCCAAGCGCTAGAAAAAGCAAAGGCTGATAATGCCGATGTGCTTCTAATCGATACAGCGGGACGTCTACACAACAAATCCAACTTAATGGATGAATTAAAAAAGATTGTGCGCGTTATTAAAAAATTAGATCCCTCAGCACCTCACGAAACACTGCTTACGCTTGATGCAACTACGGGGCAAAATGCTCTCAACCAAGTCAAAGTCTTTGGCGAGATGGCAAACGTCACTGGCCTCGCAATTACGAAACTTGATGGCACGGCAAAAGGTGGGGTCGTGATATCACTCGCGAAGGCTTATGACATACCGGTCCGACTGATAGGTGTTGGCGAAGGTAAGGACGACATGCAGCCATTCGAACCAAACGAATTCGCGAGAGGACTGTTAGGCCTTTAGGCTAAGCCATGGATTTCAGCAAAAGGATCCCAACTAGCGTCCCTTTTCCAGTCATATTCTGCACGAACTGCGACACGGTTAGCTTCAGAATTACCGTAAAATAGTTCAATCATACCGAGCGCCATGTCCATACCGGCAGAGACACCTGAAGAGGTAAAATACTTACCATCTCTAACCCATCGAGCCTTGGGCTGCCAGTTAACGTTCGGTCCCTGCGTCATTACCCAGGCGAATGCAGCCTTATTTGTAGTAGCAACCTTGCCGTCTAGATGACCAGTCTTTGCTAATAATGCTGACCCTGTGCAAACGGTAGCAACCACTTCTGAACTTTCCGATGCCTTAGCAATCCAATCAATCAGAGAGCTGTCTTCCACACCTGGACGTGTTCCTGGGCCACCTGGGATCAGAAGAATATCGAACGCCGTATCTTCAACAAAGCTCTGATCAACAACGCTGCTTGGTCCTTGGCGGCTTGCTACCGGATCCATGGTTGCAGCTATCATCTTGATGGTTGGAACATCCTCTAACATCCCAAACATCTCAAGAGGTCCAAACATGTCGAGCAGTTCGAACCCAGGAAATACAAGTGCCCCGATTGACCGTCCCATTAATTAGCTTGCTTATAGTTCGAGTACTGACCCTGATTTCTAAAACGGATTAGATAATCAGGAACTTCAGCTGCTATCGCCGTTGCCTCTATACCGAGATCCGAAAGCTTGAGTGCCTTGTCATCTACTACGTTATCTTTCTGTAACAAAATAAGTTGATCGCGAGTCAACGGCGGAGATGGAAGAAGCTCCATTAAAGCCGCGAGTGGCTTCAGAAATAGGGCCGGGGCAGGAACGAGAGCACGCTTTCGGCCCGTCTCGGACAAAATGTATTCAAGTAGCTCCCTGAAATTCATAACTTCTGGACCGCCAAGCTCATAAGTCTTTCCAGAATATTCTTCGCTTTGCAGCACAGCTAATACGGCATCTGCCACATCGCCTACATATACGGGCTGAAACTTAGTCCTTCCCCCATCAATTAGCGGCAAAGCTGGTGCAATTCGTGCCATAGCTCCAAACCTATTGAAAAAATCATCTTCGGGGCCAAACACAACACTTGGACGCAGGATGACACTTTCAGGAAGAGCAGAGCGAACAGAATCCTCACCTAGGGCCTTGCTCCGTGCGTAAGCGCTTGCACTTTCAGCGCTGGCACCGATTGCAGAAACGTGCACCATCTGCCGAACTCCAGCTGCTGCTGCTGCACGTGCAATAGTCTGAGGCCCTTCAACATGAGCCATTCGGAAGCTCTGTCGACCACCTTGGGATAGTATCCCTATCAAATTAATTACAGCGTCGGATCCATCTACCGCTGCCTTCACAGAATCAGCCTGGCTGATGGAAACTTTCACCGGAGCCACCTGCCCAACTGCACCCATCGGCTTCAGAAATTTTGCGCCTTCTGGATCACGCGTGGCCACCCGCACGCGAGCGCCCTTTGCGGCTAATCGCTTGACCACGTAGCGGCCAATAAAGCCAGAGCCACCAAATACCGTGACTACTCGTCCTTGCATTCCTTCTTAACCCTCTTACCGAAAGAAAAGTCATACCCCTTATACATCGGTAGGTATGCGATTGGCGACCACCCTTGCGATGCTAATGATAAGGTTTTATCCGAAGCGTATGACCAATGCATCCATTCCTCACATCCGCCTTCTCCCCAAACGCCACCGGCGAGTAAAAATGGGACATCCGTGGGTGTACTCTAATGAAATAGAAATGACACCAGAAGTTAAGGATTTAACTCCAGGTGTTATTACAACCTTTGAGAATGCTGCAGGTGAGCCGATCGGCACCGGAATGTTTAATCCAAGACCGCTCGTCGTAGGTCGTATTTTATCTACTGAAGTTAACCTCAAAATTGACGAAGATTATATTTTTAACAGGCTTTCACGAGCCTGTGCCCTGCGTGACCGACTATTTCCGGAACCGTTTTATAGACTAATCCATGCTGAGGCCGATGGAATGCCTGGCGTAATAATTGATCGATATGGAGACGTTGCCGTTGTGCAGATCAATACGGCTGGCTTCAGCCTTTTGGAAAACGAACTCCAGAGTGCGTTGAAGCGACTGCTAAATCCTAATGCTATAGTTTTTCAAAGAAGTTCGACTGTCCGTACCATGGAAGGACTATCTCTAGAGCCTGATGAAATTTTTGGAAAAATCTCCGAACGGACAGAACTAATAGAAAATGGGCTTGTTTTTCTTACCGATCTTGCCAGCGGACAGAAAACTGGTTGGTTTTATGACCAGCGAGGCAATCGGGCTGCCGTTGCAGCCATTGCTTCAGGGGCTCGTGTTCTTGACTGCTACTGCTACCTTGGTGGGTTCGGACTCAATGCCGCTGCTGGGGGCGCAAAAGCAGTAACAATGGTCGATCGGTCTGAACCCGCTCTTGCTTTGGCTCAAGCAGCTGCTAACCGAAACGGATTAAGCAATATTTGCAAATTTGAGCGGGAGGATGCGTTTTCTTTTTTAGAGAAAGCCGTCAAAGCAGGTGAACGTTGGGACGTCGTGATCGTGGATCCTCCGGCTTTCGTAAAAAGTCGCAAAGACATTGCTGCAGGCCTTCGCGGTTATCGCAAACTTTTGCGCCTAGCTGCTCAATTGGTTGAGCCAGGCGGTTTTCTATTTGCCGCCTCATGCTCCCATAATGTTGACGAAACGGCATTTAGCGAGCAAGTACGTCATGGCCTAGCCGATGCAGGTCGAACCGGGCGTCTCTTGCGCGCCGCAGGCGCTGCACCCGATCACCCTGTACACCCCTTCCTAGCCGAGAGTGCATACCTCTGCAGTGAGCTTCTTCAACTTGATTGATACCAGAATGGTTGCGCCGGGGGAAAATTCTGCCTAGCGTTTCAATGTCTGTCAGCACCAACGGGATTTTCCGCCATGTACGACATTGTCATTCGAAACGGAACCATCATTGATGGCACGGGTGCACCCGGCTACACCGGTGATATCGCTATCAGCGGTGATAAGATCGCCAAGGTAGGCGGTAAGGTCGGCTCAGGTAAGCGCGAAATAGACGCCAACGGTAAATTGGTTACGCCAGGTTTCGTAGATGTGCACACTCACTACGATGGCCAGGCTACATGGGACCCAATGCTCACACCGTCTTCTTGGCATGGTGTTACAACAATTCTATTTGGAAATTGTGGAGTTGGCTTTGCGCCGTGCCGACCCCAGGACCATGACGCCCTCATTGATCTTATGGAAGGTGTGGAGGACATCCCAGGGATTGTTTTGTCAGAAGGACTCAAATGGGACTGGGAGAGCTTTCCAGAATATCTTGACGCCCTCGAAAAACAGGAACGTGTCATCGACATAGGCGCCCAGATGCCCCACCACCCGTTGCGGGTCTATGTGATGGGGGACCGCGCCATTAATTTTGAGGACGCAACTGCAGAAGATATCGCAGAGATGCGAAAACTTACTGAAGAAGCTCTGAAAGCTGGTGCCTTTGGCTTCACAACTTCGCGAACAGAGTCCCATCGAACAACAAAAGGCGAACGCGTACCTGGCCGCTACGCAGCAGCAGACGAGCTCATAGGAATTGGTCAGGCGTTCAAAAACGTCGACCATGGCGCATACGGAATGCTCAATGATTTTGAGGATGAAGAGGCCGAATTCCAATGGATCGAAACTATTGGAAAAGAAACAGGTCGTCCTCTCTGGTTTCTTCTCACTGACCGTTATTCAGACCCAGAACGGTGGCGTCGCTTAATGAAAGGCGCCCATGCAGCACGTGATGAGGGGGCCAATGTAACCGCCCAAATTGCTGGACGAGCTGTGGGTATCATTTTGGGCTTTTCAACTTCTCTAACTCCATTCAGCGGACGTCCGACATTTGCCGCGCTAGAAGGTGTTCCTCAACCTGAGAGACTAGCAAAACTTAAAGATCCAAAAGTTCGCGCTCAGATACTTTCGGAGGATAATTCGGACGAACTTCTCTCTCGGTTACCACCCCTTCAGAGAGCCATCGCGAGTCGTTGGGATCGTATGTACATACTCAATGACCCTCCCGAGTATGAGCCTAAGCCTGAAGCCGCGGTGCAAGAGGCAGCACGGCTTGCAGGCAAGTCTCCTCAAGAATTTGTTTACGACTTCATGGCGGAAGGCGATGGCGGAGGCATGGTGCTTTTCCCGGTTACCAACTTTGTTACTGGTGATCTAGAGCCTGTTCACGAGATGATGCAAGATGAAGCAACAATTGTTGGCTTAGGTGATGGCGGCGCCCATTGTGGCCAAATCTGTGACGCTTCAATGCCTACATTTATGCTGACCCACTGGACCCGTGACCGAACCCGTGGCGGAAAATTTCCCGTGGAATGGGCAGTTCGTCGCCTAACTAGCGAAACAGCTGACTTCTTTGGATTCAAAGATCGCGGAAGGCTTTCAGAAGGCTTGAAGGCAGATGTAAACGTTATTGATTATGATGCACTCCAAATTCGCCGGCCAGAAGTAATTTTTGATCTTCCAGCGGGTGGCCGTCGACTAGTTCAACGGGCTGAAGGATATGTGATGACCATAGTATCCGGCGTGCCAGTTTTTGAAAATGGCGAACATACAGGCGCACTGCCAGGTAAGTTGGTCCGGGCTGGTTAAAACGCTAACGAGTTTTCCTTTTACATTTCCCAGAGAAAGCGGGGGCGGTATTGGATAATCCGAGCCCTATTGATGCTATAGCACTTGAGGTCTTCTCAAACCGTCTCCTTGCAATAGCCGAAGAGATGGGCCGACGGCTTGTGCGTTCATCATTCTCTCCAAACATTAAAGAACGAAGAGATTGCTCGACCGCGTTATTTGCCGCTGACGGCCGACTGATAGTTCAAGCGGCACACATCCCAATCCACTTGGGCTCTCTCTTTGGAGCTATTGAGGCGATCATTACCAAATTTCCGCTCGAGAACATGAAACCAGGAGATGCATTCATTGCGAATGATGCCTATCTCTGCGGCGGAACACACTTAAACGATATTTCAATTATCGAACCTGTGTTTGTAGAAGGTGGTGTTCACTATTTTGTTGCTTGCATTGGCCATCACACTGACGTGGGAGGCCCAACACCCGGCTCGATTGCCCCAGACGCCGCCTCAATCTTCGAAGAGGGCATCAGGATTCCTGCAACCCAAATTGCACGAAGTGGTGAACTTGATACTGGATTAATAGAATTAATTGCCCACAACACCCGAGAACCTGAAATCCGCAAATTAGATCTTGAGGTGCAGGCCGCAGTATCGCGCTTTGGAGCAATCCGCCTTGGGGAACTAGCATCACAAGAAGGCAGCAAACGCATGGCTTTGCTTGCTGATGGCCTAATCGAATATGCCCGACGTCGCCTTGCTGGGCGAATTGCTGAACTTCCAAATGGCACATACGCACATACTGTCTGGATGGATGACGACGGACTTGGCGGTGATCCACTACCAATCTGCGCAACGCTGACTGTAGAGGGCGAGAGGCTAATTTTCGACTTTGCCGGAACTGGTAATCAATCCCGCGGCGGTTTCAATTTACTGCCCTCGGGGGTGATGGCAACTGTGGGATATGCAGTGAAGGCCCTACTCGACCCTGATCTTCCGCCTAATTCAGGGCTATTCCAAGCAGTGGAGCTCCAAATACCTAAAGGAACAATACTCAACCCTAGATTTCCTGCCGCGGTTGGAGCCAGAACAACTACCTGCCAAAAGCTCTCAAGTGCCATTTTTGGCGCACTGCAACCGGCCCTACCTTTAGAGCGGACGATGGCTTCAAGTCACGATATTCTCGCTTCTATGGTCTTCGGTGGTGAAACGACGACTGGAGAGCCATACGTCTATCTCGAAACGATTGGTGGCGGAAATGGTGCCCTCGCTGATATGAACGGCATGGATGGCGCCCACTGTCACATTACCAATTCTTTAAATACACCAGCGGAAGCAGTTGAAAGCAGTTATCCCCTTCGCGTTATCGAATATTCACTCATTGAGGGATCCGGTGGAATAGGACGTATGCGTGGCGGCATGGGTCTTGCTCGCGAGATAGAGGCGGTGGGCCAACCAACCAGCTTTTCAAGTCGTGGAGATAACTTCAAAACATCACCCAAGGGAGTAAATGGTGGGGGTGATGGAGGTAGAGCCCGCGTGATCTTAAAACCAAAAAACGGAACTGAGAGGGTTGTTGACGTCAAACAACGCCGCCTCACAATGGCCCCTGGCGATAGGGTCCGTATGGAAACGCCTGGCGGAGGTGGATTTGGCGCTCCTGCCCTACGGCCGGTAGATCAGTTAGCTGCTGATATTGCAGATGGTCGCCTTTCTAATGATGCCTCTGATCTGTATCCTAAGCCCCTTGCCAATAGCGCAAAGGACATTGCTTCAGGTTAAAAGTTATAGTGAAGCACTTATAGGTCAATAAAATTAAGAAGGTTCGTGCACATGCCTGCTGCTACCGATTCAAAACGCCCTTGGCGTGAGCCACGTGTTCCGGAACAACGGTATTTTGAAGACTTCAAATTGGGTGAGCGGTTTATTTCCCCCTCACGAACACAAACTGATGCACTTTTCGCAGCGTTCCAAATGGCAAGCGGTGACAACCATCCAATCCACTACGATATTGAGTTCTGTCGAAGCCTTGGCTTTCCGGGTCTCCTTGCCCACGGCATGCAAGTGTTAATTCAAGCTGCTCCCGGAGCAGGCGATTTTCCCTTCATCGTACAAGATAGTCTGAAAGCGATTGTTGAGCTTACAGCGCGCTTTAAGGCTCCAGTCTTCTCTGGAGACACCACCTATCCCATGCTTGAGGTCATCGGGTTAGAGCCAGGGCGAACAACAGGTGTCATTGTGCTGCGGGCGACAGTGCATAATCAGCGAGATGAACTTTGTATGGAAGGTGAAATTAAGACGCTGATCAAACGCAGAGAGCCAACAATCTAATTTCTAAACTTGGAGCAGTGAATTGATTTGTGAATATTTAGGATCACAAAGCGTCACCAGCTAATACCATTCTATTAGGCCCACCCAAGCTGGTGAACTAAATCATCTCATCAGAAGTCAAATAGAGGATATCTATGCCACCCTTTGACCTTCAAGAAACCACCAAATTACTGAGCACTACCAGAGCCGTCAGAAAACGCCTCGATTTTAATAAACCAGTGCCTCGCGAAGTAATTATGGAGTGCCTTGATATTTCCCAGCAGGCTCCCACCGGCAGCAACCGCCAAGGATGGCGATGGCTTGTTGTATCAGATAGTGAAAAACGCAAAGCTCTTGCCGACATATACCGAAAAGGGGCTGGAGATTATCTGGTAAACTCTGAGGCTAAAGCAGCAGCTGATGGCGATCATCAATCAGTTAGAGTTTATTCTTCAGCACAATACCTAGCTGAGAACCTCGAAAAAGCACCGGTCCATGTGATCCCACTGATAAAAACAGATCATATGCCTGAAAACCCTCCAGCTCGAGCCTGGGCTGGACTGATGGGCTCAATCATGCCTGCAGTTTGGAGCTTCCAACTTGCGCTACGCGCTCGTGGGCTTGGCTCTGCCCTAACGACACTTCATCTTCATCACGCGGAAAATGCAGCAGATCTGCTCGGCATCCCAGACAAATTCATGCAAGTAGGTTTATTACCAGTTGCTTACACCCTCGGGACAGACTTTAAGCCAGCAAAAAGGCCACCGGTTGAAAACATAGTATCCTGGGAAAAGTGGCAAGGATAAAGGGACCCGAAACAACAAGTCCTAGAGACTACTCAGCGCTTGAAATCAGCTGATTGAGATTACGATGAAAATTGCAAATTACCTGTTCAAATTGTCCAAAAGTAAAATATTCGTTAGCACCGCTGGCTAAACCTTGTTGGATACTTTTAGCCGCTGCGCGATCCTCTAAAAGTCCCGTATCTTGCACAAAGTCGGCATCACGTCGCGCAATCTCCAAATTCTCTGGGGTTACCTCTTCTCCTTCGTTAGTAAGCTGATAGACCACCCAGCGTGTTGAACTAGGTGTTAAAGGCTCGAGAATGATGAAGAGAGTGTGGTTAGACAGCACTGAAGTATGGGCGTGCGGAAAGATTTGGAAAACTTGAGTATAGCGTCCCTCGTAATTTCGCTCCTCCGGTAACTTATCACGAAGCCTTTCTATTCTGTTAAACGGAAAGACAATCAGAGCATTACGATTATAGAGCTCTATGATGTTTAAGTTGTCATACCCATAGGGGTAGAAGGACTTATTGTGCAAAGCCCTAATGTGGTAGCCCTCCATGGAGGTCTCACCAATGAGCTTCCAATTAGCGTCATCAACAAATTCTAAGGAGTTAAAAACCCTTTGCTCAGGCTTGATAATTTCGGGTAGACAGTCGAGAGCCCCTGCCGAGATTGGTTCCTGTTGGGTAACAAAAACCACACCCGCTCTTTCTACGGCCGTTACTTCAGCTAATCCATGATCTGATTTATCAACTGAGGGAAAACCTTCAGCGCCGGGAATATGCTTGAGCTTCCCGTCTAAACCATATGTCCAAGCATGATAGGGGCACACAAAAGTCCTTGCACAACCTGAGCCATCTTTAAGTGCCATACCACGGTGTCTGCACGAATTACGAAATGCCCGAACTACACCATCATCACCACGAACGACCAATAGAGGGGTCCCTGCAGCGACCCGCGCAATGTAAGATCCAGCCTCAGGCAACGCGGCAGACGGACAGAAGGGCAGAGGAATAGACCGCATCATCTGCAGTTCTGCTTCAAAACGAGTCTGTGAAAAGTAGTTCTTAACCGGTTCCCGCCAAATTTCCCCGCCCACATCCGTCGTTTTATTATCAACATGACCGATCACACGGGCATAAATTTCTTCAGGCTTTGGAATTTCGATCATTAACCAATTTCACACGTTATAGATGTCGATTGGAATATCGACACGGTCATTTAAGAAAGTGATGTGCTTCCTTGCAATTTTGAGAGCTCCGTTATCATCACGCCGAAGCGTATAGTCATAACGGCCTCCGTGAACACGAGCACCCTTACGGTCTCCATATTGATGAACAGTCCAGCTGCAAGAAGCATCTATAGTAGTTTCCGAAACCGCCAGTAAAAGAACATTACCTACTACATGTGCGCTTCTTGGCATTGGCGTTGAAGCGTAGCTATCACGGGTACCTATTCTGTAAACTCTATCATCAAGTCCAGATTTATCGTGAAAGTAAATCAGGAAAAGTTCTTTGGCCGGATCAGAAGCAAGCGTTGTTTCATCAACCCAGGCAGGTATGAGGTATTCAGCATCTTCACTGAACAGGTCCAGCCAGTCATCAAAACGGCGCATATCAAGAAGATAAGCCTCCCTGTAAATCAACTGCTCCGCCTCATGTTGCAAACAAAGGTCTTTATTTGTCACCTGGCTCATCTATCTACTGCCATTAATTCTGCCCAACGACGATATTGGCCAAGGAAAATTGTCTCCAAGTCCCAGGGCGTGTTCCGGCCTTTTGGCTCAATTTCAAGTTCACGTATATGTTCGTCAGCGCCGACTGAAGCCGTAGCCATCCCTCGATCAAATGGAGACCACTGAGCAAGTCGGCCCGCAACTCCAGCCTGCGTATCTTCCAGAGCTACAGAGTCGTCAGGAGTAGCCAGACCGCTAGTCAAAAAGAAATCACGAAATTTATTGAGTCGTGCCCGGCGAGCTTCAGAGCTCTCTCCCCTTGGGGCAATGCAAAAAACTTTAATTTCAGTTTTACTGGGGCTAAGGGGTCGGATTACGCGGATTTGCGTTGAAGACTGGTCCATAAGAAAAACATTAGGATAAATAAGCAGGTTACGCCCGCGCCCTACCATCCACTTCCATTTTTCCTCACCAACGAGAGGAACCAATTTATCCTTTGCTTCGTAAAGTGGCGCTGCTTCGGGAGCCCCACGATCAGACCAAATAACATTGTGACCGTGGCCAAGATCATAACAAGCAGTCTCAACAGTGCCTGGATCGAAACGTGCGTTCTCCGTTAACTTCATGCCTGAGGCATTGTTAAGTTCGTTCCGCCGCCTAACCGTTTGTGCAAAATTTCGATGCACAATCCCCACATGATAACCATCCACACCGTTTTCTATTTGAAGCTTCCAATTACACTCCACAATGTAGGTTGAAGACCCGGGTAGTACCTCCATCCCATCAGGAGACTGATCTGCCAGCATATCAATAAAGGGTCTAGAATCACCTAAATGCTCTGCCAAAGCCGGCGCCTCCGGATTAAGGCTTGCAAAAATAAAACCCTTATAATTCTCAACACGTGGCAAAGGGGTAAGATTGAAGCAGGATTTATCGATGCCGTTTGGATAGCCAATCGCCTCATCTTTAATGCGAATGCAATCTCCATCAGACTTGAAAGTCCAACCGTGGTATCGGCAAACAAAAATGCGAGCGTTGCCTTGGCGAGTTGGCGTTAGCAAAGCTCCTCTGTGTGAACAGGCATTGATGAGACCACCAATTTTGCCGTCATCTAGGCGGTTAATTATGACCGGCTGACGACCAATTTCAGTCCAAAAATAGTCTCCTGGTTTTGAAATTTGACTTTCATGGGCAACGTATATCCACGTAGCCTCGAAAATACGCAACATTTCAGTCTCATAAACATCTGGATCGTCATACATACGCCGATCAATGCGAAAACTGCCTTCAGCAGCCCGGTCGTTGACCATGGCGGCATAGTTGACTCCAAAACGAGACGTGTCTGGCATGGGAACATCTCCTGCAAAGTGAACAAATATTGCAGACTTTTTTGTCATCCCTCCAGACCGTGTAAAATTATTCTTTGAGGAGGCAAAAATGGGCGAAGATTCAACCTGGCTGGTAACCCCTGTCGGGCAAAGAGCAGATGGCAGTTGGATAACTGACATACTTGCAGAAAGAGCCAAAGAGAATGGGCTGTCTTGGCGTTATGCAGAGGCAAACAACTTTTCTCGAGAGCGAATGGAAGTCGTTCGGGGCCTCACAGATGATGATTTACAGCGACTTTACTATCGTCGTGGTTGGACTGATGGTTTGCCAATTATCCTACCAACACGAGCCCGTGTGCGATCTTTCTTACGACACGCAAGACAGAACGGGGATAAACTGATTGGGGAAGCAGAACCTCTTTTCGGTCAGGTAACAATAGAAAAAGCAGCTGCAAATGCCGTGATGGCAGGCTGTGACCCAGCGCATTTTCCCTTTGTAATTTCAGCACTAGAAGCGGTTCTCGATCCTAGTTTTAATCTCCGTGGCGTTCAGACAACCGATGAGAATGTAACACCACTTCTTTTGGTTTCGGGACCAGGGTTGGAGAGATTAGATCTTCATGGTGGCGTTGGCGCAATTGGACCTGGATGGCGAGGAAACATGGTTATCGGCCGCGCTCTAAGACTCTCAATTCAAAACTTAGGCGGTGGCTGGCCTGGCACGACGAACCTCGCAGGGCTTGGACAACCAGGCCGCCTGTGGCTTGTTTTGCCCGAGAACGAAGCAAATTCCCCTTGGCAAAGCTTACGTGAGCGACTTGGTTATTCTGCAAGTGAGACCGTGCTAATGGTTCTTAGAGCAGAGGCCACAGTTACATGCACAGGAAAACTAGACGATCTCGCTAGCTTAATGCGTTCCTCTTTATCGGCATTCAGTCGTCTGCATGGCGGAATATGCGCGGTAGCAATTGCTCCATTTGTTGCTCAAGGGTTGGCGGAGGAAGGTTGGACAGAACAAGACGTCCGGCAGTATCTGTGGGATTTATCCCAAGCTGATCCAGATGACTATAAACGCAGCTGGGTGGTCAGCGATCTGCAACCACGATCTGGGATTACAGAATGGGCAAGCGCGGCGGTAGCCTCAGGGAAGGGTCCACCCGCCGTCGAAACACCTGATCATATCGTTCTGGTCGTTGCAGGGGCCAACGCTGCCATCCCCCAGCATGCGTATTTTCCGACCTGGGGATTTCCAGAGGCTAAGATCATCAAAATGGTACAGCGGATCGATTGATATAGTGAAAACGTCTACAAAATGCTTTTTAAAACCTGATGGACGAACACCCTCCATTGCCCTATTTTCCGCGCACTGACGCTCGAGAGTCGAGCGCACGATTGGATGTTCTCCGATGCGTTATTCGATTTTGTGCCTAGCAGCACTTTTTTTAGCCTACGCCTCTATAAACCCAGCCGCCGCGCAGCAACGTGGGAACAGACCACCCCCAGCTTTGGTCGGCGATGAAATCGTTCAAGAAATAGCGAGCGAAACTGCCGCGGTAGTGGGGCGGTTTGTTTCAACAAGAGGCGGTGCCGTGGCAGCTCGTATATCTGGGGCCGTTGATGCGGTGTCAGTGGAGGTAGGAGAGCGGGTTGAGGCCGGACAAATTCTAGCGGAACTCGCAACTGACCGTTTGTCTGCCGAAGTGCAACGACGTAACGCTCTATTGGAACTTACGAAAGCTCGCATCCAAACGGCTAAGACCACCCAAAAGCTGGCAGAGCAATTGTTAAACCGCCTAGAACGACTGCGCAATTCTGCAGCTTTTTCTGAAGCTTTACTCTCAGACAAGCAATTAGAGGCAGAGAGAGCAGCGGCTCAAGTAAAGGAAGTTGAAGCAGACTACGCTCGAGCACTTGCTGAACTGCAGTTAGCGAAAGTTGAGCTCGAGTATAGCCAAGTGAAAGCCCCCTACTCCGGTGTTGTGGCGGAAAGACATACTGAGGTAGGAGGTTTTGTATCTATCGGCGCTCCTGTTGTGACGCTTATAGGGGACAAAGCGCTTGAAATTGAGGTGGAGGCCCCAACAGATCGCATGGGTGGGGTGCAACCTGGCGCCAAAGCAATCGTTACTTAT
Organism: Alphaproteobacteria bacterium; assembly: GCA_030833925.1. Classification (GTDB taxonomy): domain Bacteria; phylum Pseudomonadota; class Alphaproteobacteria; order Bin95; family Bin95; genus VMCJ01. The sequence continues at coordinate 60,071 of JAURGE010000008.1, forward strand.
GGTGCAGCCTCGGGAGAGATCAGGGTGCGTGCTGTGCTGCCCCGCGAAACCGGAGTATCTCGCACTCGCACAGTACGTTTCGGACCACTGCCAAAAGAACTTGCAAAGTTAGCTATCACAAACGCGGCCGTGACGATCAACATCCCTGTAGCCGCTCCTGAGCCTGTAGTCACAATCCACAAGGATGCCATAATTCGCCGGCCATCAGGTGCCGTTGCTGTATTTGCGAAGCCCAATGAAGCCGAACCAGGAACCTTCAATGCCGAGATCAAACCTGTTGAACTCGGTGCCGCTATCGGGCGGCGATTCATCTTGATAGAGGGGGCTTCGCCAGGTGACATAGCCGTTGTGCGAGGCAATGAAACCCTCAGACCCAATCAGACATTCAAGCTTGTCGGTAACCAACCTGCAGGAAAGTCTAATCGATGAACCTTATTCGCGCCGCCATTGAGCGGCCTGTTGCGACGGTTTCTGCCGTCCTCATGATTGTTCTTTTTGGCGGTCTTGCTCTGACCACGATCCCGATCCAGCTGATCCCAGAGGTAAATAAACCCCAAGTAACGGTGCAAACTTTATGGCCTGGGGCCGCTCCAGCCGAAGTGGAGCGGGAGATCGTCAACCGACAGGAAGAGGTGCTCCGTGGGGTCGAGAGCCTGGAAAAAATGGAGAGCCAATCCAGTACTGGACGAGGACGTGTAACCCTGACGTTTGCGGTTGGCACTGACATGGACAAGTCACTATTGCTCGTCGCGAACAGGCTCGATAGGGTGAATGGGTATCCAGATGAGGCCGATGAACCCACACTGAAGACAGCAAGTTCTGACGACAACGCCATTGCATGGTTTTCTATCCAACGTCTCCCAGGCAACGAAAGACCTATTCATACTTATCGGGACTTCGTTGAAGACTTTGTTCAGGATCGCTTTGAACGGGTACCTGGGGTTGCATTGACCAATCTCTATGGCGGCGGCAGCAGAGAACTTCAAATAGTTGTTGATCCAGAAAAATTAGCGCAATACCGGTTAACTATCGGTGAAGTCGTTAATCGCATCCGGACAGAGCATGCCTCGTTCTCCGCTGGCGAGCTAGACGAAGGGAAGCGAAGCTACGTCACTCGGATGGAAGGCAACCTCGACCGTCCCTCTGCCGTAGAAGACGTAGTTTTGCGTTCCGAAGTCGACCGGGCAACCGGTGCTGTTTCTCGTGTGACCGTTCGCGATGTAGCCAAAGTGGACTTTGGCTATTCTGAACCCACTGCGCGCATCCGAAGAAACGGTGCTCCAGGTATCGCTGTAAATGCCGTTCGCGAAACTGGCGCAAATGTCATCAAAGTAATGGAGGGACTTAGGGAAGCGGCTGCCGAACTTAACGATACGGTCCTTAAGCAGAACGGCCTAACCATTAAGCAAGTGTACGACGAGACGATTTACATTGAGTCTGCTATCGACCTGGTTCAATCAAACATAATAATAGGTGGCATATTAGCATCGATGGTGCTGTTGCTGTTCCTCCGCTCCTGGCGGCCAACGGTCATTGTAGCTATTGCCATTCCCGTTTCTGTTATCGGCTCTTTTGTAGCCATGGCCGCTCTTGGTCGCTCTATCAATGTTATATCTTTAGCTGGCATTGCTTTTGCAGTGGGTATGGTTGTGGATGCTGCCATCGTTGTGCTGGAAAATATCTACAGACATCGCGAAAGAGGGCTCAGTGCGCGCGAAGCCGCTTACAAAGGTGCGAGGCAAGTCTGGGGCGCCATCTTTGTTTCCGCTCTCACCACTGTGGTTGTATTCATCCCAGTCCTGGTAACAGATCTTGAAGTCGGTCAGCTGTTCCGAGACATAGCTGTTGCAATCTCGGTTTCTGTAATTCTGTCACTTCTTGTGGCGATAACTGTAATCCCAGCCCTAGGAAAGCGGCTTCTGATCAAGGACGTTAGCGAAGAGGCAAATCGAGTTCGCATTCCCCCGCTTGACGCCTTTGGTCGGGTATTTTCAGGAACATTTATCCAGTTGGCGCGAACAGCTGTTCGTTTTCGGAGCTTTGCCCTCCTGTGGGTGGGCACCATCACGGCGGTAGCGATAGTGGGCACGGTTTTATTCTTGCCTCGGCTAGACTACCTGCCCGAGGGCAATAAAAACCTCATACTAGGCTTTATAACGCCACCTGCAGGCTACAATCTAGAGACAAGCACTAGCATCGCTCTAGATTTTGAGGACGCAACCCGTAAACGGTGGGCGTCCGAGACGGGACCAGAACCAAGTCCGGACGGCCTGCCGAAAATGAGTGATTTCTACTACGTGGCACTGGGTGAACGCGTAATAGTACTTGCGCGGTCTGTAGACCCCACGAAAGTAAAGATGCTTCAGCGACCACTAATGCAGGAGGTGAGTAATCATCCCGACATCAGGGCTTTTTTCCGACTAGCTAGTGTCTTTGGACGTGGTATCGGTGGAGCGCGCGTGATCGATGTTGATGTGACCGCTGTAAATCTTGAAGACGCCATCGAGGTTGCAAATGTTGTTGATCGCCGACTAGCCACTGTTTTTCCAAGACGCGATGGGCATCAAGTGCGTCCTCTACCAAGTCTGGAATTGGGTTCACCCGAGGTGCGTGTTTATCCAGATCGAATACGGCTTGCTGACAATGGGGTTTCCGCAAGGGAGCTTGGTCTAACCCTGGATGCCTATAATGACGGCCTTCGTATAACCGAAGCCACGATTGGATCCGAGCGACTGAACATGGTTCTGAAAGGGCGGGAAGACGCTGTAAAATCAACTCAAGATATTGAATCACTGCCGGTTGTATCGAAGTCAGGTATTATTGTGCCGGCTTCTAGTCTTGCCGACATCGTCATGACGACGGGCCCTGTTCAAGTGCGTCACAAAGAGCGTCTTAGAACTGTCACCCTAGCGTTAACACCCGCAGACGCAATGCCCCTAGAGGAGGCAATGGCGAAGGTTCAATCAGAAGTTCTGGACCCACTTGTTAAAGCAGGTCTGCCAGAGGGCGTCCACTTTCGCCTCGCGGGCACAGCTGATGAACTTGGAAAGACCAAGACAGAACTGTCTTATGACCTGCTTGTCGCACTGGTTATTGTCTTCTTAGTGATGGCTGTTCAGTTTGAAAGTTTCGTCTATCCCCTTGTGATCCTTTTTTCCGTTCCACTTGCGACTGCAGGCGCCGTGCTTGCTCTCGGACTAATGAATATCTGGACGCTTCAAAACTTGGATATGCTGACTGTCTTAGGCTTCGTTATCTTGATCGGCGTTGTAGTGAATAATGCCATCTTGCTTGTAGATCAGACACTCCAGCATATCAGAGAAGATGGGATGATGCCGGGGGACGCCATAGTGGAGGCAACTCGGAACCGTATCCGGCCTATCTTCATGTCTACACTGACTAGCGTTATCGGGATGTTGCCTTTGGTTTTAGCTCCAGGAGCTGGCTCTGAACTCTACCGTGGCCTAGGTGCAGTCGTTATTGGTGGACTCGGTCTGTCCTCTGTGATGACCCTGGCCGTTGTGCCGCCATTAATGGGCCTGGTAGTTGCCCCACTAGAGCGACGCGCTGGGCGAATTAAAGCTGAGGAGCAGGCACCACTAACCTCGGCAGCTCAGGCTCCTGCTGAGTAATGAATGAAGCAGATTTCATAGTCGTTGGCGGAGGGGTAGCGGGCGCATCAGTAGCCAGAGCATTGGCGCCGCGAGCAAAGGTAATAATACTCGAGATGGAGAGCCATCCGGGTTACCATACCTCTGGTCGGTCCGCTGCTTTATATTCAAAGAGATATAAAGAACCTTCTATTCGTGGGCTCGCTACCGCTAGCGGAAATTTCCTTGAAAACCCGCCACCTGGGTTTTCCCAAACGCCCTTACTTTCTCCCCGCGGCCTTCTAATCTTTGGACGGGAAGACCAACGTGCTGCTGTTGATGGGCAATTCACGTCAGAGCAAATTCAAGATGGGGTAGCAGAGGCGATTTCCATAAAAGATGCTTGCAGCCTGGTGCCGTGCCTTAATCCTGACTATGTGTCCTCAGCAATGTATGTGCCGGCTGCCGCTGATATTGATGTTCATGCCTTGCACCAGGGTTTTCTCTCGCTTGCACAACGGTCCGGCGCCAAGCTTATTTGTGATGCCCCTGTAACAGCGCTTTCCTTTGCCAAGGGGAAATGGGAAGTGGGAACTCCGCGTGGCACTTTCTTCACTCCTATAATTATAAATGCTGCTGGTGCTTGGGCAGACAAAATTGCAACCCTTGCAGGACTGACACCACTTGGAATTCAGCCGCTTCGTCGGACTTGCATTACGTTTGACCCACCATCAGGCGTAACACCAGGTTCTTGGCCTATGGCAATGGACGCAGAAGAAAATTTTTACTTCAAACCCGAAGCTGGTCGTATTCTTGCAAGTCCTTGTGATGAGCATGGTAGCCCTCCTGTTGATGCCCAACCTGAAGAGTTGGATATTGCTCATGCGGTAGATCGAGTGGAGCGCGCAACGACATTGAAGGTTCAACACATCAATCATCGCTGGGCTGGGCTTCGATGCTTTATGGCAGACCGCAGGCCTTCGGTTGGTAAGGATAACCGTGCTGATGGCTTCATCTGGTTAGCCGGCCTAGGTGGTTTTGGAATGATGACTTCAGAAGCCTTAGGCCGCCTAGCCGCTAGTGCTGCCATGGCGGAAGCTCCACCTAAAGACATCCTCACCTCCGGCGTAGACCCTTCAAGTATTGCTCCAAGCCGACTAGTGACGTGAGAGGAGACTATCAACATGCCAATTAGTATCACTAGACTAGATCACTTGGTTCTAACGGTTCGTGATATCGAAGCCACGCGCAAATTCTACGAAGATGTTCTAGGTATGGAGATGCGAGGCTTTGGGGACGGACGCTTCGCCTTACATTTTGGCAATCAAAAACTGAATTTGCATGAAGCCGACCACCCCATTGACCCAAATGTTCGTCATGCAACGCCTGGGTCTGCAGACCTTTGTTTCATCACTGAAACGCCAATCGATGAGGTTGCATCCCAACTAACTGCTCTAAATATTCCTATTATAACTGGACCAGGGGAACGTACAGGGGCCCAAGGGCCTCTGCTATCGGTATATGTCTATGACCCAGACGAAAATCTTATAGAGATTGCGAATTGCATTTAGTTAATCACATATAAGATTGCACCAGACCCTTTGCTTCAGCGCATTCGCTAATTTCTCTGACAATAAAGATTTTAAAAATTTCTAAAAACACGAAATAAGATTGCGGCCTATCTCATCCAAAAGCTGAGTATAAAAATTGGGTCCATTTGGAATATTGCTCCCTAAAGGATCGATGATCCCAAGGCGGACATTGCCTTTATTCGATAAAACTTCGACTAACTTTGGCGGATATTGTGGCTCAGTAAGCACACAAACTTCTGGATATTCACTCAGAGTCTCTCGAAGTTCTGCTAGTCTGCGAGCGCTTAGCGGAGCTGCGTCGCTATCTTTGAGGGAGCCGATAAATTTCAACTCAAACCGGCGTTCAAGGTACTGATAGGCATCGTGGTAGGCTGCAAATGGTTTTGTTTTTATCGTCGATAATTTATCGCTAAGAACTGCAAATGTTCTTTCTATTTCCGCCTGGCCAGCTTTGGCGTTGACACGATAGCCTGAAGCATTCTGGGGATCCAAAGTGGCCAGCGTTTCAGCGATAGTGTTTAGCCATCTGGAAGCTATTTCTGGGTCAAGCCAAGCATGAGGATCAAATTGCTTGTGGGAATCGAAATGCTGGTGCGAATGACCATGGCTGTGCGTGGTCTGGACTGGAAGCAGCAATTCGCCAGATAAAGGAAGTAACGCTACCGATTCTGCATTTCGCGCAATATTTTCAATGGGCTTCTGAAGCCAAGGCGTCAAAGACGAGCCAACCCAAAAGACCACATTTGCTTGGCTCAGTGTTTTAGTCTTGGAAGGGGATAAGCTAAAATAATGGGCCGAGACCCCTGGCGGTACTATAAGACTCGGACTTCCAACACCAGTCATCACCCGAGAGACTAGACCATGCACTGGTGCTATATCGGTAATAACTTGAGGAGCAGCCGATGATTGAACTGAGGAAAAGGCACTCAACAGAAGAGCACAAAAAATAATACGCATCTCTCACCTTTTAGTTTTACCAGATATGTAATAACATAACGTTTCTAATATGCAATTAGAAAAGAGTTACTGCTATGCGTGCCTTTGAAGAGCATGACCATCAGAAGTGTCGTCAGGCTGGGATCGCTGTCGCTGAGGCTAAGTGTAAAGCTGCAGGCGTCCGACTGACAGATGTTCGTCGGCGCGTTCTAGAAATCCTTTTGGAGAGCCATCAGGCAATTGGTGCCTATCAAGTTTTGGCCCGTCTGCAAGAGGAAGGCCATGGAAGTCATCCTCCCCTCGCTTACAGAGCCCTCGAATTTCTTGTTCAAAACGGTCTAGCCCATAAGCTGGAAAGCGCCAACGCATTCGTAGCATGCGCAGCACCGGAGGTGGGACATAACCCAGCTTTCTTCATTTGCCGATTATGTGGGTCCGTAGCAGAAGATGAAGACTTCTCAATCGCCCGAGCCCTCAACAAAGTAGCAAACGAAGCCAAATTTAAAGTGGAAACGACTGCTGTTGAACTTGAAGGCCTATGTTCTTTTTGCCAGCAAGGTTGTGAATTGTGACACTACTAATTGAAACACGCGGCCTTACAATCGACCTCTCCGGTCAGACAGTGCTCAAGCATGTAGATTTTGCCGTTACTAGAGGTGAAATCGTCGTAATTGTTGGCCCAAATGGATCTGGAAAAACCACTTTCTTGCGGGCCCTCATTGGCGCTGTAAAACCCAGTTCTGGCTCAGCCTATCGAAAGCCTGATTTGCGGATTGGATATGTACCCCAGAGACTCACAGTGGACAAAACAATGCCACTACAGGTAGCTGACTTCCTAAGCTTGCCACAAAGCCACAGCCGAGAGGATATTTCAAAAGCGCTCAAAACCGCTGGCGCAGAAGGATTAGGGAAACGGCAACTATCTGAGCTTTCTGGCGGTCAATTTCAAAAAGCTGTTCTCGCAAGAGCTATCCTTGGACAACCGGATGTATTGGTGCTGGATGAACCCACCCAAGGCCTGGACCAACCTGGAGAGGCTGATTTTTACAAGCTAATCGAAGACATCCGGCAAGAGATTGGCTGCGCCATAATACTGGTCAGCCACGACCTTCACGTCGTAATGCGGGCTGCCGACAGAGTCATCTGCCTTAATGGTCATATCTGCTGCGAAGGAGCACCAACTGCTGTAGCTACAGCGCCTGAATATCAGGCTCTGTTTGGCCATGGCACTAAAGGAACACTTGCTCTGTATCGCCATGAACACGATCACCACCATCACGACCACTCTAATGAAAACATCAAGGATCAGTCACATTGATACTGGATGATTTCCTCATTCGGGCTGGCCTCGCAGGAATTGGACTGGCCGCTGCAGCGGGCCCTCTAGGTTGCTTCGTTGTTTGGCGTCGAATGGCCTATTTTTCCGACGCAACTGCTCACGCCGCTTTGCTCGGAGTGGCTCTGGCTCTTGCCTTCTCGTTTCCAACTTATTTAGGCGTATTGATTGCAGCAACTGCCATCGCAACATCAACGATGCTCTCTATTAATAAGGCTACTGCGACAGATACCATATTGGGAGTTGTTGCCCATTCAGCTTTAGCACTTGGCCTAGTTGCTGTATCGCTAACTGCAGCTACCCGGCTTGATCTGATGGCCTTTTTGTTCGGCGACATACTGGCCGTTAGCATCCAAGACCTTATTTTCATATGGATTGGAGCAATAGTTGTGTCAGGCCTGATGATTTGGCGTTGGCGTGCGCTTCTAGCCATAACAATCAATGCTGATCTTGCATTTGCAAGTGGCATCAACGCTAAGCGTGAACAAGCGATTTTAACTTTTGCACTAGCAATGACAGTTGCAATTTCCATTAAAATTGTTGGTGCCTTGCTCATCGGCGCAATGCTAATCATCCCAGCCGCTTCCGCACGCGGTCTTGTAAAGTCTCCAGCAATGATGGCGTTTGCAGCGATTGCCATTGGCTCATGTTCCACCATAAGCGGGCTAGGCGCATCCTATTTGTGGGATACGCCAACTGGCCCCACCATCGTTGCAATGGCGACGGTGTTTTTCATGTTGAGCAAATTTAACCCCCGAGCCTAGAGCCGGAGAATATATTCCGCGAGCGCCACTTTATCGGCATCGGTGCGCATTATCGTTTGCGCCACTTCAACTTCTACACCGTTAATTTTGGACATATTTGATGTTTCTACGTCCGTTTCATCGATAACCATTACATTCAGAAAATCTTTGTATTTTTCAGCTACAGCAATTGGCGATGGCGTAAATCCAAGTTCCCTAAACATCTTTGCTGTTGGCCCCTTGATTGCCTCGCCATTAACAATCGGAGAGATGGCAATTACAGGGGCAGAGGCTTCAATAAGCGAATGCCTTATCCCTGGAACAGCCAATATTGGGTCGATCGAAATGAAAGGGTTAGAAGGGCAGATCACTATCCGGTCTGCCTTCTGAATAGCTGTCAAAAGACCCGATGGAGGTAGAGCCTGCGCTACCCCTTCAAATCGAAACCCTGTCACTTTAGGCAATGATTGACGTTGAACAAAATACCTTTGGAAGGGTAGCAGACCCTCTTCCACGGTCTCAACTATTGTCGATACAGACGTATCGCTCATTGGCAAAATACGTGCCGAAATGCCAAGGGTTCGGCGAAAATACTCAGTAACAGTGGACAAGGACTGGCCTTTATCAAGAGCTTCGCGTCTCAGCACATGCATAGCGAGGTCACGATCACCAAGATTGAACCAGGTTTCACCCCCTAGTTTTTCGAGGGCGCCCATAAAAGCCCAGGTTTCATCTCTTAGCCCCCAGCCTCGGACGTCATCGTTCAAACCTGAAAGGGTATATATCAGCGTGTCTATATCAGGCGATACTGGCAAACCATGATGGCAGAAGTCATCACCAGTATTAGCGATAATGGTAAGATCGTCAGAGGCGATCATCCGATTCAGGCCAAATGCTAACTTTGCGCCACCAACGCCACCAGATAACGCGACTACTTTCATCGAAAAAGATCGTCAGCTGACGGGCGGACTAGATCAGCGCCACTTTGGTTATCATCTAATAAATTTAAACCCCTAAGAACCGCCACTGGAGTTCCCTCAGCCGCCTCACCTATTAACAAATTAGCCGCTGCGGCAATCTCATCACCCGTCCCTACTATAGAAACCTTCAACTCGCGTCCCTGCATATCGAGTTGGCCGCGAATATCATCAACCGTCCTGACACCTGATGCACCAAGAGCTAATCCCACTGTTCCAACACGCCAAGCACGACCAACGCTATCAGCTACAACAACCCCTATCCGGACACCAAAATGGGCTTCAAGACCAAGTCGAAGATTTTTAGCCGAAGCATCAGGGTCTTTTGGAAGCAATAAAACGCGATTTCCGTCCGCACCAATAATATTAGATTGATCGGCTCCAGCATTAGCCATAACCCAGCCTCGCACATGCTCAACCACCAGCAAATTCGGCCGCCAACGCAGAACACATGCACTTTCGTCCAAAATAGCCTGAACTAACCGCGGGTCTTTGCCAGTTTTTTCAGCCCAGTCGAGAGCTTCCATGCCAGGTTCCACATCTGAAAGCTCGATGTACCGGCCTTCTGCCTTCGATACAATTTTCTGAGCAACCACAACTATATCTCCGTTGTGCAATTGCTCTCCGGTTTGTTCTAACGCAGTGGTGACATGCAGAATAAGGCTATCACCTGGATGTACTTCTGGAATTCCAGAAACGGTGAAGGCCTGAAAGGAACGGGAATGGATTGGCATAATGGTCCAACTATAAAGCTTGGGCGAGCATGACCCCGCCCTCCCAAATCATTTTGAGAGCCACGTAAAGTATTAATAGCAAGCCAACATAAGCAATCCAGCGATTTCTTTCGAGAAGGCGTGCAATCCAAGTCGCAGCAACTCCCATTAGCGCAACTGACAGAAAAAGGCCAAAAGCCATGATATAGGGGTGGTCATGCGCTGCACCGGCTACCGCCAAAACGTTATCGAGGGACATTGTCAAATCAGCGACCAAGATTTGCACAATTGCCTGCCGAAGCGTCTTTTGCTTCGGTACAGAAACACTCGGACATTCCTCCCTTACGTTTAACGTCTCGCTAGACGAGGAAGATTGCAGGCTCGAGTGATTATCCCTGAGTTCTCGCCAAAGTTTCCAAGCAACCCACAGCAACAACACACCACCAGCAGCCATTAGCCCAACAATCGTCATCAGTTGGGCTGCAACAAGAGCGAACATAACTCTCATTAGCATCGCTGCAACGATGCCAATCATGATTGCTTTAGCTCGTAGTTCCTTTGACAACCCCGCAGCAGCCATTGCAACAATAACCGCGTTATCGCCAGCTAGAACTATATCAATACCAATAACCGTAGAGAGGGCCGTGAGTTGGTTCAGTGTCTCAGCGTCAAACATAAATTTACCTTAAAAGTCTTAATTAGGGAGAACTCATGCCCTACCCGTCTGATAATATGGGTACGCAGGATATCCTTTGAAAGAAGGGAATTGTTTAGAAAAGCAGTTGAGTATGAGGCCACAAATTTTTTTGAATTTTCCATCAAAAATGAGATAAATTTGCCGGTTACTAGCAAATAACCCATCATAGGCAAGTGGCTTAGTCTAAGAATAAAAAAAGTTCTTCAATGTAAGATTTTTTTACAAACGCCCTATTTTAGACCTAGTTGTCACTCTATCGTTCTTTCAATCAATCCACACCAGCCTATGCTTTGTTGGAAAGAGCAATCAAACTTGAAAAGTAATTAACTGATGAAATAGCGCTATAGAAAAATTAATTTTTCCAAGCCATATGTAAGGCTAGTCACAAACGTATGTGCCTTACGCCGCTCAAAAGGTGAGTCTCTATGTTCTTCCGGCAAGCTAAATTTGTAATTCTAATCGGCCTGAGCATTGCACTAAGTGCTTGTGGTCAGTCTTACAGAGAAGGCATGTCCGCTAGCTCGGTTGGGTCTGTATTCAACTATTATCTTACTGAGAAATACAAAGACCTCGCCACAGCAGAAGCGGCGGAAATGGATTGGAAGGACGCGGATTGGTTTGGCATCCGTGCTCTTGCCACCGCTGGGGATAATGCTCCTGAGCCGCAAGCACTAAGTGAAAGAAAACTAGTCGAGCCGCACCTTGGCGAATTAGCTGCTGCCCGCGATATGTTGATTGCTGCCTTTAATGAAGGAGCCAAAGACAGTAAGCCTGATGCAGCTGCAACTGCGCAGGCTGGCTTTGACTGCTGGATGCAGGAAGCAGAAGAAAACCACCAACCAGACCATATCCAAGCATGCAAAAACACGTTTTGGGAAGGTATGAAAAAGCTCCAAGAGAGGCCAGAAGAGACCACACGAGGCCCTTGGATTATCTACTTCGACTTTGACAGATCTGAGGTGACTTCCGACGCTCAAATCGTGATTGATGAGGCCGCCGAGGCCGCCGTTAAAAGTTCAATTAAAGTAATACTGACTGGCCATACCGACACTTCAGGATCGGAAAAATACAACCTGGCACTTTCAGAACGCCGAACGAACTCAGTTTTAGAGAAACTGAAACAGGCCGGCGTAAGCAATCAGCAGATCACGTCTAACTCCTTCGGTGAAAGCAAACCCGCAGTCGCTACCGCAGATGGGGTTAAAGAAGCTAAAAACCGCAGGGTTGAAATACGCTTAGAAGACTAGGAGTAATTGGCAATTTGGGTTTGCCCGTCACGGTGAGAGAATAGACCCAATGTATAAAGGAACTCATTTTAGATTGATTAGGATGATAAGCAGTTAATTTTGTTTGTAGCTCAGCCCGGAGCGTAAAAGGCTTTTCTGCTAATTCTGCTCAAGAAAATAAAATTCTCCGTCGATCTGGAAAATATGTCGTTTGTTCGTAAACTAAACCAAAGTCAGGACAACGATCTCATGCCAGTCAAATTCACGCCGCTTCACCAAAACTTTGCTGCAGAAGTCAGCACAATCTCACTTCGAGAGACATTTGATGAAAGCACGCTAGCTGAAATCAGGAAGGGTATGGACGTTTATGCGGTTCTTGTATTTCGGCGCCAGACATTAACTGACAGTGAACAAATGGATTTTGCCCAACGCTTAGACGGTGAGCTTCATTCTAAGACCGGCGCATCAGCTCTTGGAAAAACAAGGCTCGGCAGCGAGGCAATTGCCGATATTTCAAATGTGAGCAGTGAGGGGAGTTTGCTGGAGCAGCAAGACCGCAAGCGGCTATATTCGCTCGGCAACCGACTTTGGCACACGGACGCCTCTTTTCAAGACCCAGCAGGCCGCTATTCAATGCTGCACGCTCGGGCACTCCCACCCGTTGATGCCGATACCCTTTTTGCGGATGAACGAGCGGCTTTCGATGCCCTTGATGATAAAACAAAGACCTTTTTAGAAGGCTTGACGTGCCACCACTCCATAGTGCACTCGCGGCAGATGCTTGGGTTTGACTTTTCTGATGAAGAGAAACTGCGACTCCCAGGTGCATTTCATCCGTTTGTTCGCAATCTGAAAAGGGCGGGTCGAAAATCTTTGTACCTCGCGTCTCACGCGGGACAAGTTATGGAAATGAGCTTGCCAGAAGGGCGATTGCTAATCTGGGAAATGATACAGCATGCAACTCAGCCCGAGTTTGTATACCGCCACAAGTGGCAGGATGGAGACTTAGTTATCTGGGATAATCGCTGCACCATGCACCGAGCGACGCCTTTCGATGACGTGAAATACCGACGAGAGCTTCGCCGAGTAACAACACTCGACTTAGTAGAAGCTCCAGCTTCCCCCTAACAGGCATCGGCATTGCCAATTTTTGCGTTTTGAGTGTTCAACCTCCAGCGACAGTGCCGTATATAAGGCGCGGCAGCCAAAGGGTGAGCTCCGGCCAAAGTGCTAAGATGCCAAGCATCACGACCTGGAGAAGTACAAAGGGGATGATTCCCTTATAAATGTCTCTTGTTAACACCTCCGGTGGAGCCACGCCCCGGAGATAAAAAAGAGCAAAACCAAACGGCGGCGTCAGAAATGACGTCTGTAAGTTGACTGCGATCATGATGCCGAGCCAGACAGGATTGAGATCCATCAGGAGCAGGATAGGCGCGACGATCGGAACCACGACGAAGGTTATTTCGATAAAGTCCAGAAAGAAGCCCATGATGAACATGATCGCCATCACGGCGAACATTGCACCCGCAGCACCACCCGGCAGATTCTTCAGAAATTCATGAACTACGTCATCGCCATGAAGACCACGGAAAACAAGGCTAAAAAGCTGGGCACCTATAACGATACCAAAAACCATAGCGCTAATCTTTGCCGTAGACTGCGAAACCTCTCTTAGCGTGCCATCTGACGCAACACGGGCAATCGAGGCAATTAACCCCCAAATCACTCCAAGACATGCGAGGGCAGCAAGGACGATACTAGCCTGCTCCACAACCGTTATTGTTTCGCGGCCAAATCGCAGATCAACGAAGGCGGTCAGCACTAAAACAAAAACAAGACAGGCTGCCGCCACGTAAATGGGTAGGCCAGACCTGTCAGATATTCTTAACCCACCCAGAAAAGCCGCACCTACAGCGCCAACTGCTGCTGCTTCCGTAGGGGTTGCCACGCCAGCTAAGATCGAACCCAGCACTGCAATAATCAATACAATTGGAGCAACCAGCGCCCGCAAAGCGCGTAAAAGTACCCGCTCTCCATCAGAGCCACCTAATACTTCTCGAGGAACTGCCGGTGCGTCTGCCGGCGAAATAATGGCGCGGGCAATGATGAAGATGATGTAAAGGCCGACCAACATCAAACCTGGAATTAAGGCACCTGCAAATAAATCACCAACTGAAACTGGGTCTGGCGCAAAATTGCCAAGCTGGCGCTGCGCGTCCTGATATGCGTTTGAAATCTGGTCTCCCAAGACCACAAGCACGATAGAAGGCGGAATTATCTGACCTAGTGTACCAGAAGCACAGATAGCGCCTGTCGCAAGCTTTGGGTCATAACCCCGGTTTAGCATAGTTGGCAGTGACAGAAGACCCATTGTAACAACAGTTGCGCCAACAATTCCTGTTGAGGCTGCCAGCAGCGCACCAACAACGCAAACAGCTATACCAAGTCCACCTGGCAGTCGTCCGAAAGCAGCTCCCATCGCCTCCAGTAATTCTTCGGCTACCTTAGAACGCTCTAGCATCACGCCCATGAAAACGAAGAGAGGAACAGCGATGAGCACCTCATTGGTCATTACGCCGTAAATACGGTTGGAGATGAAACCAAGGAATGAAAGGTCGAATGCGCCAATGATTGCACCCCCAAGGGCAAAAATCAGCGACACACCGCCAAGCGTGAAGGCAACAGGAAAACCTGCCATCAACGCTACGCAGACGCTAGCAAAGAGTAGGAGGCCAAGAATTTCGTAGAGTATCATACTCCTTTGCTCCCCTCCCCATCGGCGGGCGTCCCACCCGCGCCATCGCGAAGTACAGCAAGTGATTTCAAGACAAGCGAAACGCCCTGCAGCGCCACAAGGACGGCAAAGATAAGAATGAAGGTCTTAAGTAGAAAGACTGCTGGAATGCCATTCTGGCCTTCCTGAGAGCCTTCCAAAACCTTCCATGAATTAGCAACAAAGGGCCAAGCCAGAACAAAAATGGCAACACTCAT
>JAURGE010000090.1 GCA_030833925.1 Alphaproteobacteria bacterium
GCGCATATAGACGAGTGCATTTCGGGGAGGCTTGAGACCATGAAGAAGTCTGTCTCGTTTTATAGTGAGGGCATAAAACTTGATGGTGACCTTTACGTTCCGGACGATATTGGTCCAGGTGAACGGAGAGGCGGTATCGTGCTGTGCCACGGCTACACCGGGGTCAAAGATCTGTATCTACCCGACAATGCCCGAGCGCTTAACGAGGCAGGCTACGTGGTCTTGGCGTTTGATTACAAAGGTTGGGGTAAGAGCGAAGGTCCGAGAACACGACTCGCTCCCTACAGTCGTGTTGCAGATGTTCAGGCAGCGATCACGTTTCTTCAAATTCAGGAGCAGGTGGATCCTGATAAGATAGGCATATATGGAACAAGCTATGGCTGCGCCACTGTTGTATTCGTAGCGGCAGTTGATGAGAGAGTGAAGTGTGTGGTCGGTGTAGTTGGGATGGGGCATGGAGCGCGATGGATGCGAAGTGTGCGCCGGCCAGATGAGTATGCTGATTTATTAGTTCGTTCGCGCGAAGATCGCGAACAAAGGGTAATTTCTGGTATTTCTAATATGGCTGCCCGAGACGAAATTTTACTACCGGATCGGCAATCTGCGGAGCTAGCGTCTGCAGCCCGGGCTAATAATCCAAATGCTTTGTCTGAATTGCCTCTCGAATATATTGATGAGACGCTGCAATTTCACCCGGAATGGGTGGTTAATCAAATTTCTCCGCGGCCGCTGTTACTGATTGCGGGCGGAGATGATCGTTTGGTTCCTCCAGAGGAATGTCAGTCACTTTTTGATAAGGCTGGTGAGCCTAAGAAAATGACGATACTGCCAAATGTTGGACATTATGAGGTCTATGTTCCACCAGCTTTCGATATGGTTATGACAGAAACTATAGCTTGGTTTGCCCAATACGTCTCGGCGCGAGATCGGAGATCACAGTGAGCCATCTTTTTGGGGAAATGCGCCAAATTGGCATTGTAGTTCGCGATATTCGTGCAGCGATGGCGCACTGGGTTGAGGTCTGCGGTGTGGGGCCATGGTTTTACGCCGATAAGTTACCTGTGACTGCCTTTAGCTATGCTGGAGTGCGTCATGACGATATTCACATTTCTGTGGCACTTGCCAATTCTGGTGATGTGCAGCTGGAGTTAATCCAGCAACGTTGCGATACGCCAAGTATGTACCGAGATTTTCTTGCTGCGGGCCACGAGGGTATGCAGCATTGGTCCAGTTGGCCGGAAGACTATGATGTGAAGTTGGAAAAGGCCTTGTCGTCAGGGTTTATCATTGGACAAGAGGGCGATAGTGCGCGTGGTCGTTTTGTTTATCTAAAAAATGAGGGTCATCCTGGGACGGTTATTGAAATGGCACATATGACGGAAGGGCGCCGCCGTATCTTTGATAAAGTTCGTGCCGCTGCAGTGAACTGGGATGGCAAAGATGCAATTCGGAACGAATGGCCCTCATAATTAAAACCAAAAGTCCGCGAAACTTAAAAATAAATAATAGCTCTCTTGGTTTTTAATTTTTGCAAAAATGCATGACGATACAATTCGAAACTTACAATTTTCCGGCAGAGGGTTTTATTGATGCAATTTGGGCTTCACTTTGGGTCTCGAGGCAATGCGGGCGAGCCAGATTCCCTTAAAGCGCTGGCAACCACAGCAGAGAAACTGAATTACGCGCATTTTGGTATGAGCGACCATGTTGTAGTCGCTGATACGGTCAACAGTGCATACCCCTATTCGCCGACAGGCCGCTTCTTTGCTCAGGATACCGGTGTATCCTTAGAGCAGGTGACGGCCTTGAGTTTCGTTGCCGCCGCAACAACCCGGATCCGCCTTCTCACTTCAGTTTTAGTTTTGCCGCACCGCCATCCGGTACTGGCAGCAAAAATGCTATCGACAGTTGATGTCCTCTCTAAAGGACGTTTAACAGTAGGGGTAGGGGTTGGTTGGATGGAAGAGGAAATCAAGCTTCTTGGCGGCCCGCCCTTCAGTGAACGGGCCAAGGCGTCCGATGAATATGTTGAGGCATTTCGAGAAATGTGGACTGCTGAGAGGCCAGATTTTAAAGGAGAGTTTGCCACGGCTCAGAATATGCTTTTTGCTCCCAAGCCAGTGCAACTGGACGGTGCACCCATATGGGTTGGTGGCGAACATCCAGGAGCTAGAAGGCGAGCAGGTCGGATTGGTAACGGCTGGTATCCTGTCGCAGCTAACCCGAAGTATCCTCTAGACACTCCTGAGCTTTATGCCGAAGGCCTAGGTCAAGTTAGAAAAGCCGCAGAGGATGCTGGACGAGACCCCTCCTTAACCGGCGCTTTGTTGGCTATCTACAGTCGGATTGGAGTTGAACAGGAAGGCCGCGACGGCGCTCGCAAACCATTTACTGGTTCTGCTCAAGCAATAATCGACGATATTGAAGCTTACCGTTCTAAAGGCATGTCCCACTTTTTGATTGGTGGTGATGGTGATGACCTATCCAAGACTCTGGAGCGACTTGAGGAATTTTCGCAAGCCGTTATGGCAAAAGTAGACTGTTGAATGGCATTAAAGTCTAAGCCTGCAGTCGGCCTAGACCGTCTTGAGGAGGCAATTGCCCGCGATCTGGAGTTACTTTGCTATCCACCCAAGTCTTGGGTTCGTGAAGCATTGGCGATTGATGGTAGGCCAGTTAGCGATGTGATCATTGTTGGTGCAGGCATGGCCGGTCTAACGCTTAGTTTTGCTTTAAGGCGACAAGGTATCAACCGCCATCGTCTGCTCGATCGCAGTACGGCCGGTAGAGAGGGGCCTTGGGCTACATATGCCCGTATGCTCACCCTGAGAAGTCCTAATCATCTAACTGGACCGGCCATGGGTGTGCCAAATCTGACCTTTCGGGCATGGTATGAAGCTCTCTATGGAAGCACTGCCTGGTCAAGTTTGGGCAGAATTCCGCGCTTGATGTGGATGGAATATCTGATTTGGTATCGGCGAGTGCTTTCACTGCCTGTCGAGAACGACGTAACACTTGAGGAGATAAAACCAGCAGCTCATGGATTAGACTGCGTTTTAATTCATAAAGATGGCCATCGAGAAATAGCCGCAACAAGAAAACTTGTTTTAGCCACGGGTCGGGAAGGCCAGGCCCGCCCTCGTGTTCCTGAGGCGCTAAAACCGTTTGTCGGTGAAGCAGTATGGCACGCATCCGATGACATTAGTTTTGAGCGTTTGAAGGGAAAGGATGTTGCTGTAGTTGGTGTTGCCGCCTCAGCACTTGATAATGCGGCCACCGCCATTGAAGCTGGAGCGCGGCAGGTCACACTTTTGGTCCGCGCCGATGCAATTCCGCGGGTTAATAAGCCGAAAGGGGCTAGCTTTCCTGGTTTCGTGGAAGGTTTTCCAAAACTCCCGCCAACATTACGCTTTAAGTTCCTTGATTATATGGCGAGTAAACGCATTCCGCCGCCACGAGACTCAGCACTCCGTCTCTTTAGTCATGAGAATGTAGATCTGTGGTTGGGCGCACCTATCCAAAGTGCCGAGAAGGATGGAGAGCGACTAAATCTCGCGACCTCTAAAGGCAAAATCACTGTGGATGCAGTAATTATTGGGACTGGGTTTGCAATAGATTTAACGGCTGCACCGGAACTTGAATCTCATGTTTCGCAGATAATGACTTACAATGATGTTTTATCTGATCATGAAATTGACGAGACGAATGAGTGGTTAGCCTTTCCAGTTCTTTCCCCAAGTTTTCAGTTTCAGCAAAAAGATAAAGGTAACGCTCCATATCTAAGGCACATCTACTGCTTCAGTTATTCGGCCGCCATGAGCCATGGGAATGTTACAGGTGATATTCCCGCTATTAGTGATGGAGCTGATAGGCTTTCTCGTGGCTTGGCCGGAGACCTATTTGTTGAGGATGCTGAATTTCACTGGCAAGCAACCTGCTCTTACAACGATGCCGAACTTGTGGGTGATGAAATACCAGAGGCGACTGATTGGGATCCGCCAGTTGGCAATTGAAAGTTGGCTGGGACGCCTGGATTCGAACCAGGGATCACGGGATCAAAACCCGATGCCTTAACCACTTGGCCACGTCCCATCGCAAGCTCGCCGGAATATGGCGAAGCTATGAGATTCATGCAACCCAGCCTTATCTGACGGATCTGAGCTGTAAAAATTTATGAAGTCGCGTCGTTTTAGCGACTTTCAGAATCTCTGTTGTATAACCTATTTAAGTGTCGAATGTATGTTTATTTCTGGAGTTTTCTACCCCATGTCCCCCAATCTTTTTTCACCGATTAATCTTCGGGGTGTCACGCTAGCTAACCGCATAGTTGTTGCCCCAATGTGTCAGTATTCTGCTGTAGACGGCGTTGCTACCGACTGGCACATAATACATTGTGGACAGCTGGCTCTTTCTGGCGCC
>JAURGE010000091.1 GCA_030833925.1 Alphaproteobacteria bacterium
ACATGATGACACTTTTGTGACGGTTCAGAAGCCTTCAAATATTGTCACAAAACTGAAATATTGTTTTCGTAAAGTCCACTCTGATCATTGCGATCGAACGTTTAACTTTCTAAAGGTGGATCTATGAAACTGAATCTTGCAACTACACTTTTGAGCACACTGGTTGGCTCATTAATTTCGATGTCAGCCATGGCTCAAGATGCCACAGGTGCAGGCGCGTCTTTCCCAGCACCGATCTACGCAAAGTGGGCGGAAGCCTACAAGGCCGCCACCGGCAAAGCTATCAACTACCAATCGATTGGTTCGTCAGGCGGCATCAAGCAAATCAAAGCAAAAACAGTCGACTTCGGCGCAACAGATGACCCTATGAAGGGAGAGGAAGTTGAAGCTGGCGGCATGGTTCAATTTCCCGCAGTGATGGGCGGCGTTGTGGCTGTTTATAACAACGAAAGCTTGGGCATTCCATCTGGCACGATCAAGCTGAACGGCCCAGTATTAGCGGACATCTTCATGGGTAAGATCACGAACTGGAATGACCCAAAAATCAGCGCACTCAACCCCACTATTAAGTTTCCTTACCAGAACATCACGGTTGCACACCGCGCTGACGGTTCTGGAACCACTGCCGTTTTTACAGACTACTTGGCTGAAGTGTCAAAGGACTTTAAGGAAAAGGTGGGCGCTGGTAAAGCGGTGAAATGGCCAGCCGCTGCGTCGGTTGGCGGCAAGGGAAATGCCGGTGTTGCGGCGAACGTACAGAAGATCAAAGGCGCAATCGGTTACGTTGAATACGCTTACGCAAAGCAGAATAAGCTACCTGTGACCTTGCTCGCAACGCGTGACGGGCAGTATGTAGCGCCTTCAGCAGATACTTTCGCTGCTGCGGCTGCTGGCGCGGATTGGGCTAAAGCAAAAGGCATGGCACTCTCCTTAAACAATCAGCCAGGCGCGAAGAGCTGGCCTATTACGACAGCTACATTTATCCTCATGTACAAGCAGCCGACCGATGTCAAGAAGTCAAACGAAGTTTTGGCATTCTTTGATTGGGCCTTTAAAGACGGC
Organism: Alphaproteobacteria bacterium; assembly: GCA_030833925.1. GTDB lineage: Bacteria > Pseudomonadota > Alphaproteobacteria > Bin95 > Bin95 > VMCJ01. The sequence goes on from JAURGE010000091.1 coordinate 1,063, forward strand.
GGCAAACTTGCAGACGAATTGGATTATGTTGCGATGCCCAGTGCGGCAACAGACTTTATCCGCAAGTCTGTTTGGACCCAAATCCAGAAATAAAGACCTCTATTCGAGAGTAAAGCCCGGTTCGCCGGGCTTTTTTTATAGGAACTTGGGTGTCTGCACCACAAGAATTCGAGTCTCGGATGTGAGTTCGCTCGAATTTGAGCGCATCCAAATAACTGATCCTTTGCTCACTGAAACGTTACAAGTTTCAGAACCAAGCAACGCAGAAACCAATTCGCCAATCCAAGGTTGATGCCCCACCAACAACACTGGCCTTTGCTGGGTTGGCCATTTCAGAAGCGATAGAATTTCATTCACATTGGCATTCAGTGCCAGCTCGTCACGCAGCTTGTAATTGCGACCTAAGGCATCCGCGGTTTGCGTGCATCTCAATGCAGGACTAGACAAAACGCGAATACTTTCTGGCAGGTGGACATCCAACCATTGCGCCATGCGCGCAGCATGTCTTTGGCCACGCTTGGTAAGCGTCCGCTCGCTATCCGACCCACCGGGTGCCAGGACCTCCGCCTCTGCATGTCGCCAGAGTATCAAATCCATAATGAGAGTGCCCTCAAGACATCGAGCCGTCGTAGCAATGTTTTATATCAATGTCATCGATACACAACCGCTTGACGCCGACCTTGATTAATCGCTTCGCATCGTTGTAATTTCGAATGGCAAATGCAGTTGCCTCTAGGTCATATTCGCCCGCGTTTCTGACCCGCTTTTCGGTCCAATTCATGGCCGTGCACCCCACGCTACCAAGGCCCATCTCCTGGGCAGAGAGCAACATAGGACGCTTCGGCTTATCAACAATGAGTAGCCGCTTCTTCCCCTTTAGCTCTTCGCCGCACCCGACAAGTGCAGCAGTCGAACCTGAGGCAAAACTAAGTTTTTCAGAAACTCGGGGCATCTGCTGACAAGCCTTGGCGAGGGCAGGCAGCAAGCTTGTCAACATTCGGTCTGTGGCCCGTATTTCAAGGATCATCCGAATGTCTGCAGATTGCAACCAATCTAAAACCTCCGTCAGGGCAGGAATACGCTCAGGTCCAGCGGCTGCATGGTGCCCATCGCTGGCATCCAGTTGTTTTAGATGTTTCCAATCCAACGCGTGCGCGATACCTCTGGCATTGGTTGTTCTCTCTAAACGCTTGTCCCGAAACAAAAACGGCACGCCATCCCTGCTGACTTGCAAATCTAACCAGACGTAATCTACGCCACGAACAAGCCCTTCATTGAGTGCGGACATTGTGTTTTCAGGCGCCAATTTTCCCGCGCCCCCCATGACGACCCACTCAATTGGTTTGGTTTCAGTTTTAGCCATCCCCTACTCCAAACTAGTAGCCAAACAAGCAGGGTAATTCTTAAATATGACATTAATGTGACAAATTAATTCTTGTAGCGGCCTCGTCCGCATTCGTCTCGCGCATAGGGTTTACACAAGGGTAGAGATCTCATTTCACCATGCGTTAGAGCAGCTTGAGGACGTCAGATGAACTGACTAGAACTGGAAATGGTTAACGAACGTCGCCACACAGATGCGAGCAATGTTGTACAAGGGTCGCTTGAAACGCGGTGGGAGGATGAATCTGAAGAGTTGAGTCTTTTCGCTAATTTCGGCGATTGCGATCATGCCATTTGAGATAAGTGATACTTAAGATGGCTGGTATTTGTAAAGCTGATAAGCCGAGCGGCGCAGCAGTGTTACCGGGTGGTACAGATAATCCTTCGATTATGGAATTAAGACCGTTGCACCAAGTGTTTTCCCTGACTCGATCGCTCTATGAGCTTGGACCGCATCACAGAGCGGATACTCGTAATTGATATTCGCGTCAATGATCCCATCCTTAATTGCCTTAAAAAGGTCTCGGGCAGTCCATTCGAGATCTGAACGTTTAGCGACATAGTGCATGATCGCCGGCCGAGTGATAAACAAAGAGCCGCGCCTCCCAAGATCTTGGATGACGTCTACGGGATCAGGCGGTCCTGAAACATGGCCATAAGCGGCACAAACTCCCATCAGCCGCAGACAGTCTAAAGACTGTTGAAGCGTCTCTTTTCCGATCGCCTCGTAGACTACCGCGCACCCCTCACCATCGGTCACTTCACGTACAACCTCCACGAAGCTCTGCTTCGATCTGACTACAGGGTAGTCGCAGCCAGCGTTGCGCGCTGCCTCAGCTTTCTCAGGAGTGGAGACGGTACCAACCACCGTCGCACCTATTGCCTTTGCCCACTGACAGAGGATCAACCCCATTCCACCGGCAGCCGCGTGCACGAGGATGGTGTCGCCTGGTTTGACCGCGTAGGTTCGATGCAGCAGGTAATGCGCTGTCATTCCCTTCATGAGAAGGGCTGCGACTTGCCGATCATCGAGGCCATCGGGCATGTGAAGCAGCTTATCAGCTGGATAGTTTCTTGACTCTGAATATGACCCCAAGGGAGGAATCCCATAAGCGACTCGATCACCTAAGTTGAACCCTGTAACGCCCTCGCCCACGCCCTCTATAACTCCAACACCTTCAAATCCGATTACTACGGGAGGCGTATCGACCTTCCATGGGTGAGAGACCCCACCTCTGTGATACGTGTCCGCAAAGTTCACCCCCACTGCCGTGTGTCGCAGTCGCACCTCGCCTGGCGCTGGGTCGGGCAAGTGCCACTCTTGCCACTTCATCACATCTGGTGGCCCAAGGCCATGGATTACCTGCGCTTTATTCATTGCCCCCCCTTGATAGTTGGCAGTGATTGAAAGACGCTTGGTCTAAAGGGGATCACTGCTAAAGTCAGTCTACTTTAGAAGTAACCAAAACGCAGGGGGTCTGGGGGGATAGAGGTCCGACGCATCATTCAATGGGAAATACCACCAGTGAAACCAAGCGCTACCAGTCACGATTTTTTGGTAAGCCTGATGGTATGCCATAACAAAAAACGCGCCCGAAGGCGCGTATTTGCTTGATATTTGGCGGAGTGGACGGGACTCGAACCCGCGACCCCCGGCGTGACAGGCCGGTATTCTAACCAACTGAACTACCACTCCGCATTTTCGTTGCTGACTGAGTCTCCCCTGACAGCGGCGTGAATAATACGAATCACCCTCTGGTTCGTCAAGGGCTTTTTTGTTTTTTTACAGGTTTTTTAGTCATCTGACATCGAAAGGTTTAAAATTTCACCTGATTTGTCATTTTTTGAGCCGTTTTTGCCAACTTCATTTTCATTCGTTGCTTGCTCATCATTTT
>JAURGE010000092.1 GCA_030833925.1 Alphaproteobacteria bacterium
CAGCTCTATTTGGCGGTGATAATGATGCCATGATTCTGGATAACCCAATTAGTGCCGACTTAGATTGCATGCGGCCCTCTATTATTCCCAACCTCTTAGCTGCAGCCTCTAGAAACTTTGCTCGCGCTCAACGCTCTGGAGCACTTTTTGAGGTCGGGCCTACTTACCGAGACCCCACCGAGACTGGTCAAGACTGGGTCGCGGCAGGAATTCGTTGGGGCGAGGCAATCCCTCGTCATTGGTCTGACGGCTCTCGCAACGTCGATGTATTCGATGCAAAGGGAGATACATTGGCAGTGCTAACCGCAATTGGTGCACCAACAGAAGCTCCAATCAGCAATGCAGCCCAATCATGGCAGCACCCCGGCAGGTCGGGGGAAGTAAGCCTGGGCAAAAACCTTTTAGCGCGCTTCGGGGAAGTTCATCCCGGCATTATTAAAAAATATGATATCGATACACCTGTGGTAGCTTTTGAGGTGTTCATTGACGCGCCTCCCGAGCCCCGACGCAAGCAAGCTGGGAAAACTAAGTCTTTTCTCAAATTGGACTCTCTCCTCCCCGTCGAACGTGACTTTGCATTTCTAATGGGCGCTGATGTACCTGCGGCAAAAGCTGTGACCGCCGCACGTCTTGCTGACCGTGAAATGATTACTGAGGCGGAGGCGTTTGATTCCTATCAAGGGAAAGGAGTTAGTGATGGCCAAAAGTCACTGGCTATTTCCGTGACTTTCCAACCGAAGGACGCCACACTAACGGACGCTGATATAGAAACCCTCTCAGCCAAGGTTGTAAAAGCAGTTGAAAAAGCAACTGGCGGTAAACTCAGAGGCTAAGTTTAGAAAAAGCCAGCTCAGCGAACAGATTGTCCGGATCAGTCCAGACTTTAACTGGTGACCAGCCAGCCTCAGCAGCCATTGCCTGAAAATCACTAACCTTAAATTTGTAAGAATTCTCGGTATGGATACTTTCGCCTTCCAGGAAATGGATCGGTTTCCCTAACACATTGACTGTTTGGTCTCGAACGCTCTCAAGATGCATTTCAACTCGTCCTAAAGACTCATCATAACGAGCAAAGTGGCGGAAGCTGGAAAGATCAAAGTCTGTGGCGAGCTCTCGATTGGCACGAGCTAGAAGGTTCAAATTAAAAGCAGCTGTAACGCCTTCAGGATCGTCATAGGCATGTTCCAGTCGAGTTTTATCTTTTTTTAAATCTACACCGATTAATAAAGTTTGAGCGTTATCTATTCTACTGAATCGTCTTAGAAGCCTGCGCGCGCCTTCTGGTGAAAAATTTCCGATGGTCGAACCCGGGAAGAAAATAGCGACTGGGCCTAATGCTGCAACGTCATTAGGAAGGTCAAAGGCGTCATCAAAATCTAACCGAAAAGGAGCTATCCGCAACTGCGGAAAACGGAGACGTAAGGGGCTCATTGCCCTTTCTAAATGATCTATGGAGATATCCCCTGGGGCATACGCCATAGGACTTTTCATCGCCGCCAACAATTTTTCAGCTTTAGTCGGAGCGCCAGCACCTGGCTCAACAAGCACAACTCCCGGCCCAAGAAACGCCGCTATCTCATCAGCTTGAGTTTCAAGAATACTTAGTTCAGTCCGGGTGGGGTAATATGCGTCTAGCTGCGTTATTTCTTCAAAAAGACGAGACCCTTCAGCATCATAGAAAAACTTCGGCTCTAAGGTCTTTTGACTCTTGTTAAGGCCATTTATCAGAGCCTTTGCAAACGGAGTTTCCATCATCTTGCATCCTCCGCAAGACGAAGACCTGTCATCTGCCACCGTTGGAATGGATAGAAGAAATTCCGATAAGTGGATCGCATTTGAAGCTTTGGCGTAAGCGCCGAACCACCACGTAGAACAAACTGATTGGCCATGAATTTCCCATTATATTCACCAATAGCACCCTCAGGGGCCCGAAAGCCTGGATAAGGCCTGTAGGCTGAAGCAGTCCACTCCCACACGTCACCCCACATTTGTGCTAAGCCAGTGTCCTTGCATGGTTGAGGACACAATTCACCACTTTCCAAAAAATTGCCCTGAATAGTTACTGGCGCGGCAACTTCCCATTCTGATTCTGTTGGCAGTCTTTTACCCGCCCAAGACGCATAGGCATCCGCCTCGTAAAAACTTACGTTGGAAACAGGAGCATTCGGATTGAGTGGCTGAACACCACATAAACCATATGTGGTCCATGAACTCCCTTGCCTGCGCCAGTACAATGGCGCTTCCCAGCATTCTTTCTGAACCTGTGTCCAACCATCTGAAAGCCAGTGTCGAGCCTCCCGATAGCCTCCATCCTCTATGAATGAAAGCCAATCGCCATTGGTGACTGGGCGCGAAGCAAGTCTGTAAGGTTGAAGAAAAGTAGTATGCAGAGGCCCTTCACAATCAAATGCAAAACCCTCACCAGCATGCCCCATTTCGATAATGCCTCCATCAAACTCTAACCAAACTGTTGGAGGTGGCTCTTCCGGCATCACTGAGGACCGGACTTTGTAGGTTGGGTCAAGCGGATTGCACGACATCAGGTGCAACAAGTCAGTGAGTATAAGCTCTTGATGCTGCATCTCATGATGGCAGCCAAGCTCAATTATGTCCAAAGGGGCCTCACCTGACTTGATGAGTTCCACCATCGCCCCGTCGACATGTTTCCGGTAGGCTAAAACCTCTTCTTGTGTCGGTCGCGTTATGAGACCACGATCCGGCCGCGAATGCCGCGGCCCCGCCTGCACATAATATGAGTTGAATAGATAGCGGAACCGATCATCTGGTGAAGCATAGTGGCGAGCGAAAGCCCGCAGGACAAATTCCTCAAAAAACCAAGTAACATGCGCAATATGCCACTTAGTCGGACTTGCATCTTCCATTGACTGTGGCGTCATATCTTCAGGGCCAAGCCCTGAGATAAGGTCTAGAGTGGCTGCTCGCGTCTTTTGATAAGGATTTAGAGCAGCGTCTACTGCCGGAGTGCTGATTGAAGTCATCTTGGCCTTTCTAGCCACTTTATATCCCTAAATACATATAAAGCTTATGTTTTAAAGTCGAGGATGCCGTTTGCTTTAACTGACTCTCAGCGGATTTTTTGGCAATGATAGCCTCATGGAAGATGAAACCCCCATTCGCCTTATCGAACTATACATGGGCCTGATAGGGTGAACTTGGCCAAAGTCAGCGAACTCTTAAAAGTTCTTCGCCAAAAAGAAAGTTTAAAAAGCAGGTTATTTTCCCGCTACTTTATTCCAGTGGTGCGCTGTAAGATACCTTCCACAAATCCCATTGTTTGAACATCATTGAAGCCCGCCGAAGTAAGATAGCCCTCTACTTCAGCAACTGAATGGGCAATACCAGTGGTGTTATTAATGGCCTGGGCTAGACCCCATAGCGCTGGGTCTGGAGGTCCTGAACGATCAGGATCTAGCGCTTCACCAATAAGGTGAAAAGCCCCGCCAGATGCCATCGCTTTGTAGGCCTTACCCACAACTGCACCAATTGCCTCTCTTCCATACATCGGCAGGTTAGATGCCATAACAGCCACGTCTGCCTCCTCCGGAAAAGGATCATGATTAAAATCACAAACCCTAGCTTCAATTCGGTCTGTTAGGCCACTTTCATCTATAAATTCCTGAGTGACTGGCACAACGGCAGGCATCTCCAGAACTATGGCCCTTAGATTGGGATACCGATTGCAAGCTTCGATACAATAAGCACCTGATCCACCCCCGATATCCATCAAGAGGGTTTTACCGGTTAGATCGACCTGGTTAAGGAATAACCGACCTGCTCCACGTCCGATTGAGTATGTGCCCCGGTGGTAACGTCTTGCTTCCTCAATGGTAATTCCGGCTACCGTCTTATTTTCTAATAATGGCGGAGCTTGTTCTTGCAAAATAGTGGATAGCCTGCCCCACTCATCCCAATCAGGCTTGGTAAAAAGCATCCACTCGCCCGCATAGGTTGGCTTACCTTCAACTAAATATCGCTCGACATCCTCGACCAAAATAAGCTTACCACCTGATCGCTTAAGCAATCCCAGCCCCAGCATAGCGATTATTATTCGCTCCCCATGCAATGGCTGCAGCCCCATAGCTTTTGTCAGCGAAACCTCATCGTCCGCCCCGTTAGCTATGTGAGTAAAGAGACCAAGCTCAACGGCTGCCATCAGAGCGCCCGCCTCTCGGTAGGCTCTCACCATTTGCTGCAAACGTCTGGTAGTAGGACGCGATGCTTTAGCCATAGGATTTTCCCATGCCTTCGGATGGGTCTGCATGAGGGCCATAGGGTGGGATAGGATATCGAAGGCCTACCTTAGACAAGGTT
>JAURGE010000093.1 GCA_030833925.1 Alphaproteobacteria bacterium
CGTTAAGGGGGTGATTGGGCTTGGGTTGCCGACGATTAGTCTAGCAATTCTTACCGTAGTCATGGACCTCACAAGCGATCTCTAGTACTGCAAGAGCATCTTTAATGGAGGGTGTTGCTATCCACGCCGCTGCTGTCCTCATTGGACGCGGAAAGATCTTTAAGGCAGCTGCGGTGATTATGCCGAGTGTCCCCTCAGCACCGAGGAAGAGATGTTTAAGGTGATAACCCGTGTTGTCCTTTCGAAGCGTTCTGAGACCGTTCCATATCTCTCCGTCGGGAAGAACCACTTCAAGACCCAGAACAAGTTCGCGTGCGTTGCCATATTTAATTACGTTAACACCGCCTGCGTTGGTGGAGAGATTTCCCCCGATTGTGCAGCTTCCTTCTGCTCCAAGGGAAAGAGGAAAGAAGCGATCATGTTTAATGGCAGCCTGCTGCGCTTCCTGCAAAATAACGCCCGCCTCTGCTATCAAAGTATAATTGGTCGGATCAACCTTTCGGATTTTGTTCATCCGTTTAAGGCTTAAGATTAGAACTTTGCCGTCGCTGAAGGGCGTTCCACCGCCGACAAGGCCGGTATGACCCCCTTGAGGCACGATGCCAAGTCCAGCCTCTTTTGCAAATTTCACTACGGCTTGAACCTCTGTCACGCTGGTGGGCCTAGCAATGCCAACTGCTCGGCCGGTAAATGATCCTGACCAGTCGGTCAAATATGGAGCGGCATCATCACTGCCGCCATCAATCCAACCACCCGTGCTCAACGCGGCCGAGAGTTGCTCAATTGATGTAATTTTCTGACCGTCAGGCATTTGCTACCGCTCCCGTAATTAGCAAAACTAAGGATGCCTTGGCTGAAGCCCAACTGCAATTGTAAGCTTTGGGCACGTTGTTGGAGGACAGTTGTTGTCGGTTCAAGATCAGTTTGCAGCATTTGCTGCCAGAATAGAAACGAATGCTCCAAAGCAAGCTTTCGAAGCAGCAGAGCGTGTCTTCTTGGACTGGTTAGGGGTAGCCGCCCGCGGAGCTTTGACTGCACCAGCCCCTGAATTAAGGCGCGCGTTGCGACATGAAATTGGATATGGTCCAGCGTCCCTTGTTCCGGATGGAATAAAGGCAACACCCCGTGCAGCAGCATTTATTAATGGTGCTGCAAGTCACGCGATAGAATTTGACGATATTTTTAGAGAAGCAATCTATCACCCAGGTGTTGCTGTAATTCCGGCGGCGTTGGCGGCCGCAGAAACTGCGGGTTGTTCTGGAAAACGTTTTTTGGCCGCAATTATCGCAGGATATGAAGTTTCCAATCGTATTGGGGCAGCAATGATCCCTGGGCACTATGCATACTGGCATACGACAGGGACCGTCGGTGCATTCGGAGCGGCCGTTGGAGCCGGTGTTGCGTTAGGTTTGAATGCTCAGCAAATGGCAAATGCAATTTCTACCGTTGCTACTATGGCAGCAGGATTACAGCAGGCCTTTCGATCAGACGCCATGCTTAAACCCGTTCATGCTGGTCAAGCGGCCCAAAGTGGAATTACAGCAGCTTTTGGGGCTGAAGCAGGATTAAAAGGAGCTCCATTGATGTTAGAAGGTGAGGTGGGGTTTGCTGCTGCTTTGAAGGGCGAGGCTGCAAAGCCAGCAGACTTTACTCCCGGTGTGGCAAGTTTGGGTGAAAGGTGGACAATCCTTGAAACGACCCAGAAGAACCACAGCTCATGTGGGCACGGTTTTGCTGCAATTGATGCAATGCTTGATATTGTGCGCAGTCAACCAATCGAGGCAACAGCGGTTAGGGCTATCCACGTTGGGACATATGCGACAGCAATCAAGGTCACGGGCGATTGGAATCCAAAAACTGCTTATGAAGCACAGTTCTCGCTTCCCTATGTTGTTTCCGCGGCACTAGTTCGCCGTTCGGGTTGCCGCTTTGAAGCATTCGAAGATCGTTGGCTTTCGGATCCACGCATCCGTGGATTGATGAATAAAGTGACATTGGATGTGGACGCGGAGGCCGAAGCTGGATTCCCTGCAAGAAGGGGTGCTGCAATAACTATTGAATTGGAGGATGGGGCGGCGCTTTCTGCACGCCGCCAAACAAGAAAAGGGGATCCCGATGATCCCTTATCGCTTCAAGAACTTTCAGAGAAATTTATCGAGTGTGCTGAGCCTTGCATTGGGAAAGATGGGGTGCGGAGATTATTAACTGCCGCAGAAATTACTCCTGATTTAGCTGACATGAGCACTTTTGCTGAATCTTACATGGTTAGTTCAGCAGCCGCTGAGTAGGGTCAGGATTCGGCAAACATTTGGGCAAGCCTGATTAAGCCTATATCTCGACCTTTGGCCGCCATTATTTGAACTCCTATCGGGAGGCCTTCAGCGTTTTTACCTCTTGGAATACTGATGGCCGGGCATCCAGCAAAGTTGGCAGGAGCGGTGAAGTCGGCTTGATTGGCAGGGGGTGTTTCAGAAAATTCAAAGGCGGGCATCGGTGCAGTTGGAGTTACGATCACATCTACTTCGTTAAAGCTGGCGTTAACGTCTTCACCTGCCTTTGACACGATATTTTCGGCGACTTTGATCTTTTCTTGTGCAGCGTCGCGGCCATATGAAATCATCGCGCGTATTTCGGGCGAGAAGCGATCTGGCCGATTTAAGAGGTCATCCGAATAGGCGCGAGCGGCATCTACTTCTGAGAGAAGAAGCCCAGCAAGTCTGGCTTTGGACATCTTTAGGTCTGGCCATGATATTTCGACTATATTGGCCCCGAATTCTTTCAGCTCCCTCAGAAACTGATGATATGCAGATGCCATGTCATGGTGGGTCTCAGCCTCATCTATTTCTTTAACACGACCAACCCTTAGGCTTTTGAGCTCAAACGGTACTCTGTTCAAAGAGCTGTTCTTCATTGCGCGAAGCATAAGCTCAAGGTCTGTTGGATTGCGTGCTAAAGGGCCGACATGATCAAGAGCTCGGGCAAGAGGAGCAACGCCATCATTAGAAATAAGCCCAAACGTTGGTTTGATGCCAAAACAACCACAGTAAGCTGCAGGAATTCTGACGGAGCCCATGGTGTCTGTACCAAGAGCCGCGACAGCCATTTTAGCAGCCACCGCGACGCCTGAGCCACCAGAAGAACCCCCTGGAGTAACACCGGTTCGCACTGGGTTATGAGCAGGACCAAAATGGTGGTTGTTGGTTGTCGTGCCTAGAGCCAGTTCATGCTGATTTAATTTGCCAAGAATAATGGCTCCAGCAGCTTTTAAGCGTTTCACAACTTGAGCATCTTGTTTGGGAACTGGCCCAAATTTGCAGCCATTTGTTGTTTGGATGCCAAGGAGGTCTATGTTGTCCTTTAGAGCTATTGGCATTCCATCTATCGGACTTAACGTCCGTCCTGAATGCAAGCGCTGTGTGGAAGCTAGAGCCGAACTTATAGCTGCCTCTGAGGTTACGGCGAGATAAGCATTTAACTCAGCATTTTTATTTGTGATTTCAGAAAGATAAGCATTGGTCACTACCAAGGGATCTGTCTGACCATTCTGGTAAGCCTGGGACAGTTGTTTGATAGATAACGATGTCAGCTCTTTAACTGGAGGATTGATCATCTGAGATCTATCAGCCGAATAGGTTTCTGCCGGCTTTCAACCTGGGTTTCACTTGCTGTATCTCCGGGAGAGACAACTTCCACTTTGACCGAGACACCAAGGCCTTTTTTCAAAATGTCCTCTATTTCCTGATTGAGGCTTTGCCCTTTTTCTCTGGCTTCGACGAATACGGTCAGCTCATCTCTTGAGCCTTCCCGCGTCAGCCGACAAACGTATTCCCCCGTCGTTGCTTCATGCTGATCCAGCAAGGTTCCAATTGCTGTGGGGTAAACATTAATCCCTCGAAGCTTAACCATATTATCGCTTCGTCCCTGAAAGCCCATCATAAGTTTGAAATTAATGCCAGTTTCGGGTGCAGGGCCTTTCAAAGTTGATACGTCTTTGGTGTCAAATCGTACGATCGGATAGATGCCTGTTTTGAAGAGTGGTGTCGCGCAGATATTTCCTGCGTGGCCATCTGGTAGAGACTCTCCTGATTCTGGATCCAAGATTTCGACGATGTGTGCATCTTCCCAAACATGCAGGCCCTGATGGGACGGACCTTCACCAGCTATGATCCCTGTGTCACCAACCCCATACCAGTCGTACACCTCAGCTCCACCCCAGGCCTCAGAGATAGCAGCTTTGTCCTCCTGCCCGATATGGCCAGAAATCATTCTAAGAGGAATATCGCGTCCGGGTTTAATTCCAGCCTCATGAGCCGCA
>JAURGE010000094.1 GCA_030833925.1 Alphaproteobacteria bacterium
CGCCGGAATCACCCATTAGCCGGAAAGGCACTTCAGGAAAGGCTTTGCGCATGTTGAATAATCAAACGCCCGGACAGAAATGACATCAAGTATCTAAAGGAGCTTGGGCAATTGCTACCAGATCTCGCGCAGCGCGGGGTATCCGTGATTGCCATCTCATCGGACGATGAGAGTCGCGCAAAGGAGATGGCCGCGAAGGTCGGGGTGGCTGACCTTCGTTTTGGGTATGGCCTCCCACTCTCTCTTGCAAAGCAATGGGGGCTTTATATCTCAGAAGGGATTGGTAAAACCTCCATCGGTGTAGAAGAGCCAAAGCTTTTCCATGAGCCGGGTGTGTTTCTGATCAAGCCCGATCACACCCTTTACTACGGTGCAGTGCAGACGATGCCATTCGCGCGGCCGTCTTTCACTGATCTGATGATGGCGATCGACTTCGCAATTAGCAAGAATTATCCGGCACGTGGCGAATACACCTCGGCGGTTCAATAGAGCAATACGGAGATTAATCAAATGCCATTAGTAAGGATTGACATCGGGACCTTAAGCCTTAGCCGGTAAAAAGAGGCGCCGTTATTGACGCAAAACGGGGGGGTGTCTGACCGTCCTGAGAGTCCAAAAGAATTCTTGCCGCACTTTACTAGGCTGGCTCGTCTCACCTTGTGCGAGCAGGGTCCATCATGTTTACTCCGTTGTTAAGTCTTGAACACAGCGGAATCCAATATAGGCAACGCGGGTATCGGCGGGCTTAGTGGCAACATCATTTTCCACTTGTCGCTCGGGTCCGTACCACCACGAACCACCGCGAGTGATACGTTCATTAGCTAGTTTTGCGTCAACCCACTCCCAGGCGTTGCCCCCCATATCCCAGAGGCCATTCACCCCGGGCTCTGTATGCATTGCCTCTACATGGCCGCTCCCTCTCCAAAGCAAACCCGACGGGGCGAGCCCCTGGTAGCCTCCACAACCCTCAATACAGTGACTAGGCGCTGGAGAACTGCCCCCTGGAAATTGATAACGAACGTTTTTTGCGTAACCCTTTGCCGGTGTCTGTCTTTGCTCAAGATAGGCTGCATCTGTCCACTCAGAGTCTTTTGGTAAACGTTTTCCGAAAAAATTACAGATAGCCTGGGCTTCTGAAAATGTTAAGTGCACAGCCGGTTCCATTTCAGTAGCGGGCTGACCAAAGGGGGTCTTCCAGGTCCATCCCGGCTTTCGCGTCCAACCTGCCTCATAGATGAAGCCGCCTCCCTCTTTTTCGGCTTGACTCACAAAACCAGTCCCCTGGGTATAACGCCTAACCGATCCGACCGTCACCTCATGTTGATCCCAAAGCAGTTTCCCGATGCGGGTCTGTTGCTCAATGGCTTGCCGCGCTTGGTCGCGCGATTGGGCCCGGTCAGGGGGATTGAGTTGAGAGGAAAGGAATAAACCAGTGGCCAGCGTAACGGAGATAAGAAGTGCCCCAAGGGGCCTACGGGAGCGATACCCAGAAAGAACCATTGGAGATGCACTAACGATCATGCCAATGAACCATTGGTAATCCTGCAACGGGAGACCTAAAATAAGGAATGCTATTGCCTTGAAGGCTACCGATGTAGGCGGTTCTGAGGTCGTGTCCACCAAAAGTGATGCTTGCCATCCATGGTGCGACCTTCCCGCGTGCATTCTGCATATCTTCAGACCTTACCGATCCATCGGCCATACGCGTTAATAGGTTTTGTGTTGCCGTTGGATTGCCATCGTTAAGAAGGATCAGCTTGTCGCCCTGAGGTGTTAAGGCAATAAGCTGATCTACCATTATGAGCGTACACCATAGGTTTCCGTAGCTATCGAAAGCGATGCCATCCGGAAACCCACCAAGGTGACCCGGTCCAAAGGTATGGCGATCGGTAAGTCGAACGTTTTTAGGGTTGCTCTCATCTAGACGCATACGCGTAATATTTGGCCCTGTCGTCTCAACGATATAAAGCCATTCCTCCTTGGCATCAAAACGTATCTCGTTTGTGAATCGGAAGCCATCAGCAACAATTCGCAGGCCATTTGTATCAACAAGTGCGACAAACCCGTCTTGGACGCGGGATGCAAAAGCATCAGTCCAAGGGTTCATGCGTGTCGAAACAGTAAGCCAGACACGATTCTTGGAGTCCCTCAGTACAAAGTTCACCTTGCCTATGGGCTGCCCATCAATTGAGTCATAGAGTGTACGAAGTTCACCCTCGCGGGTCATAACTTCAAGTAAATCGGTACCGAAATTGGAAATTAGAATATCGCCGTTTTCAGCAAAGGCCAGGCCGTTAGGTAACGTGCCTGTGGTGTACTTGGATTCAAAACTTTCGGTAGTTTTTGTACTGCCTTTTCCGAAGCGTTGATCTGCATTCGGGCCAATAAATTTCTGCTCGCCATTCGGTCTTATAAGGACCACCCCACCCCGTGCATCTGCTACCCATAGGTCACCATTAGGTTCCGCCAGAATGCATTCAGGACGTTGTAGGCTTTGCCCTATATAGCTTAGGGATGCAGGATCGACTTGAAAGTCACGGAGCGGATTAATCGTCACTAGAAGAACCTTTCTATAAAAAGACTTTGGAAGTTTTTGCGTTTATGGTTTCTTAATTGCTCTAACTGACCTGTGTGGTTTTCTTGAGCCAGTTTCATCTAAAAACTGTGGCCCTGGTTGTTGATACGGTTTCCCATTATCCTCTTGAGTGAGGTGATTAGGTCGGGCATTCCTCCTGACAAACCAAACACTAGGAAAGTCGAAATGCTCATCCCACGAGAACCTGTCCCAGTGTTAAACGTCCCAACGCTGGCACACGGTGCCTTTGATCTTCTCAACCAGACCCCCCAAAATTTCTCACTCATCGTCTTCTTTCGCGGCTTGCATTACCCTCTTTACATCAAGTCACAACTGTCCGGTCGATTTCACAACAAAATCAATTGGTTGCTGCTGGGCGGATTTTCTTCTTTCAGTACGGCATTTGCAACCAGTTGATCCAGCGTGATTTTTTCGAAAATATTGGTTTCTATGAGGTGTAAGAAAATCTGTGGTGAGACCGGTAATCGATGATGCTTGATAGCGATCAGCACCAGCAGATAAGCACAGACTGCAACCCAGATTTGCGCCTTTACGGCATTGATCGAGTTGCCAAAGAAATGCTTGACGGCCAGGTTCTGCTTGAGCCACTTGAAGAAGAGTTCGATCTGCCAGCGGTTTTTGTAGATCGCGGCAATTGTCAATGCTGGTACGTCGTGAAGATTGGTGAGAAATACCAGATGCTTTCCAGTCTCCGGATCTCGAAACGACACGCGGCGCAGCCGCTCCGGGTAGCCGAGCTTGGACTTCGGCGTGGCCAACAAGATCGTCTGATCGGCCCGAAGCCCGGTTGCGGTATCGACCTTTCTGGAAGCAATCCAGGTAGAGCGCAGATTGTCCTTGGCGCGAATCACAAAGCCGATTTGCTGACGGTGCAGGGCAAAGAGTCTTTCGAAATCCAGGTAACCCCTGTCGACCACCAAAATCGATCCAGCTGGCAGGCTGATTGCGTTGAGCAGGCGCACATCGTGCACCTTGCCGGTGGTGATGCTGATGAATACGGGGATGGCACCGCGCAGGTCCATGATCACATGCGCTTTGACAGCAGCCTTGGTCTGCCGGAAGTGTGCCCAGGGAAACAGAGACAGGCACAGATCGATGGTGGTCGAGTCCATTGCGAAGACTGGCCCTTTGAGCCCCAGGCCGAGATCCTCGTCCCCATACAAGGCCAAGGCCGCTACGATCAAACGCTGCCCGAGCGCTTCGAACAACCGATAGTCTCTGCGCTCTGCGGCATCGGCCAGCGTCGAGCGGGAGACCGTGCTGCGCAGCCCAATGTGATGGAGCTTGGTTCGCTGGGCGTTCAGACATGCCACCAGATCGCGCAGCCCAGACCGGCGCGTGAGCTGCGCATAAGCCAGGCAAATGAAATGGCTCCAAGCGGAGAACGCCGTCACCCCCTTGTTGGCCTGGTAGACATCGACCAGATGTTCGAAATGGCTGAACGGAACAAATTGCAGCAGCTGTGCAAAGACTGTCTTGCCCTGGTTCATGATCGTGCCTCGTCTGCCAGAAAAACTGGTGACGATAGGGCATATCAGGGGCCAACGAATTCAAATCGCCGGAATCACCCATTAGCCGGAAAGGCACTTCAGGAAAGGCTTTGCGCATGTTGAATAATCAAACGCCCGGACAG
>JAURGE010000095.1 GCA_030833925.1 Alphaproteobacteria bacterium
GAGCGCTAAGGCATCGGAGCCGAGGTACAGTTCTTGCTCGCCATACCCGATAACGAGCGGACTTCCTTGGCGAGCTCCTATCATAAGATTGTTGTAGCCTTTGAATATGATAGCGAGCGCAAACGCACCAGTTAGGCGCTTAAGGGTGCGCTCTGTTGCTTCTTTAGGGTCTAGACCTAGATTTTCCATGTAGTGAGAAACAAGCCGAGTAATGACTTCGGTGTCGGTATCCGTCTCAAACAAAACCCCTTCATCTGCCAATTCTTGCCGCAGAGTAATAAAATTCTCGATGATTCCATTGTGAACTACGGCAACATGCTCGGTTGCATGTGGATGTGCATTGCGTTCCGATGGCGCCCCATGGGTAGCCCACCGTGTGTGCCCAATGCCTATTGATCCCTGCAGAGGTTCCCGCTCTAGATGTGAAATCAGATTATTTAGCTTACCTTCTGCTCGGCGGCGTTCGATGGATCCATCTACAAGCGTAGCTACGCCAGCTGAGTCATAACCGCGGTATTCAAGCCTTTTGAGGCACTCAATTAGCTTCGGCACTACCCCTGTTTGGCCAATAATTCCAATTATTCCGCACATTTATGCAAAGTGCTCCCAATTGCGCTCAGATTTCATCATTTTTGTTTTTCACGTTTTTTGCGAGAGCGAAAACCTGAAGCCCATTCGGGGTGAGTCGACTGAGGTGCCCTTTCAAGTCCGAGAGCGTTATCTGGAACATCCTTTGTTATGGTGCTCCCTGCGCCAATCATTGCGCCGTTGCCAATCTTTAAAGGGGCAACCAGCGCACTATTCGAGCCAATGAATGCACCTTCCCCAATATCAGTAGAATACTTACCAAACCCATCATAGTTGCAAGTTATAGTGCCGGCACCGATATTTGCTTTAGTCCCAACTCGGGCGTCGCCGATATATGATAAATGGTTAACTTTGGCTTCTGTTTCTACAACTGAGGCTTTTACCTCAACGAAGTTACCAATACGCGCTCCCGCACCAATTTTGCTACCGGGGCGTAATCGTGCAAAGGGGCCAATGATAGCGCCGGCGGTAATGTAGGCGCCCTCAAGATGGCTAAAGGCGCGGATCGTGGCGCCAGCTTCAACCTTTGTATTTGGGCCGAAAATTACATTCGGCTCGATTACCACATCCTGACCAACCTCAACATCATGACTGAAAAATACAGTTTCAGGGGCAATCATGCTCACGCCATTTGCCATAGCTGCCAGTCGGGCTCTTTCCTGAAAAATTGCTTCAGCCGCGGCGAGCTCAATTCGGTCATTAACGCCTTGTAACTCGCTTTCCTCGCCTTCAACGACGGCAGCCAAGCCGCCATCCGCACGCAAAATTCCGATAATATCGGTCAGATAGTACTCACCTTTTGAATTTTGATTATCTACCCGATCTAAGAGCTCAAATAGCTTTGAGCCTTCAACCAACATGACGCCAGAATTGCATAGGTCATGATCACGCTCTTTTTCAGTTGCGTCGTTAAACTCGACAATTCGGTCAAGGTTGCCCTTTTTATCAAGTATAAGCCTACCATAAGCGTTTTCGCCTTTAGTCCGCATGCCGAGAACCACGACATCCGGGTTATCGTCTGCAATTCGGCGATCTAGCATCGCTTGAAGAGTTTGATGACGAATAAGAGGTGTGTCTCCAAAAAGGATAAATATATCGCCGTTGAAGTTGCTGAATTGGTCCGCCGCGGCTTTAACTGCATGGGCAGTGCCTAGTGCCTGTTGTTGAATGACCGTAGGGATTGGATGAACAGCTGCGGTAACTGAATTATGATTAGGTGCTACCACAACGCTAATTACTTCGGCATTAAAGCTTTTTACCAGGTCTAAAACATGATTGATCATAGGCTTTCGGCCTATCTCATGTAACACTTTAGGCAAGCTCGAACGCATCCTTTTACCTTGACCCGCACCAAGGACAATGGCCCCTAAAGGCCGTTGCGAGGAATTTAGGGATTGGTTCAATATGGCCTCCAGA
The DNA here is from genome assembly GCA_030833925.1 of Alphaproteobacteria bacterium. Taxonomy (GTDB): domain Bacteria; phylum Pseudomonadota; class Alphaproteobacteria; order Bin95; family Bin95; genus VMCJ01. The sequence continues at coordinate 2,005 of JAURGE010000095.1, forward strand.
TGTTCAAACCCGCAGTGACTAGCGTGCTTACCTTTTGAAGCATATCTTCATTATCACTGCTGTTATCTATTCCCAAACTATTTGAACGGTCATGCTAAGGATTCATTGCAAGCTCAGCAGCGCTGCAGAAGCAATGCATTGCAATTGTGGTGGAGTGAAGGCGCTATGGAGAGGCCACGCGGCCTTATATTTGATCTTGATGGAACACTGACTGACAGCGCGCCCGCTATAGGACGCGCCGTTAATCGTGTGTGGGCAGGAAAGAATAGAAAGCCTCTTACAGATATAGCGGTCAGAGAGTACATCGGAGATGGCCCTGCAATTCTTATAGCGCGTGCGCGTGAAGGTAGTGGACTTGCCCGCGATCCTGCAGCAGAAATAGCTGAAACTGATGAGTTTATGAGATTCTATGCTGAAGATGGCCCCGGCGGTGACATTTTTCCTGGTGCAGTAGAGGTTTGCGAAAAATTAGTAAAAGCAGGTTTGCAACTTGCTGTTTGCACAAATAAGCCTCAAGACGCAGCTTGGCGGTTGCTTTTGGCACTTGGCTTGGCACCCTTCATGGTAGGATGTGTAGGCGGTGATATTGTTCCCTCTCGCAAACCTGACCCCACTCATGTTCTTGCGACGCTTAATCTTTTTAAAAACGTCCCTCCATCAGGTGCTTTGATGGTTGGTGATGGCCGGCAGGATATTGCTGCTGCGGAAGCTGCTGGCCTTGGGGTTGTGGTTGCGTCGTACGGATATGGCGGCGTTGCTGCTGAAAGGCCTGATCTGCCCGTTATTGAAACAATTAGCGACCTGCTCCCTCTGTTAGGAATTGGTGAATTTTAAATTAGGGGGGATTTTAAACTCGCTGAATATGGCTTTTAACTGATGCTTTTGGGGGAGCATCCTTTAATAGACTTTTATATGGGCTCCGCTCAGCGATGATGCTGCAGGCTGGGGGACTCTTGATTATCCTTTGGCGGCGGCTGGTGTCATCAATAGCCGGAATGGGCCTAGCATCGCTAAAGCTATGAATAGCTTGACTAGAAAATCGCCAATGAGCAGTGTGGTCCATGGAACACTGGTTCCATAAAAAGCGAGACTAAAAAAGAGCACTGTGTCGAGCGCCGAAGCTACTGTAGATGATACTAAAGGAGCCCGCCACCATGAGCCCGTTCTCAAGCGATCAAAAATCCTCACGTCCAAAAGTTGTGCGGCTATGAAGGCGGTCACTGACGCGAGTGCAATACGAGGGCCAGCCAATAAAATAGATACGACTGCGGCGACGGCAAAACCAAAATAGACCACTCGGCGGGCGGCTTTAGGACCGTCTGCTCGATTCACTAAGTCAGTTACCAAAAAGGTTATTGGGTATGTTAGGGCACCCCACGTCAGCCAGTCATTGATCGGATGCTGAACCAGAATATTGGATGCCACAATCAGTACGACCATTGCTGCAACTGCCATAACAACACGCTGGCTTGCCACCCACGGGCTTGGTTTAGAGGGCATCAGTGAATATCCTTGGGGCCAAGCATGGCTGTTCTTAGTTTTGCAAAACTGAAACTATCAGATTTGCATAGATCCAGAATTATCTTTTCCTTCGCCGCAACCCGGCCTGCTGCAGCCACAACCTCTCCAGCGACGTCTTTTGGAATTACTACAGCGCCATGCTGGTCTGCATGAATGATGTCATCGTGCTCAACAACCATTCCCGCCACGGTTACCTGGCAGCCAAACTCAAGCATGTGTACGTGCGCATGACTTGGTTTTATGGAACCTGCGAGCGCTTGGAATCCCTCTGCCCAGTCTGGGATGTCGCGAATGCATCCATCAGTAACTACGCCCAGAGCGCCCAAAGCCTTGTGAACGTTAGAATTGACCTCACCCCAGAAAGCACCGTGGCCAGCATTGGGACCATCCAAATCCTGTAGGATAGCAATTCGCGGCAGTTCACCCTTCGATACGTATTCGTAATAAGCAACCCGCTTATCTGCTCCAATAGCTTTATTCGGACGTACAGAACGGATCATGCCTGTCCTAGCAAGGCCAACTATCGGTTTCAAATTGGGGAAAGGACAAACTAGAGGTTCTGTAGTGAAGCCTCGATCCCGAAATTTGTTATCAATTTCTTCGAGAGCATTGCAAACGG
>JAURGE010000096.1 GCA_030833925.1 Alphaproteobacteria bacterium
GCCTTTTCGGTGTTTTTGAAAAAAGGTGTTGGCGCAACAGCTCCAGATATTTTTCAGGTGACTTGGGAGGGAATTCCTGCGGGATTTTTGGGGGATGTTTACGCAAATTTCAACATTAATGCGGGAACTGTGACCCAATCAGGTGCTGGAGTGACTAACGCAACAATTACATCTGTGGGAAACGGTTGGTATAGATGTTCGTTTGTCGCTACGGCAAATGCTACCGCGAGTAGCAACAGCATTGGATTGTTCTTCTGCAACAACAACGGTACTGCTACACGCGCCCCTTCCTATGCTGGAGCAACAACGGCAGACGTATACGCATGGGGTGCCCAACTCGAACAACGATCCAGCGCCACAGCCTACACCGCCACAACCACGCAGCCCATCACCAACTACATCCCCGTCCTTCAAACCGCTGCGGCGAACGTGGCAAGATTTGACCACAACCCCACCACAGGCGAGGCGCTGGGTCTGCTGGTCGAGGAGCAGCGAACGAATTTGGTGACGTATTCAAGTGAGTTTGATAACGCGGCTTGGATGAAAACCCGCTCAAGCATTACCGCTAACACCATCGTCGCCCCTGATGGTACGTTGGCTGGCGATAAGTTGGTAATTGATACCACAGCCGCTACGAACCATAGCATTGGGCAAAATTATTCTGTCACTAGTGGCACAACATACACATGGACGGTTTACGCCAAAGCGTCCGAAATTAGCCAGATCAACCTGCGTTTCTCAGCGCAGTTCCCGGTAGGCAACACAAGTTTCGATCTTTCTGCTGGCACGGTTATAAACAATGGCACGGTTACGGCATCGGCTATTACGCCTATTGGCAACGATTGGTATCGCTGCTCTTTCACACAAACGGCAAGTTCCAGCGGAACGGCACAAGTTCAAATTTTCTTGGCTGCCGCTAACGCTATCACGATTCCTACGGCAAACGGATTCGATGGAGTATTCATCTGGGGCGCACAGCTCGAAGCCGGAGCATTTCCCACCTCCTACATCGCCACTACCTCGGCCCAAGTGACTCGCAGTGCTGATGCTGCCTCGATGACGGGGACAAACTTCAGCAGTTGGTATAGAGCTGATGAGGGTAGCTTTTACCACGAATTAAACACACCCAATTCTTTCTCTGCGTTTGCAAATTTTGGTTCTTCCGATGGCACGACAAATAATCAGGTTGGGCTACAACTATCCACGACCAGCCAAGTAAGGGGAATTATAAAATCTGAAGGCAATAGCTCCTTTTCCGCTAATCTTGGAAACATCCCGTCAGGTTTTTATAAGGTTGCATTAGCGTACAAAACTAATGATTCGGCTATTTGTTTAAATGCGGGAACTGTTACTACAGATACTTCTGTTAACCTTCCAAATAATTTAAACCAACTCAGCATTTCGGGGCAAAACAACAGCGCAAACGGAACTATTAAAAAACTAGCCTACTACCCAAGCCGTCTGACCAACGCCCAACTGCAAGCCCTAACCAGCTAAGGATTTCGCCATGAACATGAACCTTAAATTCACTGACGAAGCCGCTGCGAAGGCTGTTCTGTACCGCACAGAAGGCGCAGTCGAAGCGGACGCTGAACAGGGCATCGAAGCGCAGGAAGGGTATGAGGTCGCCAACTTCCGCAACATCGACACGATTGGCGTCATTTACGAACGCACAGGCGGGACGGATGAGGAGCCGGTGATGTCTGCTCTCGATGGCTGGCACGTTAACGTGTTCGTGCTGCCGGATGAGGATGGTTCTGTGCTACAGGCGTATCAGGTGTTTCCGGCTACGCCGGTCAGAACTTGGGCTTGAAAGGGTGAATCGTGGTGAACAGCGTCGAGACAAAACTTTCTGTGCATGAAGCGGTCTGCGCCGAAAGGTATGCGGGAATTAACGCTCGGTTGAAGCGTCTTGAAACCATTCTGATCGCGAGTGCTGGGGCCATCATCCTTCTGCTGGCCGGTCTGGTCGCAAAGGTCTAAAAATGTTACCGGAACTTATGGCGGCAAACGCGGCATTCGCCGTCATCAAGACCGCGCTGAAAAACAGCGGCGAGTTGATGAACGCCGGTAAAGCCGTTTTCGAGTATTTCGACGCTAAAGCCGCGATCCAAAAGAAAGCTAATAAGAAGTCCGGCAAGAAGAATCGTTCTGAACTTGAAGAGTTTATGGCGCTTGAGCAACTGCGCCAGCAGGAAGAACGTCTGCGCGAGGAAATGATTTACGCTGGCAGGCCGGGGATGTGGGACGACTGGCTGGCTTTCCAAGCCAAGGCCGCAAGGGAGCGAGAAGCAAAGCGCAGGGCAGAGATTCAAGCAAGGATTGAGCGAATCAAATTCATCCAAACATTTGCTCAGTACACCCTGATTTCGATCATTATCACGGCAATCGCAGCGATCATTACTTGGATTAGCGTCCGGCTTTTGGGGAGAGTTTGAAATGCTTGAAACACTATTAGGCGGCGTATTTGGAGGCGTTTTGCGCCTTGCCCCTGAAATTTTTAAGATGTTTGACTCTGCCAACGCGCGTAAGCATGAGCTTGCAATGGTCACAGCAGAGATGGAATTTGCGAGGCTAAAGGGCGAGATCGCCATGCGGCAAGCAGATGTCCAGCTTCAGACTGCTGAGCTTAGCGCAATGGTGGAGGCAATCAAGGAGCAATCTTCGACCGCCAAAGCAGCAGGGTCAATCGTTGCAGCGATCTCTGCGCTAGTCAGACCGACTGTGACTTACTTATTCCTTGGACTTTATGCAGCAGTCAAAGTCGCGGCGTACCTGATCGCTATTGACCAAGGCGGCAACTGGAAAGAAGTTTTGACAACCATGTGGGGCAGCGACGATCTCGCGGTGTTCAACATGATCATTTCCTTCTGGTTTGTCGGGCGAGTTTATGAGCGCAGTAAGTGAAGCGGTTGAAGTGGCGGCAGCACTATGTCGCCCTTTCGAAGGGCTATCGTTGACCGTTTATATTTGTCCCGCTGGCTACCCCACGATTGGGTTCGGAACAGTCTATAAGCCAGACGGCACCAAGGTGACGATGGATCACCCGCCAATCAGCAAGGAAACGGCTGAAGCGTGGCTGATGCACGAATTGAGGCACAACTACTTAGCCGGTGTTTTGAAGGCGTCACCGGGGCTTATAAAGCGCCCAAGGGCGCTTGGCGCAATCACCGACTTCGCCTATAACCTTGGAGTGCCGCGCTATCGAGGAAGCACTCTCAGAAGGAGAATTGACGATGAAGATTTTGAAGAAGCTGCGAGAGAAATTCTCAAATGGAATCGCGCAGGTGGTCGCGTTCTGGCGGGACTTTCGCGACGCCGTGAAGCGGAATCACGATTTCTGGAATAAGTAACGGGGCATTGCGCCCCGTACCTCAAAGCTAACCTTTAACCTTGCGCTGCTCAATCTCAATCAACAACTGAATGGTGTGGATGGCCTTCTCCAAGTCCCGGATGCCATCCTTCTCCCGGAACCTTGTGATGTACTTGATGGCGGTGTGCTGGCAAGCGTCCAGGTTGTTCGCCATCGAATACTCCATTGGCTGAATCGCCAGCTTGGAGTAGTGTGATCCACCGACTTGCTTATCGAATGCGCTCATTTTTCACCAGGGCGTAAAGTTTGGCTGAAGTGATCAGCAAATCCTGCGCGGTTTGGACTGCATCATCGTCAGCCTTACCGCGAGAACTATTCAGGCGCTCATAAAGCTCGCGCTGATAGCTGCGGATGTACAGGCACAACAAGCTCCAATCTTCAATCACAGCGATCCTCCTATGCGTGAGCGGTGCATCCGCAATAAGCGCAGCGGCCATTAGATTGATAATTGTGTTTTGGCTCACCCGGCCTTGCGACGGCCCATTTTTTATCAAATCCCATCTTGTACAACTCAATTGGCGTTACTGACTTGCCGCCAGGAAGCGCAATATTGCCGTCCGGCCTACTACACAAAAGAAATGGCCCTAAC
>JAURGE010000097.1 GCA_030833925.1 Alphaproteobacteria bacterium
TAGGCCAACTGGTGTTGCGCCTAAACGGGCCAACAGCTTGGAGGACTGGCGACTGGCCGCGCGGATCTTTTGTCCACGGAAATCTGACATCTTTTGAATGGGCTTACCTGATGTACTTACAAAGCCGGGATCGTGCACCCATGTCGCCAGCACCTTGGTTCCCGTGAATTCTTGTTTTCCGTATTTTTGGTAAAAATCCCAAGCGGCTGCCGATGCCATTTCTGCGTTATTACTCATGAATGGCAGCTCCAGTGCTTCCATGATCGGGAAGCGACCCGGCGTGTAACCGGGGAGAGTGAGAACTACATCGTCCACGCCGTCTTTGACGCGGTCAACGAGTTGTGCAGGTGAGCCGCCACCAGTCATCGCTGGCAGAACCTGGCAACGCATGCGGTTACCTGAGTCTTTTGCAATTGCCTCGCACCAAGGCTCGACCACGCGCTTGTGCCCCATCGCTACTGTTGGCCACATATGATGGAGCTTCAGCACCACCTCCTGCGCTTGGGCAGAAACTGCACCCATTAGCGTAAGCGCCGCCACAGCGACACGAACCATCTTTACTTTTGAATTCATTCACGTCTCCTCGAGGGGTTAAAAATAAAATTATTGCTGCGGACTGCAGCCAACGCATTATCACTTGCGCGCTGGCCTGTGGTCACTCAAGAGGTTTCATTTGACCCGCGTCATCAATTACGCCAAACTTCGACCGCCTCAGCCAGGCATTGGTTTATACCTTTTTGGCGGTGCCAACCTGTCTCCTGCGCCACACGCCAGCCCTACCGTTGCCCCAAGGCGCTCGGGGGAAATACCTAGTGGTCGGCTTTGCTAGTGGGCGACATTTGGCCGGCAATCGTTGCCTCGGTAGAGGGATTAAATTTACCGCGGTTATCGATCTCTTTGCATCTGCATCAGCTCTGGCGACTGGGTGGCGATGTTAGCCTGAACCACCGATAGGACTTTATCGCCTGCAGCTATGACTAGGCCTGCGTTTGTTAGGTTTCTAAGACCACGCTGACCGACGATTCCGGGTTGCGGGTGTCCGTTAAGTGCCAGTTCCTCGTGTTTTTTATTGGTAGTATCTCCCCTCGGTAAAAGTTCAACACCAAAAGGAGACATATGAAAAATTTACAGAACATCGCAATCTCGGCCGTCCTTTCAATCTTTACTATTGCAAGTGCCCAAGCGGAGACACGGGTTTCCATTGGCACAGGTGGCACTGGCGGAGTGTTTTATACCGTAGGCGCAGGTATGGCGGATGTCCTCACCAAAAAGCTGACCGGCGTAACAGCAAACGCGGAAGTCACTGGAGCTTCTGTGGAAAACATAAAACGCGTAGCTGCGGGTGAAATGACCATGGGCTTCTCTAGTGCTTCTACGCTCTATGCTGCAAAGAACGGTCTTCCCCCTTTTAAGAGCAAGATGAACGTGTCAGGCGTAGCCTATTTGTATCCTGCCGTGTTACAGGTCGCAGCCACTAGCAGAAGTAATGCGAAGCAAATTGAAGATTTGAAGGATTTACGTGTAAGCGTGGGGCCACCTGGCTCGAACTCGGCAGTATTGGCCGAGCGCCTGTTGAAAGCAAGTGGCGCATTTAATCCAGGTAACATTCAATTCTTGTCTTACAGTGAGGCAACGAATGCGATGAAAAACGGTAACTTAGATGCATCGTTCGTCCTAGCTGGAGTGCCCGCGGGTGCCCTTGTTGAGTTGACAAGTACGACAGGCGCTAAGTTGGTTGGTGTAACCCCAGAAAAAGCAAAAGTTTTAATAGCTGAATTTCCATATTACCGACTGGTGGAAATTCGAGGCGGAGCCTACAAAGGGAACGATGCCGCCGTAAAAGCTATTGGTGACCCCGCCGTGTTGTTTACCGCAGCTGATGCAGACCAAAACTTGATATTTAACGTAACAAAAACCTTGTTTGACAACTTGGCCGATGTCGCTGCAGTTCATCCTGCTGCTAAGCTCATTAGCAAAGACCTAGCGCCAGATACACCTATTGATTTGCATCCAGGAGCTGATAAGTATTTCAAAGGAAAGTAAAAGTAAGGTGAGCAAGAGAGGGCTGTTTGACAGCCCTTTCTTTTAAGTACACATATGGAAAATACAGAAGCAGCCACTACTATCCAATGGACCAAGGTCCTCACATTGGTCATCGGTCTTCTTTGCTCTACGTTAATCATCTATAACGCGTATTGGGGGGGGTGGACTGCTCTGCTCCTTAGATCTGCCTTTTTCTCATTGATTGCCTGTGCAGGCTTCATCGTTGCGATTCAACGCTGCAAAGTAAGTTGGTTCCGTTTCGCCTACTTCGTTTTTGCCCTTCTTGCGGTTTGTGCAGGTCCCTACCTGTACGTGAATTATCTTGATATTGTCATGGGCGGCGCCATCGCAGAGCCTCTGGACGTCCAGTTGTTCGTCATTACTGTCCTTTGTACGCTCGTTTTGGTAAAAATTTATGTTGGCTGGACGATGCTTATCATGGCAGTTGTTGCATTACTTTATGCACTGTTCGGTAATCTCATACCAGGTAGTTACGGTCATTCTGGGTACGCGCTGAGTCGACTATCGTCTAATTTGTTTTTGCGAACGGAAGGGATATACGGCCTTCCAATGGGTGTCGCTGCAGAATATATTTTTCTCTTTTCATTACTCGGCGCGTTACTGCTGAAAACTGGACTGGGTAAAGTTTTTGTAGATATCGCACAGGCTTTAACGGGCAGGATTCAAGGCGGGCCTGGGTTGACCGCTGTCGTTTCATCCACAATGTTTAGCGCGATTAATGGGTCTGCAGTGGCTGGTGTTGTTACGACCGGTACCTTCACTATTCCATTGATGAAGCGATCTGGATATCGCGCTAAGGTCGCAGGCGCGATTGAGGCGGCCGCATCCTCGGCTGGTCAAATCATGCCGCCGGTGATGGGGGCAGCCGCCTTCATAATGGCGGAAATGACGCAACTACCCTACGCAACCATCGCCGCCGCAGCTTTGGTGCCTGCTCTGATGTACGTCTTTGCTCTCTTGGTATCAGTACGGTTGGAAGCGGGTAAATTTAACTTGCCACGCTTAGAGCAATCTGATGTTCCTTCACTGAGATTGATCTTGCGTAAGCAAGGTTACATGTTGTTGCCCCTTATAGCTCTGATTGGATTTCTGGTTTACGGATTCACACCAGCGAAGTCAGCCGTTTTGAGCATGGGCATCACACTTCTGTTAAGTTTGCTGAGAAAAGAAACACGGCTAACATTTGCTACTTTTTTCGAATTAATTGAGGAGACGGTCCGCAATGTGCTGCCAGTCGTTGCAGCTGTTGCCGTCGCAGGTATTGTCATTGGTGTTCTTACTCTGACGGGGCTTGCACTTAAATTGTCTGCAATGATTTTGTGGGTCGGTGGGGACAATCTCATTGCGGTACTTTTGCTTACTATGCTGGCCTCTTTTGTCCTTGGCCTTGGCCTACCAACGTCGGCGGCTTATTTGCTATTAGCGATCCTTATCGCCCCAGCGCTTGTCAAATTTGGTGTGCCAATCATTGCAGCACACATGTTTATTTTTTATTATGGCCTGCTATCTGCGATAACGCCGCCCGTCGCCTTAGCCGCATACGCTGGAGCAAGTATTGCTGGCGCTGATCCAACAGAGACTGCTATCGAAGCTATTCGAATGGGATTCGTCAAAGTTATTGCCCCGTTTTTGTTTGTATTTTGGCCAGGATTGTTGCTGACTGAGTCACCCTTACATATAGTGCTGTCGATATGGATGGGGTTTTCGGTAATTTTCGCCTTAAGTGTAGTCTTTTCAGGTTGGTGGGGACGCGCGCTTACGACCGCTGAGCG
>JAURGE010000098.1 GCA_030833925.1 Alphaproteobacteria bacterium
TCAATCAGTTGGTCTCGGCAATATGTTAAAGAAGCACTATGGGACAGAGCTAAGGGTCATCCCTGGAAAGAACGACGTCTCAAGAATGCTGCCGTTGAAGGCTAATCAGGCCGAGATTTGCGCTTGCGGTATCGCTGCGTATTTTGGTCAGGAAGGTGTATTGATGTTCGCCAACAAAAGTTGGGGGCCAACAAAGCTTTACAACCTTTTCAATAATCTTGGTCGCAATGGCACTGGCCTGGTATTCGCAGGCGACGCTGGCATCAAAACTGCGGCTGACCTAAAGGGCAAGCGAGTGACATGGGTCAAAGGAGCTCCGGCTCTTAACCTAAACGCCACTGCCGTTTTGGCGTTTGGCGGCTTGACTTGGAATGACGTAGTGAAAGTTGAGGTTCCAGGGTGGGGCCAGTCCATGCAGGCAATTCTTGATGGCCAAGCGGATGCAGCTTTCGGCTCAACAATTTCTTCGATCTATGCACAAATCCAGGCTAGCCCAAGAGGCATTTACCATCCTACGTTCCCTCATAATGATGCGGCTGGATGGAAGCGCGTTTGGGAAGTGGCTCCTTATTGGAACAAGGTCATGGTTTCCAACTCCGTCGGTGGCGAGAATAACGTTACCGGGAAATTGCCTTACGAAGGTGCTGGATATGCATATCCAATCTTCGTCAGCATGGAAAATTTGGCAAATGACACCGCTTATAGCCTCACTAAAGCTGTCATGACCAAGTATGCGGACTTTAAAGAATCTGGCCCAGGTATGGACGGTTATCAGCTGTCTAATCAGGAGCTCTCGTGGGTGTTTCCATTTCATCCGGGTGCGATTGAATATTACAAGGAGGCAGGTAAGTGGACCGCTGAAAACCAGGCCCATACCGATCAAGTCAACCAGCGCATCGAGGTTCTTCAAGGCGCATGGAAGACTTTTCTTGGAACTAACCCAAGCGACGACGGATTTGAGACCGCTTGGCTTGCTGCTCGCGCAAAAGCTCTACAGGCAAAGGGCATGGCAGTTCCATTCCGTAATCCGATGTAATGTAGCGATCTGAAGGTCCTTGCGGGGCCGCAGTCTGGGTTGATTTTCCATCAACCTGGCCTGCGGCCCTTTACGTTGCGAAGACTGGCCTTTAGGCTTTGCGCTTTAAATCCCTGTTTATTTCTGTAGGCGGGGGGTTTCCGCCACTAGCGCAATAAAGAGTTACGCGCGTCATAGATGCATACCGTTAGTGGCATAATGAACGAGGAGGAATTCAAGTGCGTAAAGGAATACTCTCGATTGCGGTTTCTGCGGTCGCGGTTTTTGGTGTGGCAGCAGGTGCTGCAGCTGCTGAAGTCAAATTGCCGAAAAATCTTTCATGGACGGCATATGGCACAACATCCTCAGGCTACGCTCAGTCAGTTGGCCTTGGAAATATGCTCAAGGGCAAGTACGGGACGGAAGTTCGCATCATTCCCGGAAAGAACGACGTATCACGCATGCTCCCGCTAAAGGCTGGGCAGGCTGAAATTTGTGCCTGTGGTATCGCCGCTTACTTTAGCGCTGAAGGCGTTCTGATGTTTGCCGATGAAAAGTGGGGTCCACAGCCGTTACGTAACCTCTTCAATAACAATGGTCGCCACGGAACAGTCAGTGCGGCAATTGCAAATGACATTGGCGTAAAATCACTTAAGGATCTGAAGGGCAAACGTGTGGCCTGGGTTAAGGGCTCCCCGGCTCTTCAAAACAACATGACGGCGGTCCTCGCTTATGGCGGTCTCACATGGAATGATGTTGTAAAGGTTGAGGTGCCCGGTTGGGGACAATCGATGCAAGGCATTCTTGATGGCCAAGTTGACGTCGCTCAAGGTAGCTCAATTTCCGCAATCTATACCCAGATTGCAGCAAGCCCGCGTGGGTTATTCGTTCCAGATTTCCCTCACAACGACGCCGCTGCTTGGGCCCGGGTGCACGCAGTTGCTCCGTACGTTGCCAAGACAAAGGTATCGCTTGCCATCAATGGTGAAAATAATCCCACGGGCAAGCTTCCCTATGATGGCGCCGGTTATGCCTATCCTATTTTCGTTGGACTTGCTCCAATCAGCAATGAACTTGCCTATGGCTTAACTAAGGCGGTCATGGCGAACTATGAAAATTTCAAGGATGCAGGACCTGGTATGGACGGCTACAAGGTCGAAAACCAAAAATTTGATTGGGTGTTCCCATACCATGCTGGTGCGATCCAGTATTACAAGGAAGCAGGTGTCTGGACAGCTGAAGACCAGGCTCACACAGACATGCTGTTAAAGCGTGAAACCATCCTTGCTGATACTTGGAAGAAAACGGTAGCCGCTGGCTTTGACAGGTCTAAGTGGCTTGCCAACCGTGCCGCTGCGCTCAAGGCGGCAGGTATGGATGCACCGTTTAGTGAGTGATCTTTTGAAATAGACCTGAAAAGGGCTACGAAGAAGAATATCGGGCGCGGCTATGCTGCGCCCGATTTGCTTTTAAAAAGAAGCATTTCAAAAGGCACGATTATTCTAAAATAAGGTAATTAAAGCTGTTTAAGGCTTTACCACTTTCCCTAACCCTCATACGCTTCGACTAAGCAAAAATGCAGTTGATGAGAGCTACAGGGTAAAATCATCTGCAAAAAACTGCCTTTCCCTAGATCGGCAATAAGCCGACATTTGTTGAAAGGCGTTTAAGGGGAAGAGCCACATGAACGCAAGCGATCAACAAGAGCCGGCCATCACTGCTGAAGAAGCGGTAGAGCGGTCAGAGGCAAGTGTTAGTCGGCATCGTCAGCTTTCCAAACTTTGGTGGACCTGGCTGCTGATTGCCTCAATCGGTTCGGTTCTAGTTTCGATATATGTGATATTCGGTCTTGGTAACCGGTTTGGGACCTATGTCCCTCTTGAGACTGAGTATTTTTACGTGATGCTTGGCATGTTGCTGCCACTCGTATTCCTTCTTTTTCCATTCAAATCGATCGCCCCAGGTTCGGTCCAGTCTGGTGGGGTTCCTTGGTACGACCTAATCTTGGTCGCCATTACAGTCGCCTTGTCAGTTTATTTCGTGCTTCATGGCGAGGAAATATTGCAGGATGGCTGGGAATACCTTCCTCCTGAAACTGCCGAATATTGTTCCTATGCCATGTGGCTTATTGTGCTCGAGGCAACGCGTAGGACGGGTGGCATGGCCATTTTCGTTATCTGCGTTCTCTTCTCAGTTTATCCGGTTTTTGCTGATGTGATGCCTGGCGTCCTTAACGGCCAGCCGACAAGCTGGACGATAGCATCAGCCTTTTACATCTATGGTACCGAGGGTGTTCTTGGGATACCGATGCGAGCCTTTGCCAATCTTGTTGTTGGCTTCCTAGTTTTTGGTGTTGCGCTGCAATACACAGGGGGGGGTGCTTTTTTCCTCAACTTAGCTTTCGCACTCCTCGGAAAGTTCCGAGGCGGGCCTGCAAAAGTTGCGATTTTTGCCTCTGGTTTGATGGGGTCTATGTCGGGTTCGGTTATCACAAACGTGTTAACTACTGGTGTGATGTCTATACCCGCTATGAAACGTGTTGGCTTCCGCGCCACTTATGCTGGTGGTGTAGAAGCTTGTGCCTCAACGGGTGGGGTTCTGATGCCTCCTGTTATGGGGGCGACTGCATTCGTAATGGCAACGTTCTTAGAAGTTTCCTACGCGGAAATAGTCATTGCAGCTATCTTCCCTTCACTGCTCTATTACTTTGGCCTCTTTATGCAGATTGATGCGTACTCG
>JAURGE010000099.1 GCA_030833925.1 Alphaproteobacteria bacterium
CTTCCACCGACGGGGTTTTGTCAGAAAAAGTGCCGAATACCATGCCGCAGAAAACTTCCACGCGAACTGGCTGCAAACGATGCTGAGCCATGTCGAAGTCATCTGGCATGCCACCTTTGCCACCAACGCCATTCTTAAAGGCGAGGCCGATGAGCTTGCCGTCTAGGCCATAATTCCACGAGTGATATACGCAAGTTAGCGCTTTGGCGTTACCACGTTCTTTAAGGCAAACGAGCGCACCTTTATGCGCACAACGATTGACCATTGCATGGACGGTGCCTTTTCGGTCACGGGTAACGACCACGGGTGTTTCGCCAATAAAGGTAGTCTTGAAGTCACCTGCGTTGGCAACGTCGAACTCCATGCAGAGGAAATTCCAGACAGGACCTCTGAAGATCTTTTCTTGTTCTAATTTGTAAATTTCAGGATCGAAGAAGAGCCGATAAGGCACCCGCGAAATACCTTCTTTCGGCCAGGCAAAGGGAGTGGAAAGTTCCTCTTGGTCTTGCGGGTCAGCCAACATCTTCATTTCTCCAAACTGTCGCGTGGGCCAAGTTGAACACCGGCCATCTTTTCATAAAGCGTGACAACGCTCGAACTGTCCAGTTTGGCTAGCCCATTTGCCTTTGCCATCTGGAATATTTGCAGACTAACGTTCGCCAAGAACATTGGCACACCTAGAGACTTGGCAAAGTCTGTTTGAAGCGTTTGATCTTTGATAGTGATGTCGATGGTGCCTCCAGGCCGAAAGTCACCTTTAATAAATTGTGGTGCACGCATTTCCAGCGCGGTTGATGCTCCAGTAGAAACTCGCATTACCTCGAACATGGCTTGTGGGTCGAGGCCGGCCTTGGCTCCCATCACAAAGGCCTCAGCAAGCACTGCTGTAGTTGTTTGAATCATCATGTTGTTCACGTGTTTCATTGCCAGGCCCTGGCCTACATCTCCCATATGGAATACCCGCGAAGAATAGGCTTCAATCACAGGCCTAACTTTCTTCAGAATTTCAGGGTTCCCGCCAACAATTGCTGAAAGATCTCCTTCGTCCGCTCTTTTCCAACCGCCAGACACAGGAGCATCCAATAGGCCCACACCCTTACTAGCTAAGATGTTATCCCAGCGTTTTACTGCAATTGGATCAATTGTAGCTGACGAAATGACAACGTCTCCCTGACGTAAAGCAGGAAGAAAGCCGTCTTCACCCATAATCACTTCTTCTGACTGAGCGGTTGTCTCAACCATACAAATGACAGTCGAAGCTTTTTCAGCGACCTCGCGGGCAGATGATGCTCGGTGAGCACCCTTCGAGACAATGTCATCAAGCGCAGCCTTATCCAAGTCGAAGGCAACGACCTGATTACCCTTTTTCAGAATGTTTCTGGCCATGCCACCGCCCATCACGCCAACGCCGACGATGCCCACCATAGTGTCTCTGCTTGCTTCAGCCATTTTCCCGTTCCTTATCAACCCTAGGGCGCCATTTCAGAAGAGTAGATATCAAAATGCAAGCAGGAGCCCTTTACGTTCTTAAAACGCATCTTTAGGCTCTAAGCATTGAAACTCTGCCTGTAGTGATTGGGGTGGAACAATAGCTGCTGTGATTATTAGTATCCAAGTAAGACAAAGATGCTGAAGGCAGTAGCACAATGAACAAGGAGGAGACGCAAATGCGTAAAGCGATGATTTCTATTGCGGTTTCTGCTGTTGCCGCGGCTGGTATAGCCGCCAGTGCTGCAGCTGCCGAAGTTAAACTTCCAAAAAATCTTTCCTGGACAGCATATGGCACAACTTCCTCCGGCTATGCTCAGTCGGTTGGACTTGGAAACATGCTGAAAGCGAAGTACGGATCTGAGGTCCGCATTATTCCTGGAAAGAATGACGTTTCTAGAATGCTCCCTTTGAAAGCCGGCCAAGCTGAGCTTTGTGCATGCGGAATAGCAGCCTATTTCAGTGCTGAAGGCGTACTAATGTTTGCTGATGAAAAGTGGGGTCCGCAACCATTGCGTAACCTTTTCAACAACAATGGCAGGCACGGAACCGTTAGTGCGGCTATCGCCGATGACGTAGGCGTTAAGTCACTAAAGGACTTAAAAGGTAAGCGTGTTGCGTGGGTTAAAGGCTCTCCTGCTCTGCAGACGAACATGACGGCTATCCTTGCTTACGCAGGTTTAACTTGGAACGACGTTGTTAAAGTAGAGGTCCCTGGTTGGGGACAATCCATGCAAGCTGTTCTTGATGGCCAAGCAGATGTAGCGATGGGGAGCTCTATTTCTGCAATTTATAATCAGATTGCAGCCAGTCCTCGCGGGTTGTTTGTGCCCAACTTCCCGCATGACGACACGGAAGCCTGGGCTAGAGTTCATAAAGTTGCACCTTACGTTGCAAAAACAAAAGTTGCTCTTGCCATCAATGGTGAAAACAACCCTTCGGGCAAGCTTCCTTATGAAGGGGCAGGATATGCCTACCCAATCTTCGTAAGCTTGGCGCCAGTTAGCAATGATGTTGCATACGGTTTGACTAAGGCGGTAATGGACAATTACGAAAACTTTAAAGACGCTGGTCCTGGTATGGACGGCTATAAAGTTGAAAGTCAGAACTTCCAATGGGTATTCCCATACCATGCTGGAGCAATTCAGTATTATAAGGAAGCTGGGGTTTGGACGGCAGAAGACCAGGCTCATACAGACATGCTGCTGAAGCGTGAAATGATTCTTGCTAACACCTGGAAAAAGACTCAAGCTGATGGCTTCTCCAGTGAAAAATGGCTTGCTAATCGTGCTGCTGCGTTGAAAGCAGCTGGCATGGATGCACCGTTTAGCGAGTAGGGTTATTAAAGGCCTAATTGGGCTTCAATTTTTGCAGATCGGGCGCGGCGTGGCCGCGCCCGATTTACTTTTGGGAAGAAGCACTTTGGCTGTCAAAGATGTTTTACATGGTGAAAATATAATCAATATAGACTTTACCGCTCTCCAGAACCCACCTACGCTTTCTCCAATCATAAATGCAGTTGATGAGATCTAAACGTTAAATCACCTGCATAAGAAAATGCCTTTCCGCAGATCGGCAAAAGCCGGCGCATGGTGAAAGGTGTGCATGGGGAAGAGCCTTATGAGCGCAAGTGATCAGCAACAGCCTACTATTACTGCTGAAGAAGCTGTTGAGCAGTCAGAGGCAAGCGTAAGCAGGCATCGGCAGCTATCAACTCTTTGGTGGACTTGGCTATTAATTGCTTCAATCGGTTCAGTTGCTGTTTCGATTTATGTGATTTTTGGGCTTGGTAATCGGCTCGGCACTTATGTGCCTTTGGAGACAGAATATTTCTATGTGATGCTTGGCCTGTTGCTACCACTAGTTTTTTTGCTTTTCCCATTCAAATCAATTGTTCCTGGTGCAATCGAGTCTGGCAGAGTGCCTTGGTATGATTTGCTCTTGGTTGGCGTCACAATAGCTCTGTCAGTTTATTTTGTTTTGCATGGGGAAGAGATACTGCAGGATGGCTGGGAGTTTCTTCCGCCTGAAACAGCCGAATACTGCGCCTACGTAATGTGGCTGATAGTATTGGAAGCCACGCGTCGGACAGGTGGCACCGCAATTTTTGTAATATGTGTGCTGTTTTCTGTTTACCCGGTTTTTGCAGACGTAATGCCTGGCGTCCTTAACGGCCAGCCGACAAGCTGGACGATAGCATCAGCCTTTTACATCTATGGTACCGAGGGTGT
>JAURGE010000009.1 GCA_030833925.1 Alphaproteobacteria bacterium
AAGCGCTAAACCCTCAAGCCCTGCAGCAGACTCTCGGATTGTCTCCATCACTGGCCCATGGCGCAAAGACTCCAAACGACCGGCGTGGACCCGTGCAACAAAGGCTGTGCCTCCAGATGATTTATGGACAACAATGGCCGGTGAATTGGAAGCCCGTTCCGATAAAATGCCAAGGGCAATACTCGAGACAATCGGCAATACCGGAACACCCAGTCCAAAGGCAAAAGCATTAGTGAATGCGACTGCTGCACGGACTGCGCTTAGGCGTCCAGGCCCAATGTCTACTGCAATTCTTTGAATATCTCTAACAGATGCATTCGCGGCATTGAGAGCATCGTCTACCAACTCGGCTATTGATGGCCCGAAAATTGGATCTCCCGTGCCATTTGCAAGCGTTGGTAAAAAAATTTCCTTTTCACTCAACAGAAATACGGACTGCGTTCCTGCAGATGAGTGCAAACAGAGGGTCAATGTCATCCCTGTAGCACTCCTACGACCGAGTTGAGACCTATATATTCTTCGCCAGGAGCACTCAGAGTAAGACGCCGCGTCTTATCGCCATCTGGCGTTAACTCAACACGATAAGCTGGTGGCAGTGCGCTACTAAATTTCTCGCCCCATTCAATTGCGGTTACATGCGTGTCGTAAAAGTCGTCAAGCGCCAAGTCAGTAAAATCATGAACGTTCTCTAGACGATAAGCATCTACGTGCAATAACGGAAGGCGTCCTCGAGAGTAAAAATGTGCTAGCGTGAAAGTGGGACTTGTTATGGGATCGGTCTCGCCGAGCGCTCTAGCAAGTGCCTGAACAAAAGTGGTTTTTCCCGCTGCAAGCGGGCCCGCCAATACAACGCAGTCGCCCAAGTTGAGCGCATTCGCCAACGCAGCAGCCACCTTGCAGACAGAAGAGAGGCCTAGGCGGTCAAATGTGACGGAAACTGTTTTCGATGAGGTTTCTTGCATGATTGATGCCCATATAGGATGCGCAGACCATAGTGCCAACAATTTCCTATACCTTGCATTCCGATGGGCCGGCCCTATCATCCGCGACCTTTCAAGAAAATGTTGGGGCTAAGCCTCCCATGATTACGTTAAAAGACTTTCGCCAATTACCTCATGCAATTTCGCTGTTAGGTATGTCTGGAGTTGGAAAGACAACGCTCTCCAAAACACTTCGACGTGATGGAGATTGGTTTCATTATTCTGCGGATTATCGCATCGGAACACGATATTTAGCGGAACCAATATTGGATAATGTAAAATTTAAAATAATGGCTATGGAAGATCAGTTCGTAGCAAACCTGCTAAGGTCAGATTCAATATTCATTGGACACAACATATCAGTCGATAATTTAGAACCGGTATCAACATTCCTTGGCATTTATGGCGATCCAAATTCTGGTGGCCTTGAGAAAGCAGAGTTTCTGCGGCGTCAAGATCTTTATCGGCAGGCAGAAATTCAGTCCATGAGAGATGTTCCACATTTCATTTCAAAGGCTTGGAACATCTATAGCTGTGTCTCCTTCGTCAATGATGCGTCAGGTTCACTTTGTGAAATTGCAACGCCTGACGATCCAGCAGATCCGGTGATTCAGCCGCTAATAGCTAATTCTTTAATCCTCTACATACGAGCGGATGCCCATGCAGAGGAAGCGTTGAAGGAACGGGCCCGAAGCCACCCGAAACCTCTCTTCTACAATCCCGCCTTTATAAACCCCAAACTTGAGACCTATCCGGATGATGGTGTCGGTGTTGATCCTGTGGAGTTTGCGAGGCCACTGTTTCCCGAGTTGCTAGAATTTAGGAAACCTCGATACCAGACTATGGCAGAACGCTTTGGCGTAACTGTCGATGCCGAAGAACTATTTGGGCCAAATACTGACACCACACCAGACCCAGAAACCTTCGTAGAAATTTTGCATAGTGCACTCATGCGTGAGGTAGAAATAAACCCATTCGGCATGGAAACGGCCAAGCGATACATTGCCGCCTGCCATTCCCGCATCAAAGTGCGCAAGATGGAAACTGCTGGATGAGCATAATTCTCCCTGCCAACATGCCAGCTGGTGCAATCCTTACTGCCGAAGGCCTAGATGTATTAGAAGCACCAGCAGATTTTGCGGTAACCTCTCGCCTTGAAATTTGTATCTTTAACCTAATGCCAAAGAAGTTAGACACAGAGCTTCAATTAGCCCGAGTACTTGGACAAACCGAAGCCTATGTGTCACTGACATTCGCCGCGCCATCAAATTACGCCGGTAAGAACACGCCGCCCAGTCATCTGGATCAATTTTACTCGCGTTGGCGGGATATGAACCGAGATTCGGCTTTCGATGCTGTTATAATAACAGGAGCACCTATCGAAACATTGCCCTTTGAGGACGTCCTATACTGGGATGAAATGACGGAGATTCTGGATTGGGTGCGCGGGCCAAATGATTCTGCGGCGATGCCGCTTCTTAGCCTTTGCTGGGGGGCCCAAGCGGCTCTTTATAGATATTATGGAATTCCCAAACGTTTACTTTCGTCAAAGCTGTTTGGCGTCTATCCACACGAACTTCTGATAAAAAATTCTCCGTTTTTGAAAAATCTTGATAGCTGTCCCAAAATGCCTGTATCTCGGTGGACAGAGACAAATATTGCAGACCTGAAGGGCACACAAAACCTAAAACCTCTGCTTGTTTCTCAAAATACAGGGCTCGGTGCGCTTTTTGACGAGCATCTGGGGCACCTCCATATTCTGAATCACTTTGAATATGACGCCCTAACCCTGGATGCCGAATACCGCCGAGACACTGAAAAAGGCGAAAAAATAGCATTACCGGAAAATTACTATCCAGATAATGACCCGACACAAATGCCAAAAAAATCCTGGGGATCTAACGCCCATATCTTTTATGGTAATTGGGTGGAATGGCTTCTCAGTAAAAAATACTCATAAGTGCATTTTTACTCAATTTTACAGCCTAAACGCTCAAGAGATTCGTTGACCCAAGCCCTGTTCACCTTGCCGGCATCAATATCAGCGAATTGCCTGATTTCTGCTGCGTTTTTTTCCTGAGTGGCTTTAAGAATAGTTTCTGCATAGTCCTTTGGAACGCATAGTACGCCATCTGAGTCACCAATCATGAGATCACCTGGTTGGATCACCATCCCATCTATAGCAATGTCGTAGCCAATTTCACCTGGCCCATCCTTATAGGGACCGCGATGAGAAACACCAGCTGCAAAAACTGGCAAGTTGCGTATCCTAAAGGCATCAAGATCACGAATAGCTCCATTGATAACGAAGCCAGCCACTCCCCTTGTCATCGCATAGGCAAGCATAATCTCACCCATTAATGAGTTAGTGCAGTCACCCCCACCGTCACAGACAATAACATCACCGGGTCGGGCCATATCGATTGCTTTATGGAGCATAAGATTATCACCAGGCCGTGTCTTAACAGTAAGAGCCGGACCTGAAAGGTATCCAGACTTATGCATCGGCCGAAGTGATGGCCCTCCGGCCGTCATGCGTGACATACAGTCTGAAACATTAGCGACAGGCATATCTTTAAACTTCGCCACCAGGGCATCAGAGACCTTATTTTTGTTATCACGAATCCTAAACCCTAGGGGCATTACAACCCTCCTCTCAGCACGTTATCGCCATGTCTATTAATACGACCGGGATCTTTAAGATAAAGCAATGCGAAATTATGAACCTCCCGTGGACAAGAGATGTATTGAAAAATTTTTAATAGATAATGTTGCAATGATTGCGAACCTTCAGCGAAGGATCATAGCTTTACCAGTGTTAATCATGATTACCTTGATGCATGTTTCGCGGTGACCTGAAATTTTTTGGAGCCTTAGACATGATGTTTTTTGAATGCGAAAAACTGGCAGGGATGCTTCCATGATCGAAGAAGCAAACCACTTCTCAGCAGAATGCGCGGCTCTTAAAAGCCTAGTCATACCTCTTACCGAAAGTGACTTTTCCCGAAAAACTCAATTTAAGGAATGGACCCTTAACGATATTTTTTCTCACCTCTACATGGGCGACAATAACGCAAGACTTACTTTACTTGACCCTGACTCCTTCAAGGCAGCACAAAACGCGAGGCAAAAGGCTCTGGACGGAGGAATTTCGCGCTTCGAGTATCAAAGTCAGTGGGTGAATGGCTTAAAAGGCCAAGCGCTTGTAACGGCTTGGTTTGAGTCATCTCTTGAGACGGCCGACGCATATGCCGATGCCGATCCCAAAAAGCGTGTTGCCTGGCTTGGCCCAGATATGAGCGCCAGATCTAGCATAACAGTGAGGTTTATGGAGACATGGTCCCATTCTCAAGCGATCTATGATCTGTTGGGACTTGAAAGACAAGATGATGACCGGATACGCGCGATCGCTCATCTAGGAGCAATTACATTTGGCTGGACTTTTGCAAACCGTGGCGAAGTACCTCCTGGCTTACCGCCTCATATAAGCCTTAATTCTCCATCGGGAGGAACTTGGGAATGGAATCCAGAAAGAGCAAACTCTGGTGAGTCTGTATCAGGTAAAGCCACCGAGTTTTGCCAAGTAGTTACCCAAACTAGAAATATTGCCGATGTCTCACTTAAGTTAGAAGGAACAACGGCAAAAGCTTGGATGACAAAAGCCCAGTGTTTTGCTGGTCCACCCAATGACCCACCGCAACCAGGGACACGATATAAACAGGCATAATCTTAATTACACCTAATTGCGATGAGATTGCTTAATAAACGAACCAATATGAATTTGAAAAAATATAATCGTCTGACTTTTTTAGGCGAGACCGCGCGCTGCTAAACTGCGCATAAGAGCACGCACTCCGTACGTCCAGCCTGGTATGCTTTGGGTCGATGCAGTACGGTTCACCAGGCGCCCAAGCTTAGGTGTGGTGATTTCCACAATATCGCCGAATTTATGCGTAAATCCCTTACCATCCCGAAGATCGGTTGGCGCGAACATAGTACCACACATCAAGAAAACGCCATCAGGATATTGATGATCCAAAGATAGCGTTGCCTTTGCTAGTTCCTCTGGGTCCCGGCTTATTTGCGACATCGAAGACTGGGCTTCCATGCGAAAATTATCTTGTCCTGTCACGGTCATAGCAACTACTGCCTGACGAACATCATCAATAGAGAAAGTAGAATCAAAAAAGCGCAGAAAAGGGCCTAGGCCACAGGACGCGTTATTATCCTTAGCGCGACCCAGCAGCAAAGCAGAACGACCTTCTATATCCCGAAGATTGACATCATTCCCTAACGTTGCCCCAACAATTTTACCACTGGGCGCAATAACGAGTACTATTTCTGGCTCAGGGTTATTCCACTCGCTGTCTGGTCGCAAACCCACCTCGGCACCAATACCGACCGCAGCCATTGGGGGACATTTTGTGAAAATTTCAGCATACGGCCCAATACCAACTTCCAGATATTGAGACCAAACACCAAGTTCTATTAACTTTTCTTTCAGAGCTTCAGAAGCTTGTGAACCTGGTTGGACTTTTGACAGATCCTCTCCAACCCTCTCTCGCACAGCTTCGCGCACATCCTGGGCTTTAGCTGGATCGCCCTTAGCCTGCTCCTCAATAACTCGCTCAAGCATTGAGGCGGCAAACGTGACGCCAGCAGCCTTGACCGGTTGAATATCTTGAGGTGCAAGAAAGTGTGCCACTTCCGCTGCTCGCGCTTCTGGCATACTGCCTATCAGAATATCATCAATGCTGCCAATTCGCTCCCCCAAGGTGACACGAGAAAGTGCCTCTGCAGGATCCGGCTTGTTTAAAAGGTCAGCTAAGGTTGGAAAATTCCGTGTTACATCAAAAACGCCAGTGTCCCGCATAACCGCAATTGCTGGCCCAATGCCCGGCCGCCAAACGCGGGCCACAAGACAACCATCCGTTCCATCATCAGGCAACACCGATCGAGCTGTCAGAATTTCCTGCATGTTGGCTCTCCTAAGTGTGTCGAAGGGAGTTAATGTGTTCCGCAGCGTTAATCGCATAATTTGGAGCAGAACGTCTGCGTCGGATTATCTCTTCAGGCTCCATGTCGCGCATCTTTTTGGCCGGAGCACCTCCCCAGAGCTCTCCGGATTTTACGACCTTATTAGGCGTGACAACGGCACCAGCCGCTACCATTGCGTCCGTTTCAACCCGGGCTCCATCTAATATTGTGGCTTTCATGCCAATGAAAGCTCGATCCTCCAAAACGCAACCATGAATCATGCAAAGGTGGCCCACCAAAACGTCATCACCAATATGAGTGTCGAATTGGCCGCCTGTAACATGAACAACGGTGCCATCTTGAAGGTTTGTACCCTTGCCGATCTTAATGAGACCAACATCGGCGCGGACTACAACATTGTACCAGAGGCTAGACCTCTCTCCAATCTCGACATCTCCCACAACAACAGAATTGGGAGCTAAGAACACATCATCCGCCACCCGGGGAGTGATACCTTTATAGGGTAAAATCAATCCTTTAGGTGCGGGTAAGGAACTTATTTGCTGCATGGTTTTATAAGCCCATCTCTTCGTTAGACCCAATCAAGATATTTAAAGTCTGTACAGCTTGGCCGGACGCGCCCTTACCAAGGTTGTCAATAATGCCTGTCAGTACAACAGCGTCCCTGTCTGGGTTCGTAAGTACGTGGATCCGCAGTTTATTTGTTCCATTCAAACACTCAGGATCTATGCGATCAGACCCTTCCGGGGGCCCAAGAGGCGCAACTTCAATAAATTGCTCATTTTCATAATGTGCCGCTAGTGCTTCGCGGATCTCCTCCGGCGTTGTGCTATTTGGCATAGCCCAAAGCGGCAGAGGAATTTTGACCAACATACCCTGATGGTATCTACCAACATGTGGCTCAAAAATAGGATCGTGGTTAAGCCCCCCCCAACGCTTTATCTCTGGAAGATGCTTGTGCTTTAGACCCAAAGCATAGGAAAAAACTACCTGATCATTCGGTGAAGCTTCTCCACCCTCAAACTCAGCTATCAACGATTTACCACCACCAGAATAGCCTGAAACAGCGTTGATAGTGATTGGCCAATCTTGGCTAATCAAACCCGCACTGACCACTGGGTGGAGCATAGCAATCGAGGTGATTGAATAGCAGCCTGGGTTACTAATGCGCCTCGAACCACTTATTCGACGGCGCTGATCTTTAGAATATTCAGGAAAACCGTACGTCCATCCCTCTGCCGTCCTGTGAGCTGTTGAGGCATCGATGACCCGTGTTGTTGAATTAGTGATAAGTTCAACAGCATCCCGAGCTGCATCATCGGGAAGACATAAAATAGCAACGTCTGCCGCATTAAGGGCGTCTTTTCGAGCACCCAATTCCTTGCGGCTTTGATCATCAAGACGGATAAGATTTATATCTCCCCTATCCTTCAATCGATCATATATCTGAAGACCGGTCGTACCAGCCTCGCCGTCAATGAATACAGACGCACTCATGGGCTCCAATCCTTGAACAAAAGATTCGTTGAGTAAGCCTCTAGCATAGTTTTGTGCAAGACTGCTTCAGAATTCGGGCAACTCGACGATGCAATCTGTCTGAAGAACTTTAAAGTGCCGTCTGTTCCATTCGCCACAAGTCTCTTGCTCGCCTGAACTAGCCTGAGAACAGTTTCGTCTTCAGGATCCTAAATATCCCTATCAGCTACCTTCAATCTGATAGAAAGGATTACAGCAAATACAAAGCCAAGCGCTGCCAGACCCGCCATAGCGTAAAAAGCACCGCCTCCACTTTCTGCATATAGCCAGCCAGCAACAGGTTGCATGAGGGCCATAGCAGCACCCATGCCAAGAGCTGAGTAAAGCGCTTGGCCCGTTGCTGAGCTGTCGGCTGGAATATAACGCTGAAGATATGTCATTGCCCCCAAATGAGCAGCCCCAAATGTCAGTCCGTGCAGGGTTTGGAAAATCAGAAGCGCTGAAAAATCTGTTGTCCAGCCGAGGCCAATCCAGCGGACCACACCCCCGGCAGCGCCAAGCGCCATCAACCATCCAGGCCCCAATCGGGCAACAATGGGAGCAGACATCCAAAATAAAATTATTTCCGCCAAAACCCCAATTGACCAAAGATAACCAATTGAACTTTCGCTGATCCCGGCATCAATCCAATGAATTGACGAAAAGGCATTCAACACCGCGTGCGAACTCATATTCGCTGCGGCTGATGCGAGGAGCAGAATAAACGTTGGGTTACGAAGCAACGACCATGCGGGGGCCGCACGAAATCTTCGATCAGCTTTACCTCTGGGAGCAGACCGGAGATCAGGAAGACATGCGACCGACATTAGGATCAACAGCCAGCCCCCAATCAGCATGTAGACAACATGCTCTACCGATGCCGTTTCCAGCCAATAACCAGCTCCAGTAACGACTACAATAAATGCAACTGATCCCCACGCTCTCAATCGTCCATAGGACAAGCCTCGAGCTCTAATAGTAAGTAAGCAAAGGTTTTCACCAACCGGTAAAACTGGACCCTGGCAAGCAGCTGTCAGAATTAGCGCTGCCAGCACAGCAAAAAAGCCATACGCCTGTGTCAGAACAGCAAAACCAACACATGCCCCAGCCGCCGCGAGTAATGCTAACCTTTTACGCCTTCCCGTCACGTCTGCCACATGTGCAGCGACCGGATTGACCATCACTCGCGTCCACGCAATTGCAGACATTACAATGCCGATTTCCTCTGGAGAGAGAGCCCTGTCCTTAAGCCATATCGGCAGGAATGGGGCAAATACCCCAACAGTTCCAAACATCGCTACATAGTAGAAAATAATTCTTAGCGACGGCGATCGTGTCGCATGAGCAGCCTGGACCAGCGCTTCAGGCATATCG
The DNA here is from genome assembly GCA_030833925.1 of Alphaproteobacteria bacterium. Lineage (GTDB taxonomy): Bacteria > Pseudomonadota > Alphaproteobacteria > Bin95 > Bin95 > VMCJ01. The sequence goes on from JAURGE010000009.1 coordinate 8,868, forward strand.
GGCATGCGATCAGACATATGGCGGTTGCAATCAGCCTCGTGTAGGAAAGGATTCCAACCTTAACCTTATAGAGTAATCCATGACAGATGCTTCACTGGCTCGCGATTGGCGCGATGATATATTTGACGCTTTGATGGAAGCTGGGATCAAGCAAGTTGCCTACGTCCCTGACGCCGGCCATAAAAAGCTGATTGAACGTGCTCACGCTGCAAATGAAATGCGGGCAGTGTCAGTCACCACTGAGGAAGATGCGGTAGCCTGTCTTGCTGGAGCTTGGCTGGGAGGCGACAAAGGGGCGCTGCTAATGCAATCAAGCGGTGTAGGTAACACCATCAACATGCTTAGTCTTATGAACACCTGTCGGTTCCCGATGCCAATGTTCGTGACTATGCGCGGAGAGTGGGGCGAATTTAATTCTTGGCAGATGCCTATGGGCAGCACCACACAAGCTCACTTTGAGCTTGCCGGCGTTAAATGTTATCGCGTTGAGCACGCAGAAGATGTAGCCAGCACCGCTCGAGCCGCGATTGATCAAGCTTATAATGGGGACTGTATGACTGCAGTGCTGCTAGCACAAAAATTGGTGGGTACGAAAAAATTTGCAGTGGGAAGCGCAGGAGATAACAAACAATGAGCGCCCCTGAAGTGTTGAAAAAGGCTGATGGCCTAATTGATCGACGCGTATTCGTGGCAAACCTAATGCATGGGAGATCTGATGATCTTCTAGTTGTGGCTGGTCTTGGTTCGCCCTGCTACGACCTAATGGCAGCGGGAGATCACCCGCTGAATTTCTACCTTTGGGGAGCCATGGGCGGAGCGGTGCCAATGGCAGTTGGGCTAGCTGCTGCGCAACCATCAAAACGAGTACTAGCATTAACAGGAGACGGCGAAGTTCTTATGGGCCTTACCGGTCTAGCAACTGCTGGCGCCGAAGGATTGCAGAACATAGTGGTGATAGTGCTCGACAATGGACGGTATGGCGAAACTGGTCAGCAATTGACTCATACTGCCCGTGGCGTTGATCTAGTGCAAACGGCGGTAGGACTTGGCTTTAAGTCGACCCGAAGGGTTGATACAATAGAAGAAGCCTCGGAACTGCGTGACTGGATGCGGACTGTTCAAGGCCCCGCTTTTGCGGCTGTACATATCAGCCCGGAAGCCGCTGGTATGTCGCTACCACCACAAGACGGCACATTCCTGAAGACGCGCTTCCGCGAGCGTCTTGGAATACCGCCACGGTAATCGTGAACCGCTACTTAAACCTTGGTTTTTTAGCAGCCGGCGTGTTTGTCTTAATGAGTGCATCTGCGCGCGGTGTATCCGAAACTTTTGCCGTTTTCCTTCTGCCAGTGAGCAAAGAATTTGGATGGACTCGAGCAGAGGCGGCAAGCGTCTATGCCCTTGGCATGTTGTTCTTGGGAATATTTTCGCCTGTCGCTGGAAAGCTTTTCGATAAATTTGGACCACGCCTGCTGTTCCCACTGGGAATGGCCTGCCTTGCAAGCGGGCCGTTGCTGGCATCTCAACTTACTGTTCTGTGGCACTTTTACTTCTGCTTAAGCCTGCTTGTGGGATTTGGTGCAGCAGCTCTCGGCATAGCGGTGCAATCGGCATTGTTGGCACGTTGGTTTCAACAATCGCTCACCACAGCTGTTGCAGTGGTATCCGGTGCAGCTGGGGTTGGCGTAATGATATTTTCTCCAATGGCGCAAGCTTTCATCGATGAACTAGGCTGGAGACATGCCTACGCTTCAATAGGAATTATTGTTTGCTGTGTTGGTCTAATTGTTCTGATTGCACCTTGGCGCAGGATTGCCGAAGGACGGCCAGATCTGCGCCGGCACAGACCCTCAACAGGCAACGAATTAAATACCGACTGGACATTCGCAACCGCGGTTAGATCTAGACCCTACTGGGCACTGTCTGCAGTTCATTTTCTAACCGCAATTTCTATGTTCGCGGTTCAACCGCAGGTGGTCGCCTTCCTAGTTGAACATGGGACTGATCCTGTTACCGCAGCCAATGCATTTGGAGTGTCTGGCATATCAGCAACATGTGGACTTCTCGTTTTTGGAATAATTGCAGACCGGTACGGCGCACTCCTCTCCGTGACCTTGTCATACAGCCTAACAATACTTGGGTACATCCTACTTTTTATTATGTTGGTCAGTCCCTCAAACTTTGTGCTCTGGGCATTTGTAATTTCCTACGGCGCAAGCTTTGGCAGTCGTGGGCCTGTCATTTCTGCTCTTACCGCGAGAATATTTGGCCGGGGCCCAGACCTAGGTTTAATTATGGGTGCAATCTTTCTGTGCATGGGTACGGGTGCCGCCGTTGGAGCAACCATGGGTGGGTTAATACATGACCTAACCGATGGTTACATCTTCGTGATTGCTTGGTCTCTGACTGCAATCTGTATCCCAGTCTTAATCTTCTGGACCATACCTGAACTCAAGCGCGCTGCCTTAAGACGTTAGTTATTTTTCGGCTGCAGAAGAATCCCGACTGTGTAAAACCAGTCCAACTGAACTAATGAATGCAAGCACTCTATAAGCTGATTTTTACTTCATTAGAGGCCGAACATTTTCTTGGAATTCCCGCATCCGATCTAGGGTCTTTTCCAACGTGGTACCTGCCGTTGAAATAACCACAGTAGAAACCCCAATGTCCTTCAGAGCATTTAAATCATCTGCACGAGCCTGAGCGGAACCCGTCAAAAACTGGCGGGTACCCTCACGGTTCTTCTGTTCTTCGGAAAAATGAAACGGCGCATTATAAGCAAGGGTGATTTCGTCCGGACTACGGCCAGCCGCTTCAACTTTTTTCCAAAGTTGATCTCGAGCCGCCAAGTATCTATCAGGTGTGTCCAGAGGTTGTCGCGGGTTGGCGCCTAATGGGTACCAACCGTCAGCAAGTTCCGCGACCCGCCGCTGAGCACGCCCCGACTCACCGCCAATCCAAATGGGAGGATGCGGTTTTTGAAGAGGTTGAGGGCGGAATGCTATATTTGAGAAGCTAGACCATTGGCTTGAATGGGTAGGGTCTTCTTCCGTCCAAACTTTTTTAAATATTCGGATGTAGTCGTCAGTTACAGCACCGCGGTTATCAAAATCTGCGCCGATTGCGTCAAACTCTTCTCTCATCCATCCTGTCCCACAACCAACGATAACACGCCCCCCCGACAACTGATCAGTTGTTGCCAAGGACTTCGCCGCTAACAAAGGCTCTCGGTGTGGAACAACCATCACGGAGGTCAGAAGCTTCGCCTTCTTGGTCATAGCTGCCACATAAGCCAGCAATGTAAGCTGCTCCATACACTCACCACCAACACGACCAGGAAAATCACCCGCCTCCGAATATGGATATCTGCTATCGATATCTTTCGGGACAACGATATGGTCAGAAACGATCAACACTTCATAGCCAAGCGCTTCTCCCTCTGTGACGATTGCTTGGATACAAGCTGGGTCCGTCATAGGCCCACGATGTGGGACCTGAACTCCTATTTGCATGTTGAAATCCTTTCTAGCGATCTTTCCACTTGGGTGAACGTTTTTCTATGAAAGCATCAATGCCTTCACCTGCATCTTCCGCCAATAGATTTTTAGTCATGACTTCGGAAGTGAATAAATAGGCATCGTCTAATCCAAGTTCACTTTGACGGTAAAAAGCTTCCTTGCCAATTCGAAGTGTCATCGCCGACTTTGATGCAATTTTCAGGGCTACCGCGTGGGCCTCGGCATAGGCTTTTCCAGCAGGAACCACCCGGTTTACAAGCCCTATTCGAGCTGCCTCTTCAGCGTCTATTGGATCACCGGTCAGCAACATTTCCATAGCATGCTTAGTAGCGACGTTGCGTGAAAGCGCGACCATCGGCGTAGAGCAAAATAGTCCAATATTTACGCCAGGCGTTGAGAAGCTTGCTTTGCTTCCAGCGAAGGCAAGATCACAGGAGGCAACAAGCTGGCATCCTGCAGCTGTTGCCACGCCCTCAACTGCGGCAATTACAGGCTTCTGTAACCGAACAATCCGGGTCATCAAGCTCGAACATTGCGCCATAAGCCAACTGTAGTAGTCCCTGGACTGATTGGCGCGAACCTCCTTGAGATCGTGGCCAGCAGAAAACGCTGGTCCATCATGGCAAAAAACAACAACACGCACTGAAGGATCTTTATCGATAGCTTCTAGAATCTCATGAAGTTCAGCTAGCATGCCCTCCGACAACGGATTACGCTGCTCCGATCGATTAAGAGTCAACGTTGCAACGCCAGATTCGTCCCTGCGCAATACGAAGGGCGTTTTAGCTGGTGGCGGTTTACCTATCATTTGGGATCTTTCTCCCCAGATTGATTATTGAAAGACTAAAGGGGTAAGCCATAAAGGCCAATGGGGGGGGGTAGCATGGAAGAGTATGAGGTAGGGGTGGCGCTGAATGCCGAAGAATTTACTCGACGGATGCACCAGTTGGTACCTATTTCTGGCCAGCTTGGAATTGTTGCTACATCACTTGCGAAAAGCGGTGAAGCGGTCGTTCGTTTACCGTACCTTGCAGATTTAGTTCGGCCAGGGGGTTCTATATCAGGCCCTGCAGTTATGGCATTAATAGACGTAGCAATATTTGCTGGGATTAATGGTCACTTCGGTTGGACCCCCATGGCAATGACGGCTAATCTGAACACAACTTTTTTAAAACCGCCGAAACTTGAAGATCTTATAGGTTGCGCAAAACCGCTGCGACTAGGCCGAAGATTGGCGTTCTTTGAGGTCCATGTTTACTCATCATCAGACCAAGGCTCAGTAGTTGCTCATGGCACAGGATCATACGCCCTTCCACAATAGCGCTACTATATTACCCCATGCACAAATATCGGAAAATTAGTCATTTTTTCATTGACGAATACGGCAGAGGTCCTTAATACACGCTTCTTTGCAACTGGCGCCTAGGCGCCACATTGTTACTTTTGACTGGAGCAGGCAAGTGATGACCACTGTCTCGGCCAAGCCAGGAGAAGTCGCACGCGACTGGTATGTAATCGATGCGGAGGGGCTTGTTCTCGGCCGCTTGGCTGCAATGGTTGCTATGCGCCTCCGTGGCAAACACAAGCCATCGTATACCCCTCACGTTGACTGCGGTGACCATATTGTCATCATCAACGCTGAGAAGGTTGCACTGACTGGAAACAACAAACGGGAAACCAAGACCTACTATTGGCATACCGGTTATCCCGGAGGGATCAAGGGGCGCACTGCCCGTCAAGTCCTAGAAGGCGAATTTCCAGAGCGCGTTATCGAAAAAGCGGTCGAGAGAATGATGCCGAAGACCAAGCTTGCCCGAGCCGCAATGAAAAAATTGCACGTATACGGCGGCCCAGAACATTCCCACGATGCTCAGCAACCCCAGCCTCTAGATGTTGCCGGTCTGAACGTCAAAAATGCCCAGCGTCCGCGGAGGACCCGTTGATGAACGATGAAACTCGCACCCTAGCAGATCTGAAGGATGCACTCGACGGCGATAGCGCCTCGGCTGGAAATGCTCCAAACGAGGCTTCGGTTTCGGTTGCAGAGCCCGTGATTGATCAGTTCGGACGCAGTTATGGAACTGGACGTCGGAAATCGTCAGTAGCCCGCGTTTGGATTAAACCTGGCAAGGGGAAGATGACGGTAAACGGTAAGCTGGTTACTGATTACTTTGCCCGCCCTACCCTTCAAATGCATGCTTTAGCACCATTCGCCATAGCGGATCGCCTTAACCAGTACGATCTAATGTGTACAGTAAAAGGTGGCGGTTTATCCGGTCAGGCCGGTGCCGTTCGGCACGGACTTACCAGGGCGCTTATAGCTTTTGAACCAACGCTTCGTCCGGCTCTGAAACAAGCTGGATTTGTGACACGTGACAGCCGTGTGGTTGAACGTAAAAAGTACGGTCGCGCTAAAGCACGCCGCAGCTTCCAATTCTCGAAGCGCTAAGCCGATACCTGAAAAAAATACAATAAAATCAAAGGCCTCACTGCGGTGGGGCCTTTTTTTTATGGAAGCACGTAGAGGCACGTGACAGAAATACGCCTCCTGAAAACATTAGATTTTTTGGCAGGTTACAGTTCTCCACTTTTACACGCCTGAGGCACGCCAAAGAACATTTGACAAAAGAATTGTTCGAGATGACGCTTAATTATCTCAATGATAATTAGGGCTCTGACCGATGAAAGCTATTCTCGTTAAACTAGGGTGCTTATTGATATTAAGCTTAGGGTTCTCACTAACATCAGCAAACGCAATTGCTGGCGAACGTTGTTCAAAAATTACTAATCGTTGTTTTGAATGGCCACTTGCCCCGCATGGAACACAGTTTGAAAAAATTTCCACAAATGGTGTTTGGAGCAAACCTGAGGGTAGCGGACCCTTTCCAGCACTGATAATTGCTGAAAGCTGTGGCGGATCAAAACCTACTACTGACAAGTTTTGGCCTGAATATTTTAAAAGCCTTGGATTTGCGACTTATACGCCCAGAGTACTTGCGCAATTCAATCAAAAATATTGCCCAAATTTAAAATTTGTTGTCAGCAATGAGAACAGGCTAAAAATGGCGCGAATTCTTTACTCTGCATTAGACGAAATGCGTAATAAAGAATATGTCGATAAGAATTCAATTGGTATTATTGGTTTCTCTTTAGGTGGACTTGTTATTCGCGATGTTGGCGAGATCAAAGACCTGAAATCCCCTGAAGGAAACAAATTTAAATATGCCGTGAATGTTTACGGATATTGTACCCTACTAGAACGCCAGGGTGATAATATTCCAACCCTCATGTTGCTTGCAGAAAATGACAATGTGGGTGGCAAAATGAAATACTGCGATGAAGCCAAGGCAAAGAATTTTGAAAACATGACTTGGCACACAATCGCAGGTGCCTGGCACGCCTTTGATGATCCTTCAGCTGATGGCAAAACTGATCCAGGTAAAAACAAAATGAAATATAGTAAGAGTGCTACAGAGGAGGCGAAGTCAGTCATAAAAGACTTCGTGATGAAAAATAAATAACAGCTGAAACATTGGCGTCTGATTAGACGCTTCAGAAAACACTTTTCCTACCCTGACTACGGCACCATTATTCCTATCAATTGATGGTTGATGGTGCCGTTTTTTTACTTAGCATGCTTAAATATGCAGGCACCCAAAGGGCTAAGACTATTAACGCTTAAGCATTATATTTTTACGGGCCACAAGCGAAGCACGCTGGAGGCACGCGGCAGAATAATGCGAATTCTCTCAATGGTTACAATAAGTTACACAGCTATCAGTTTACGAAGCGATAAGCCGATACCTGTAAAAACACAACACAATCAAAGGCCTCACTACGGTGGGGCCTTTTTTTATGGAAGCGCGTAGGAAGCACGTAGTTTTCTTACTTTGCAGAGTTAGAAAGGCTTGAATTCATCACCTTTTTGATTTTTTCGCATCGTCCGGAAGCTGAACAATTGAAAAAAAATAAATCGCTATAATTTCTCCTGAGCGAACAGATGTAGGATTGAGCTATGAGATATGAATTTGTGTTAACTGCCAGACATGGCAGGGACTTAGTGGACATAAGTACCAAAAGTAATGACGAGACTTTAAAAGAGGATCTGATAGTTGGAATGCTATTCGAAGCACAAGAAATTTTAGGATTAGAAGTCGAGAGTTGGAAATTAATTAGATTTGAGAAAAACAGAGAAATTGAGGTTGAATTAATAAAAGAAGGCGATATCGACTAAGCCTAATTATTTACAACCCAATTTATTCCCAAATAGCCCACCAAGAGGATTTTAAAGATTTTCTGCATTGCGCAAGCTGTTGTCCATATACCACAGAATTGGCCTGCACCTTTTTTGCGACCTTCATCAGCCATTTTTTCTTGAGGTAGGTCTTTCGTTTCCACCCACCATGACCTTCGTGATATGCAAGATATAAATTATAAGCGTCATTTTTTTTGATTCTTAATTGCTTAAACGAAATATTATTGTACCACCCTAAGAAATTGACTGAGTCCTCATAGTTAGTTCTTCTAGCGGAGCTATCCCCGGTAGATCTCTGATAATCGCGCCAAGTTCCATCAAGTGCTTGAACATATCCATACGCGGTTGACTGACGCCACCAAAGTGGGATGCCTAAAAAGGTCTTTCTAGGTGTTTTAGCGTCATGAACGTAACTAGATTCCTGACGAATAATGGCTAGCTGAACTTGCATTGGAAGTCCGTATTTCTTCTCGACATCAAAGGAAGAGAGATACCAACTTCTTTTTTCACTAAAAATATCACACGCATTATCAGGGTTATCTGGAATACTTGGCGCACAAGAGGTGAGCAATAAAAGGAAAAAAACTGCCCCAATGTTAAAAACGCTGCGCATCATAACAGGGTACTTTTAACCCTGATGCCCGACATTAGAAACAGAATTACCACCGTCTTGCCATCCGGCGCTGCTTAAGCGCGGCAAATATCCCGTCTGATCTAGGCACGTTATTACGCAGTTTATCGAAAAGCTCTGCAGCCTTCTTTGGAAACCTCATCGCATCGTCTAACCGGCGATCAAGAAATGCCCATGTTTCTCTCGACCCTTCTGAAGTATCGTTAAGCCAGTAGCTCACCGTTGAAACATATACAGCAGCTACCAAGCCTCGCTTCGTATACCAGTTAAAGTCAGAAGACCGATCTCCAACCGCCTTCCAAATTTCATCGGCTGTTTTGGCAAGGGCTCGAAGGCCACGAGCGGCATTCTGGGGACGCGAAAGCAATCCAAACCCTAGTCGCACTGCTTCCTTTTGCTCAGCTACCCCCTCAAGACGCAAACGCACCAACGCCGCCACTTTTTCTTTGGTTCGCAAAGGCATCGTTTCCATTTCAATAAACGCCGCCACCATGTTTCTGTCTGCGACTTCAGAATGGAACTGCGCAGCCTCTGCTGGACCATCTGGAAATGCACGCACTGCATCGATTTTGGGATATCCCGCGTCTACAGCTCCCGCCTCTAGCGCAGCGAGGGTCCAGCCATCAAAAGGAATATGCGCCAAAGCGGCGTCTAGGATTGCCAAACGAAAATCTTCTTTCACGATACTCATTCAGCTTGCCCCTCCGCCCCAGATGCTGCCTCACGCTCCAGCCGCGCTAGTTCTTCATCAAAACCAAAATATCTAAAGTCTGTCATCCGCATTGGATACAGGATACCATCAAGGTGATCTACCTCGTGTTGCAGTATCCGAGCAAAAAAGCCTTGGGCCTCAGCCTCAACGCTTTGGCCAGCAGGGTCGTAGCCTCGATAGATCAACTTGCGCGCACGAGGGACTGCCCCTCTTAGGCCTGGAATAGATAGGCAACCCTCCCAGCCAAGATCTTTATCCGGACCTATGAATTCAAGCTCTGGATTGATCAGTACCGTAACACCCATCTTATCTTCGTCAGAACCGGACAATTGTGGTGCTTTAGCTAAAATAACACGCTGCCCCGCATAAACCTGTGGCGCCGCCAATCCTACGCCGCCCGCGTCATTGAGCGTTTCAATCATGTCACCAATGAGCTTCTGCAGGTCAGCATTACTTGCAATATCACTTGGATTAATTGGTTTTGCTTGATCCAAAAGGACAGGGTGCCCCATGCGGGCTATTTTCAGAATTGACATATTTAAAACTCGTGTAGCGATTAATATTAAGGCGCTTTTCTAAATGGAGGTGCACGAAGCGCTTGAAATGTTATATGTACTTGGTTTAAAGAAAAGCCAACCGTGATGGCGTAGTGTCAGTCGCGCCAAGAATCATGACAAGAGGATGTATATTGCTAGTCAGCGTACGTGATAACAATGTGGATCAAGCGCTTCGTGCATTGAAGAAAAAGATGCAACGAGAGGGCATTTTTCGTGAAATGAAGATTCGTCGTTCATTTGAGAAGCCATCTGAAAAGCGTGCTCGTGAGCGCGCTGAGGCCGTTAGGCGTCATCGCAAGATGCTTCGCAAACGTCTCGAGCGTGAGGGCTACTAAGCCTACCATTCCAGTATTTTTCTGACTGCTAAAAAGCAGGCTGAAAATTTGAAGCCTGCGCCGCCTAGGCGCGGGCTTTTTTTGTATTGGATATTTGCCTGAGGCTCCGAAGGACTAGCGCAGGAGATGAATCTTAACAGAGCATCAAAGCGCAAGACACATGACTGTTATGATGCACAAGCACTCAAAACACCCTTTGAGATTGGCTATTACCTAAAGCTTAGCGGGACTTGCTTTAACTCCCTTATAAAGCACTCCTTGCCTAAGCGCCATTATACGGTCTCTTTCCGCTAACGCTGCCTCATCCATGTCCCTCTTCGGAGGCGTCTCAAGGATGAAATTGCCAAACAAATCCTCACCCCGAACAAGCCACGCACTATCCTTTTCACCGTTAATTTGCGCAACATCTGGCGTTATATAGCGAATAGCAACACCAATTCTCCTGTCTGACCCTCGGTTAGGCTCAGAGGCGTGAATAGTACGCACATGATGCAGCGACATCTCTCCTGGCTTTAGCGGGCAAAACACACCATCCGCATCATCAATTTCCATATCAATTTCTTGGCCACGAGTAAGGAGATTGTCAGCTGCCAAGGTATCTTGGTGTGGTCTCTGATCCAAAGTCTGCGAACCGGGGAGCATTTTCATGCAACCGGACTGAATCGAGGCAGGAGAAAGTGCAATCCAGGCTGTCGCTACCTGAGGCTTGGATAGTCCCCAATAAGTGGAATCTTGATGCCAGGACACATAACCTGGGGCGCCAGCATCCTTCACAAAAAGGCTCAGACCCCAAACCATCAAATCTGGGCCAAGGATATCCTCAACTGCATCAAGCACTTTTGGATGCGAAGCGAGCTCGGCTGCCCAGGTCTGGATGAGATATAGCTTTTGTCCCTTAGAAAGCTCATACCAACCGCCATTTTGGCTTTCATAGGCCTCAAAACGAGCTCTATAGTCAGCAACTTCTTTATCATCCAGCACGCAAACTGGAGAAACGAAGCCATCCCGTTTGTAATTTTTCGCCTGCTCAGACGTTAAAAGCTTGTTCAAAACTGCAATCAATCAGATGCCTCAACGGACTCCGTGTCAGACGAAGTACGGCGCCTACGACGCGGTTTTGGCTCAGTTTTCAGGAACGCGACATCAATTTCGTTAGAACTCTCAGTTTCTGCTTCTAAATCAAGCGCAGGTTCTTCCCTGAATTCATCCGACCTTTCTACTCGACCACGACGCGGTGGTGCCGAGTTCTCATTAAACCTTTGGCGCCCCTCGTATTCGTTGGGTTCGACGTCGGAGGAATCCCGACGGTTAGATATGCGACGAGACCGACGAGGCGCTATGTCATCAATTTCCTCATGACGCCCTGTGGGATACTCTTCCCGCTCATTAACACGTTCTGACTGCTCTTCCCTATCGGCACGATCAAACCGGTCTTCGGACCGACCATCGTGATCACTCTCAGAACCATCATCACGATGGACACGCCGGTCTTCAAATGACGCATTACGGTCTTCAAATGACGCATGACGGTCTTCAAATGATGCATGACGGTCGCGTTGTTGATGCTCAATAGCAGCATTAGCAGCACTAAGGACCCTGTAGTAATGCTCGGCATGCTGAAATAGGTTTTCCGCTAGAATTGAATCACCGGCGGCCTGGGCATCGCGAGCTTGGGCCAAATAGCGGTCCAGCACCTGAGAAGCAGACCCGCGGACCCGACCTCCGGGACCATTACTATCAAAGGTCTGATTGCGTGGGTTTTGATGCCTACCACGATTATTGTTGTTGTTTCGACCGCGCGGCCGTCTTTGATTCATAGTCTGAATATCCGCTCTTAGTTGCGGGCTAACCTTGTTCAATTCCCAGCAGCCTAAAATCCAAACCCGCACGCCGCGGGCAGGTATATAAACTGGTGAATGGAACTGACGCGCAAGAAGAAAGGCTTTCTGTCTACACGCGCTCTTAGGTATACCCAATTCGAGGCGATTGCCAAGTTCTTTATTTCATACTGAGCTTAATTTTAAGCCAATTTGAAAGTTAAACAACGAACACGATTGCCAATATCGTTTAATTCACGCTGCCTGATAAAGCCAGCCTGCTCAAACAATTTGGTTACCGCAGCAGATTGTCCCTCACCAATTTCAATTACAACCACCCCTCCTGGAGCCAATAATGCTGGAATTTGCAGCGCTAATTCACCATAAGCGTCAAGTCCGTCAGGACCGGCATACAGCGCAGAAGGTGGGTCGAACTGCTCCGTGGCTTTGTCTGGCCGCGGGCCGTTAACGGTTCCAACATACGGGGGATTTGAAACAACAAGATCAAACCCAGGAAAACCATTTCCAATATTACTAAATGCCTCAGCCCAATCTCCGCAAACAAATTGAGCTCGATTAGAAAGTCCAAGACGCTGGCTATTCAATAGTGCGTTCTTGCAAGCACCTTTGCTTCGATCAAGCCCTAATCCGAGCGCGCTTTTTCTCTCAGATAGCAAAGCCAAGAGTATACACCCGGAACCAGTACCTAGATCCAGAATATACGGAGTTTGCAAACCAGCTATGGCATCTAAACCAGCTTCAACTAAGATTTCAGTGTCGGGTCGGGGATCTAATACTTCTTGTCCAATTGCAAAAACAAGGCTCCAGAATTCTCGATACCCTAGTATTCGAGAAAGTGGTTCTCCATTAGCCCTACGTCTTAAAAAGTCTTCTGCGATGATTACGAACTCATTGGGAATTTCGATTTCTGGGTGAGAAAATAAGTGCTCAGAAGGCACGCGCATTGCGTGAGCAAGCAACAACCTTGCCTCTGCTCGTGGTCTCTCGACGTCATTAAGACGTGCTACCGCTGCTCTTATCCAAGTGTCAGCAATCATTCCAGACTGGCGAGGCGCGTCGCCTGATCTTCAGCGACTAAAGCATCTATTAACTCTGACAATCCAGCTCCAGAAAAAACTTGATCAATTTTATACAAAGTTAGGTTGATCCGATGGTCTGTTACTCGACCTTGAGGAAAATTATATGTCCTAACTCTCTCCGATCTGTCACCAGAGCCCACCTGGATTCGCCGCTCTTGCGCCCGCTCAGCATCACGACGTTCGCGCTCGGCTTCGTAGATCCGAGCACGCAAAATGGTCATCGCCTTAGCTCGATTTTTGTGCTGGGACTTTTCGTCTTGTTGGTTAACAACGATACCAGTCGGCAGATGCGTAATCCGTACGGCAGAGTCGGTTGTATTCACATGCTGGCCGCCGGCACCCTGTGAGCGAAAAGTATCTATGCGCAGATCCTTTTCATCAATGGAAACATCAACCTCTTCTACTTCTGGTAAAACAGCCACTGTCGCTGCAGATGTATGAATTCGGCCACCTTGCTCCGTCACAGGCACCCGCTGAACCCGATGGCCACCTGATTCAAATTTCATCTTGGCAAAAACGCCTCTGCCGCCAATCTCTGCCACGGCTTCCTTTAAGCCACCGAGCTCAGTTTCACTCACAGATAATGGCTCAAACTTCCAACCTTGTGTTTCCGCATATCGCTGATACATCCTAAATAGGTCGGCAGCAAATAATGCAGCTTCATCACCGCCGGTTCCAGGGCGGACTTCCAAGATGGCATTTCGTTCATCATCTACATCTTTAGGAAGAAGAGCTATTAGAACTTCACGCTCAGCAATTTCTATCTTTTCCGCCAGATCAATTTTTTCCAACTCTGCCAATTGGCGCATTTCTGCTTCAGAGTCAGGATCGTTTAAAATTTCCCCAAGATCGGCGAACTCATCCCGCAGTTCCTGAAGATTTCGGATTACCGTAGCAATTGGATCGAGCTCGCTGTATTCCCGAGAGAGCTTTACGAACTCGTCTGCAGACAATTCCTCGCTCGCCATGCGGGCCGATAATTCTTCTACCCTGCTGAGAACTTGAGCAAGTTTGTCATCAAAACTCATAGTTCAACTAACCGTTCAACAAGGTTGTCGAGCATTACCTCTTCCTGTGCCCCGGTATCCATGTCACGCAATGTAGCTTTCTTAGCCTGCAACTCGTCATCACCAACAATTACCGCAACCTTTGCGCCCATTCTGCCTGCTCGTTGCATACGCCGCTTGAGATTTCCTGAGAAGGCTATGTCGGTAGGAATCCCTTTTGCCCTTAGACTAAAGGCATATTTCTTCAAAGCTCTCTCTGCAACGCCCCCAATTGGTATCAAAGCAATAGGGCTAGGCAACTCTAATTTAGGCAAAGTCTGCTCAGCTAGCATCGCAAGACGCTCAATACCTCCAGCCCAGCCTACTCCAGGAGTTTCTGGCCCGCCCATCATCCCAATGAGACCATCGTAACGACCACCACCTATAACTGTTCCCTGGGCGCCAAGGGCGTCAGTCACGAACTCAAAAGCCGTATGACAGTAATAATCAAGTCCTCGCACCAATCTGGGGTTAAGTTCATAGGCGATACCCAAATCATCGAGACCCTCGCGCACTGCACTAAAGAACTCGGAGGCAGAAGCAGTTAGATACCCATCAAAAGACGGGGCTCGATTGACGATTTCTTTGTCACTCTGGTCTTTAGAATCAAGAATTCGAAGCGGATTCTTTTCAAGTCGTGCAACACTATCGTCAGATAACCTGGCTTTATAATCAGAGAAGTATTCAACCAAAGCTGTTCGGTAAGCCTGCCGGCTTTCAGTATCGCCGAGAGTATTAAGATTAAGGACACAGTGCTGAAGCATCTCTAACTGATCCAAAATCTGTGCTGCTAGCGCTATAACCTCGACATCACCTGACGGACCAGGCACCCCGAATAATTCTACTCCAATTTGGTGAAATTGCCGCTGACGACCCTTCTGTGGTCGCTCGTACCGAAACATTGGCCCTGCATAAAAATATTTTAGCGGCAAATCATTTTGAAGCTTGGCAGAAATAAATGCCCGCGCGACGCCAGCGGTATTCTCTGGCCTTAAAGTTATCCTTTCCCCACCGCGATCTTCAAAAGTGTACATCTCCTTGGTTACGACATCAGAAACATCACCAAGGGTGCGTGCAAACACTTCAGTAAATTCAAAAATAGGAGTCTGTATTTCACCATAGCCATAAACATTGGCCAAACCACGAGCTGCATCTATCACGCGGCTGTGGCGGCGAAATTCCTCAGGAAAAAGATCGACTGTCCCTCGGACTGGGCGTACGGACATTACCTATAACTCTCCGCCATCATGCAGTCGGTAGCGCAGCAGCTGCCCGCTCTTTTTCAATCTCGGTAGCCTTGGTTTCAATTTGAGCAACCAAGTGATCGACAAGATTGACATCAGTTATCCTATGGTCGGGCAATCCACTCACATAAACCATATGAGTTCCCTTCCCGCCACCGGTAATACCGATGTCAGTTTCTCGAGCTTCACCTGGTCCATTAACAACACATCCGATAACGGAGACCGTCATTGGCGTGGAAATATGGGCAAGTCGTTTTTCTAACAAAGCGACCGTATTGATCACGTCGAATTGCTGGCGGGCACATGACGGACAAGAAATGACGTTGATGCCACGATGACGAAGTCCAAGAGACTTCAATATATCGAAGCCTACTTTGACCTCCTCGGCCGGCTCTGCCGAGAGAGACACTCGCAAGGTGTCTCCAATGCCGGCCCAAAGTAACGAACCAATTCCAATCGCACTCTTTACAGTACCAACGCGGAGACCTCCTGCCTCAGTGATACCTAGATGCAACGGATAATCGCAAGCGTCCGCAAGACCTTGATAGGCTGCAACAGCCAAAAATACATCTGACGCCTTTACACTTATCTTAAATTCTGTGAAGTCGTGATCTTCTAAAATACGAGCATGGTCGAGAGCACTTTCAACAAGAGCATCCGGACATGGCTCTCCATATTTCTCTAGAAGATGTTTCTCTAAGCTGCCCGCGTTCACCCCAATGCGTATCGCGCAACCATAATCTTTAGCTGCTTGAACTACTTCACGAACTCTTTCAGCCGAGCCTATGTTACCAGGATTAATACGAAGGCAGGCAGCGCCAGCTTTTGCCGCCTCAATAGCGCGTCGATAATGAAAATGTATGTCAGCTACGATTGGAACTTTTGCAGCTCGCACAATTTCAGATAAAGCAGCTGTTGAGTCTGCATCAGGGCAAGAAACACGAACAATATCAACCCCTGCTTCCTCTGCTAGCCTTATCTGATCGATTGTGGCACCAGGATTGCTCGTTAAGGTGTTAGTCATCGTCTGAACGGTAATAGGAGCGTCACCGCCAACGGCAACGTTTCCAATCATGATCTTACGCGACTTACGACGTTCAATGTCACGGTAAGGTCGAACGCTCATTTTAAATACACCCAGGCAGTTGAGATTTTACACCAGCACATTGCCCCAAATATCGGGCTACGAGTGCAGTAAATTTATAGGCGACCTGCAAGAAGGTCGTTTGCTACTAAGTGCAAATCGCGCACAACCTGACCGTATTTACCGATAGGTGGTGCCAAACGATCGTCAACACGTACCTCAAGCCCCCCCGCATTTCCTGCTGTCATAGTTAATCCCGTACGATCCGGCACTTCATAAATTTCGCCTTCGCGCAGCACTCGCGAAAACAGAATCTTACCGGTCTTAACCGAACGAATTTCGATCCAAGTATCAACAACCGCTCGCAATTTGACCATTCCCGCAGCTGGCTGTGGCAACGCAGCACCATCATCAACAGACGGCGACATGGGCTTGCGGGTGTGCGTCACTGGCGCGTGCGATAATCCTGTTGACGCCATTGCCGGGCCTACTGCTGGTATAGACCAATTTTGATCAGCCTGCAGCATAGCGAGGCGAGGCTCAGGAAGGTCGACAGCAAGGTCTATCTTGGCCGGGAGGTTGGCGGGCTTAACTTCGACGGTAAGGGTTTCGGTCGTTGGAATTTGACGCGAAGGGGGCAGAGGTGTGACACGTGCTTCTTTATTTTCAGTAGGAAGCTGCAAGGCAGCAACTGTCCGGGTCACCGGAGGCTCCAAATCCTTATAAGGGCGATAAGGAGCAGCAATGGGAGGCACTGGTTCCGCAGCATCTAAAAAAACTGGGGCGTCTGCTTGCGCAAAAGTCTCAGCAGCGCTCTCAAACCGAGCCTTATTATTGTAAAAATACCAATAGACGTAGCCAGCCAATACCAAGCAAACTAATGCGGCGGCGGCTACTGCGGTTCGAGGTTCGCGCTCAGCTTCAGGAATCCTAGCCCTCAGAGGCGGTGTTGGAATTCCTGCAATGCTCGCCTGCACGGAACGCGCCGCAGCTTCAACATCTGCTCCAAGATATTCTGCGTAAGTGCGCACAAAACCAAGCGCATAGGCTCGCCCTGGTAAGGCATCAAAGCGATCATCCTCAATCGCATCAATATAGGCTCCCCGTATACGGGTCTGCCGCGCTACTTCATCAACTGTGATTCCTTGGTTCTCACGGAGGGATCTGAGGAAAAAACCGACAGACTCATCCCTTTGAGGAGCAGCTTTTGGACCTGAAGAGCTGGAATTACCAGCCACAACCCAAAGCTTTAGATTGCTCTTGTTAACCACTTCAGGAACTTCCGACCCAGCCACAAAAACGTCTGATAGCCGCCCGTATCTATTTAAAGACACCAAGCTTGACCCTACAGACTCCAGTATTTCTTTTAACTGCACAGTCCACGAACATCAACGGATATAATCATTCTTCTAACGGTAATCCGTGACTCACAGCAAATTCATGAATCTGACTGCGTACGCTGTGCTCTTCTGAGTCGATTAATTCATCGATCAGTTTTTTTACGGTTGTTGTATCAAGATTCCTTACGATCTCTTTTATCAAGCTAACGGAAGACGGTGAAACCGATAGATTTTTAATTCCAAGACCAGCTAAGGCTATAGCCCCCAGGGGATCGGACGCCATCTCCCCACATACCGAAAGCGGAGTACCAGCCCTCCGAGCAGCACGAACAATATGGCGCAGCATTGATAGGGCTGGCGGGGATAAAGAGTCGTATCGGTCATTCATTCGAACTCCGTCCCGATCAGCAGCAAACGTAAATTGCAGTAAATCATTAGTTCCTACGGTGGCGAAATCCATTCGCCTTAGAGCCCGCTCACCTTGCCAAACTAGGGACGGCGTTTCTATGGCAACTCCTACATTTACCCGCCTCGGAGCCTTTCCGTCCGACGCCGCCTGATTGAGAGCCACCCCCAAAATAGCGCGCGCTTGCCTAATCTCGTCCACCTCGGCCACCATTGGGAACATGACATTTAGATCGTCATTTGCCGCCGCCACGGCTAGAGCATAGAGCTGTTCCCGCAGAGAATCGGGTAAATCTAATGCGATGCGTATCGCCCTCCAACCAAGGGCAGGGTTGGCCTCTCGATGATTAATCAGGGCAGCTGGAGTTTTGTCGCCTCCATGATCAAACGTCCGAAAAGCGATCGGCCTGCCTCCAGAAATACGTCGCACTTCAGAATAAAGCGCTATCTGCTCATCAAGAGTAGGTAAGCCAGATCGCCCAAGAAATGACAACTCAGTCCTGAACAGGCCAATGCCCTCGGCGTCTTCATTAATCGCCGTCTCCACATCCAAAAGCAGACCGGCGTTAGCCATGATCGATATTCTATGACCATCACGCGTATGAGCGGGGCCATGACCGGTATTGGCATAACTTGCCTTCCGAGCTGACCTAGCAGCTGCAGATGCCTTAAATGTCGATAGAACCTGTGCGGCCGGACGCAAAAGTGCCTGGGCATGGTCAGCATCAAGAATAATCTGGTCACCCGGCTGAACAATACTTAAAGCTCCAGGGACCCCAGCTATTGCTGGAATGCTTAGAGCTCTGGCTACGACTGCTACATGGGACGATAGAGATCCCTCTTCTAGGACCAATCCAACAATTCGAGAGCGATCAAGCTCCAGGAGTTCCGCAGGACCCATGGCATGGGCAAAAAGAATTGATTGCTTAGGCAATTCAGCAAAATCTGGTTCACCAGCTTCTAATGCCAAACCCCGAACTAAACGTCCGGCGAGATCATCAAGATCAGCAAGCCGTTCGCGAAGATAGGCAGAAGGAGCGCGACGAAGCCTAACCCGAGCTTCAGTTTGAACGCGCCGAGCCGCAACTTCGGCTGTCATTCCTTGTTCAACGCCCTTTCGAATGCGCCTAATCCACGCATCATCACTGGCAGCAAGCCGAAAAGCTTCTAAGACATCCCGATGCTCACCTGAGGTTTGCAGGTCTGGTGTTGATAGGAGGTTATCAAGTTCACCCAGCATCCGCTCTACCGCAGATTCCAGACGCTTGATTTCAAAGGGAATATCTTCCGCAACCATGCGCTGAATTGGTAAAGGTGGATCGCGCATAGCTGCGACGCCAATGGACAGCCCGGGAGATATACGAATGCCCGCGATCCGTGCAGTTGGAGCATTCTCATCATTAGCAACGAAAGCCAAAAAATCGGGATCCGCAGCCACTTCCGCCATCAGGGACGCAACGATTGCCAAAGCTTCTATGTCATCGTCATCGTAGGATCGATCAGCAACATGCTGAATAACAAGAACTCCGCCAACTATCCCACTTCGGAGCAGTGGTGCACCCAAAAAAGTACTGTAAGCATCTTCACCAGTTTCTGGCCGATAGGCGAAGGATGGATGATTTTGAACATCTTGGATTGCTATCGGGCCTGTAGCTGCCGCAGCTAAACCAACCAGACCTTCACCAGGAGCAAGTCTGGTGCTGAATACGGCTTCTGCTCGCAATCCGTGTGTCGCAGCTAATGCCATCGCACCGTCGCGCTGCCTGAGATACAACGAACAAACATCCGCACGAAGCACTTTGGCAATAACGTCCACAACCTTAGCCAGGCGCACGGGAGCCGGCGCAGGATGTCCTACAGCGTCGCGAACAGCGCGCAGCATCGTGCGCCACCCAGTGTTGCTTTCGTTAGAACCCGACTTTTCCAAATTTACCATTTCGTTGAATCTAACTTACTCAACGTCGAACCAGAGCATCCTCTGCCTGCTCGAGAAGTTCAGAGATAATTACGGAAGTGGGCTGAACTTCGTTTATCATTCCCACGCTTTGTCCAGCCATCATGGATCCACCTTCCACGTCGCCATCAACAACAGCTCTTCGCAAAGCACCTGCCCAGAAATGCTCAATCTCCAGCTGCGCCGCCTTCTGGTCAAGTTCACCAGAACGCCATCGTGCAATAACTGAATGCTGTGTTTCTACAAAGCGCTTCTGCGCTTCATTTTGTAGGGCGCGCACTGGGATTACAGGAAACCTTGGGTCAACCTGAACACTCGGCATGGCATCCCGCGCTGCTCCTTTAACAAACGCTTCCTTAAATTTTGGATGGGCGATTGATTCTGCCGCACAGACAAAACGTGTACCTAGCTGGCATCCCGCCGCACCCATTTCTAGGTACGACAAAATTGCTTCACCCCGGCCGATCCCACCCGCAACAAATACTGGTACTTCAGAAATATTAGGAAGAATCTCTTGGGCTAAGACCGAAGTTGAAACTGGACCAATGTGGCCACCAGCTTCGGTGCCCTCAATTATCAATCCATCGACCCCATCGCGCACCAATTTTCTTGCAATTCCTAAAGCTGGCGCAAATCCAATTAACGATGCGCCTAATTCCTTTACCCGTCGCATAGCAGATCGTGGAGGGATGCCACCTGCCAAAACAATGCAACCAACCTGTTCCTCGCCACAGACCTCAATGAGATCCAACAAGTCGGGGTGCATCACTATCAGATTAACGCCAAAAGGCTTAGACGTAAGGGATTTGGTCGCTCTTATCTCTGACCGGAGAAGCTCTGTAGTCATAGAGCCGCAGGCAATTACACCAAAGCCTCCAGCGTTCGAAATAGCCGCGACAAGGTTTCGCTCCGACACCCAAGTCATCGCACCGCCTAAGATGGCGTGTTCAACGCCAAGCAGCTCCCGCCCACGAGAAGATAAAAGCTTAATATGCGCTCGTGCAGCTGATTTATCCATTTTGATTACTCTGAGTCGAGGCCGTAAGCAGTGTGAAGTGATCTAAGAGCTAGCTCTAAATAATCTTCAGAGATCAGGACGCTGACTTTAATTTCTGACGTGGAAATTACTTGAATATTTACGCCTTTGTCCGCCAATGCTTGAAACATTCGTTGAGCCACACCCGCGTGGCTGCGCATTCCGACGCCAACAACAGAAATCTTTGCAACATTTCGATCAGCTAAAATCTCTCGAAATCCAATTTCACTCTTGTGGCGATTAAGATGATCAATTGTGCGATCGAAATCTGCCTCTGTGACAGTAAAAGTCATATCAGTTGTTTGACCGTCGGCAGATACGTTCTGGACAATCATATCAACATTAATTTCCGCTTCAGTCAGAGGTCCAAAAATGGCCGCAGCTACTCCAGGACGGTCATCAACACTTGAGAGGGTTATTTTTGCTTCATTTTTGTCATAGGCGATTCCAGTAACAACTTCCTGCTCCATGTCTTCTACCTCCGCCGCAACAACAGTCCCTGGCTTGTCTTCAAAACTAGAGAGAACTGTAACCGGCACATTAAAATTCATTGCCATTTCAACTGAACGCGTCTGCAATACCTTGGCGCCTTGAGAGGCTAGCTCCAACATTTCCTCATAAGTAATGCGATCAATTTTGCGCGCCTTTGGAACAATTCTTGGGTCACAGGTATAAACACCATCTACATCGGTATATATATCGCAACGATCAGCCTTGAAGGCTGCTGCCAGCGCCACTGCGGTCGTATCTGAACCACCTCGGCCGAGTGTTGTCACCCTTCCATCCGGCCCAATCCCCTGAAAACCAGCGACGACAACCACAACGCCCTGCTCCATTAACTCAACAGCTTCTCGGCCATCAATCTCATCAATCCGAGCTCGGCCATGGATCCCATCGGTTTTAAGGGGCAGTTGCCAACCCAAAAATGATCGAGCCTCCACTCCCATAGACTGAAGCACTATGGCTAGCAGACCTGCTGTGACTTGTTCCCCAGTCGCCACTACCGTGTCATACTCGGCGGCATCGTGAAGGGAAGAGGCTTGCTTGACCAAGTCGACCAGCTTATTCGTTTCTCCGGCCATAGCGGATACGACAACAGCGACCTGATCACCAGATTCGTGGGCTAATTTGACTCGAGCGGCCACATTACGAATGCGGTCGAGATTAGCGACAGAAGTACCACCAAATTTTTGGACGATGCGCGTCACTTCGGAATACCCTTTGAGCTCACAATGACTTAATAGCGTCTGCGCCCAGACCGATAACTGTTGCCTGACAACATTTTGCGCAACATATTGGTCTGAACGACCGCCCGCAAGCTAAGGTCGAGGAGTTGACGTCTGATGAGTGTAATCGCCGCAGGAAGCATTGACCCGCGGGAAGCAGAGCAGTTTGCAGCCCTTGCGGATCAATGGTGGGATCCAGATGGTGCATTTCGTCCTTTGCACCGCCTAGGCCCAGTCCGGATGGGGTTTATCGCAGACATGGTTTCTGCACACCTAGGGCGCCCTCGGGGGATTGGCCAACTCGATGGCCTCCAGGCCTTAGATGTTGGCTGTGGCGGTGGGCTTGCAACTGAACCCCTAGCAAGACTGGGAGCACAGACCTTAGGGATAGACGTAACAAACAAAAATATAGAAGCGGCTAAATCCCATGCTGAGAGCTCAGGCCTTAAAATCGATTATGAACTGGACACTGCCGAGAACTTAGCATCAAAAAACAGAACATTTGATTTGGTGATAGCTCTGGAGGTCGTCGAACATGTTCCAGAACCTGACGTTTTTCTGCGTGCTATCGCAACTCTCACCCGTCCCGGCGGCTTACTAATAACATCAACCATAAACAGGACCCCTAAAGCCTTGTTGTTGGCGAAGTTTACAGCAGAGTATATCGTCGGATGGCTGCCGCGCGGGACCCACAATTGGCGCAAATTCTTAAAGCCATCTGAATTGGCTCGGCCACTTCGTGAAGAAGGTCTTATTGTTCACAAACCCGAGGGCGTTAGTTACGATCTTTTCACCGATGATTGGAAACGTAGCAACGATCTTTCAATGAACTACATGATCGCTGCAACACGACCAGAGAGTTAAAAGGCTGTAATTCTAATTTCTAACCAACCTTAATTGGACTAATTTTTAGTCTGTTGAATTTCTATTACGTTGCCAAACGGATCCTCAAAGAAAATCTGAGTTGAAGCGTTTCCCACTAGCGCTTTGTACTCCCAGAATTTTATTTTTTTCTTTTGAAGTTCATCTCTTGCCGACGCAAGATCCTTAACCGCAAAAGCGAGATGCACGCGCGTCGGATCTTCTTGGTTGGATCGCGCAACTGGTGAAGCCCCCGAAGCTCCCATCACATGAAGCTGCTGGGACCGGTCGCCAGGCTTGAGATTTGTCCAGAACCCTGGAATGCCAGGGATCTCGGGCCGCTTTTGGTCAATTTCAAGCCCTAGAAGCCCGCCGTAAAACTCTTGCGCCTGATCAACGTCTTCTTTTGACGGCCCGCAGCGAAAGCCTGCATGAAGCATACTTATGATTTCAATTCCCACGTTCACCTCCTCTCTCTTTACTCATCGCTCTCTCCCTATGAATTCGATGAGCGTCTGAATTGCGCGAATGGAATCTGGAGACGACGGATCCTTTGCAATAAAAGCGTGCGGCGCCCCAATGAATTTCTCAAGCTGAATCAGTCCGCCAGATGCTGAATAAGCAGATGCAAATCTCTCAGCCATATCTGGCGTTAAATTATCGTCTTTACTACCCTGGATAATTAACACTGGAGGTAAGCGTTTAGCTTCGCCGCGCTCAATAATTAGTTGGGGGTTACCATCAACCATGGATTCTTCATTAGGCCAATAGGCATGGTGGGCGTTAGCGAGCCTTTCGTTGCCGTTTGACGTAACCATGCGATAGCGAGCGATTGGGTCTAGAACTGGCCAGCACAAAGCGGCAAAGCTCACGGTCGCATCATACCCACCAGCTAAAGTATGCGTGGCATAATCGGGATACGATGGGCGAAGAGCGGAGAGCATAGCTTGGTGACCGCCGCTTGATGTTCCTAAGATGCCGATTGTGGATTCTATCACTTTGAAGGCTTCTGCTTTCGACTTGAGCCAACGAACTGCGAGATTCACATCCTGCATTGATGCAGGGTATTTTGATGGAGGCATTCTAAAATCAATCGCCATAACCACCACACCACTTGCGGCCAACGGAAGAGCTATATCAACGTTGGTAAGACGGTCATTTGTGGTCCATGCACCTCCATGAACTTCAACAACACCAATGAAAGGACCATCTCCGAGAGGCTGATAAAGCCTTGCTAAAAGCTCAAATCCATCAATCACATGATAAACAACGTCCTGAACTTCCACCTTATACGTCGACGTCATATTGGCCTCCCAAAAATTGTCATCGTCGCATTTAGCTTCATCACCGCGAAGAACGCCAACTCCCTAGAAATAAAAACAAAAATGCAACAAGTTTTTGCTGTTTGCTCAGAATAAAAATGCTGAATTGAAACAATTCAGTTTGGGTCAGATTAGCAGCATTCACTTTCCATTTTCGCGATTATCAGGCAGAAGCTCCAGAAGTCGTACTCTTGAAACTTGCATCTTTTTATTGCTCGGCTTATGCGGCGGATTAGCCGTTAGACCTTAAGGAAGCGTTGTGATGTCCAAGCCTATCTTATTTTTGAATGGACCGAACCTAAATATGCTCGGGGTCCGCGAGCCAGACATATATGGGGCCACCACTCTCGCTGAAATTAAGCAAATTTCAGAAAATCAGGCGGAAAAACACGGCCTGAAGATTGAATTCCGGCAATCTAACTTCGAGGGAGAGCTTGTCGGCTGGATACAAGAGGCGGTCGAAAAATTCGATGGAATTATCATCAACCCTGCTGCTTACACGCACACCTCTGTTGCGATCCTGGATGCCTTAAAAATGGTAAAGGGTCCAGTCATCGAATTACACATTTCTAACCCCCACACTCGAGAAAGCTTTAGGCATACTTCGTATGTATCGCTCGCTGCTACCGGAACCATTGCAGGATTTGGAATCGCTGGATATCGCCTCGCCGTCGACGCAATGGCAGAATTGCTTAGATAAGGCTGGGAAGACTACCAATACAAAGCTGCGAGGATTTTTGAATACGGGTTTAGCTGTTCAAAAAGCTTTGTTTATTCTGCTGCCCCCAAAGTCGGCAGAGCCCGAACTACATCGCCCGGGTTTTCGAAAATCATATAGAATGGCCTTCGTTCCCAGGGACTAAAAACCCCTCCAGCCACCTCATCTCGCCTATCACGAATCTTTTGTTCCAGAGCATCATATAAACGTATTCTTAAGAACTGAGCGGGCTGCTCGAATTCAGATCCATTAACTACCACTCCACGAACTATTAATTGCGTGCCTGATTCTGTCTTAATCCATTCGTTAGCAAAAAGATCAACTTCTAGCGGCGAGTCTATATTTTTAACCTCCTCTGTGGCGGTTAAGGTTTCAAATGCCTGAAACACCTTGGTCACAGCGGGCCAAACAAAATCTAGCTGCTCACGAACAGGCGCTAAATTGATAATAAAAGCAATAACAATGGCCGCAGATAAAAACCAACCTAGAAATCTGTTTTTCTTCACTTTTGTCGTTCGAATTGCTGGAACACGTGAAGGAGGAAGCGGTTCAATCTTAACCACGTTGTCACTGGACGATGGTTGTTGTGGCTGAGGCCTTTTTGCTGCTGAATCGTGATTTTGAGTGCCCGCGCTTCTAAGTTCGGGTTCCTCCGACTTCTTTGCTGAAAGTTTTAGTTCAACAAACCAAACATGCGCACACCTTGCACACCTAACCCGTCTACCATTTGGTCCAATTTGATCATCTGGGGTCAGGTATCGCGCGTCACAGTTAGGACAAAGAAGCAGCATTGGATCTCATTGCAAAAGAGCTTTTCCAGCGATGGAAACGATGTCCCAAAGCCCGAATTTTTTATAGACATATGCGATTCTTCAGTTCAAGGCGATGCTTCGGATGATAGAACTGGACCTTGCCCTGCGCTTTTCAAAACCTGGAGTTGGACCGAAGCCATGCCTTTCTCTTTTGGAAACAACTAATGAATTTGATCCGATCAGCGTTGTTTAATGCAATTTTTTGCATCATCACGCTTGCATTGGGGATTTTAGGGCTTCCCCTCTTAATGGGGCCAGAAAAGTGGGTAAACTGGTATGGAAACCTTTGGGGCCATATTTGTCTTAGATTACTGGATAAAATTGTTGGCCTAAAATTTGAGGTCAGAGGCGTTGTACCTCATAAAACAGCGATTATTGCAGCTAAACACCAATCCGCCTGGGAAACACTGGCATTTGCGGTAATCCTCAAACAACCCACCTTCATTATGAAGCGTTCACTGCTATTTTTACCACCGGTAGGCCCTTATCTCTGGCGGGCAGGAATGGTTGCCATTGACCGTGCATCTGGAGCTACTGCTATCAGACGAATGTTAACGGAAACAGCGCGCATAATAAAAACTGGACGGCCAGTGATTATATTTCCCGAAGGCACACGTCGGGCACCTGGTGCGCCTCCTGCCTATCTTGCAGGCACAGCAGCGTTGTATAGAGGTCTAGATCTTCCAACTATACCGGTTGCGCTAAATTCTGGCGTCTTTTGGGGGCGTAATGCATTCAAAAAAAGAAGGGGAACGGTAGTCATTGAATTTCTGCCATCCATCCCACCTGGGTTAGACAGACGGACGTTCATGCACCGGCTTGAAGACGAGATCGAGACGGCAACGCATCGCCTTGTTGAGGAGGCCGAAGAGCAAATCAGGATCGTCAGGTAATGCTTCTGCAGCAGCAAGATCCGCTTCCAAAGCTGGCTCCTGAACACCCAATTCCCTCAATTTCATCAATGCATTGGCAAGGTAATCCTTAGCCCGACCAGCCCTTCCTCGACCTGACGCAATTGCAGCACGTCGGACAGAATGATTTATGTTCACGGCGTATGCGGGATCACTTCGATCAACAGTAAAAGTAAGCGCTTGGAAGATATCATCCTTTGTCTGAACCAAAACTTGGCTAGGTTGATAAATCGGGTAAATCAACTCCCGCTGGAATAGATAATGAATAACTCGTCGGCGATCCTCTTGTTCAACTTTGAAAAGTAGGCCGCGAGCTTTACGTCCGGGCGTTTCATCTAGACCAAAAACAAGACCTGGCCGCTCTGGGCTACCGCGATAGGTCGATGACCAAACGCAGAGGCTTCGGCTATGACCTATCGCAAGAGCTGATTCGCTCCATGTAAATGGAAAATCAGGCCTCCACATTAACGAGCCATAGCCAAACACATAAAGCGGACGGCAGGGTTTCATCAGGAATTCAATCCTTTGAAGGGAGGAAAAATTTCGTGTTGAAACTCAATATAGCGGTATTCATACCATGAAAAATATTTGCTGTGCTTTGGCCGCGTAAGAGTATCAAACTGGGCTCTAGCAATTGAAAATAACCGACCGGTTGATTTTTTAATGCTAAAAACCAGCAGGTAATGCCGAAGCTCAAACGCGCATCAATTCTTTTTATCGACAACGTTGAGCATGCTGGTAAAGCCAGCTTATCCTGTTCGTTGATTCAGTGGGAGACGTCGATGGCACGCGCTTTTGAAGGCATTAGAGTAATTGATTTCACTCAAGTACTCGCGGGACCATTTTGTGCAGAGCAAATGGCCCTCCTCGGAGCAGATGTAATCAAAATCGAACAACCGTCTAAACCTGGTCAAAAAGGTGGTGACCAAGGACGGTCAATAATGGGCGATAACGAACTTGGGCAGGCTGGATTTTCTCCAATCTTCTTAAGCGTAAATGCCGGAAAACGGTCCATTGCCCTCGATTTAAAGGCATCGGCGACACGGCCTATATTAGAAAAACTGGTCAAATCAGCTGACGTTATTGTTCAGAACTTCAAAGCAGGAGCTATAGACAAACTGGGCTATGGCTATGAATGGGCGAAAACGATAAAGCCAGACATCGTTTACTGCTCAATATCGGGATATGGCCAGGAAGGACCTTATGCCGGAGCACCAGCCTATGACGGCGCCATCCAGGCCGTTTCTGGAATGATTGCCCTGACCGGCCATCCAGAGAGTGGGCCGTGTCGGGTTGGCTTTAATGTTGTTGATATGGCCACCGGGATGACGGCAGCTTTTGCCATATCATCGGCACTATTCCGTCGCAGCCAAACGGGAGAAGGTCAGCATTTGGACGTTGCTATGTTTGACGTAGCGCTGACGATGCAAGCTCAGGCCATCATACAATACCAGGCGATTGGGCTTGAGCAGCCACTTATGGGCAATTCGTCTCCAGCATTACTTCCCACTTCTGGACTATTTGAAACGGGCAATGGCAAGCTAATGATTAGCGCTCTTACCGATGGACACTGGAGCGGCTTAGCTCAAGCATTCGAGAAACCCGAATTGATCGACGATCCACGTTTTAAGGATACGGCGGCTCGAAAGTCGCATCCAGAAGCTGTCAAAACTGTCATGGAAGCAAATCTATCTAAGGATAGCGCCTTTAACTGGGAAAAGCGGTTGGCGGCGGTGGGCGTGCCTGCAGCACCGCAACTGCCAATACCAGAAGCACTAAAACATCCCACTCTCGCTCATCGCGATTTACTTCTTACATTTGACAATGTCGCTGGTCTTGATCGTTCAGTACCAGGCATTGGCGCTGCCTTTAAAGCAAACGTGGATGGGCCTAAGGCGGACAGACCGCCGCCAGCACTAGACCAACACCGAGAAGAAATTCTCCAAGACTCAACGAATTAATCCAGTTAAAGAAAAAATGGGCTCTGGAATGTGTGAATAAACTTTTTCCCGCAAAAACCAGATCCGGCATCTGACTGCATTTATTGAAGATAACCAAGCCTAATTGATAAAACTTTTTATACAGCTTGTATGTCCATTCCCTTCGCGACCGCTGGTCGTGCCATCATTCTGTCGAACCAGGCCTTAAGGTTTGGAAAATTTCCCCAATCGATGTCGACCCACTCCCACCGACTGACCCATCCGATGCAAGCAAAGTCTGCGATAGAAATTTCAGAACAAATGAAGTCACGGCCTTCTAATCTTTTATTCAGCACTCCATAGAGGCGGTTCGTCTCATCGGTATAACGTTTAATTCCATATGGCACCTGCTCTTTTGCAGCACGACGGAAATGGTGCGCTTGACCTTGCATCGGCCCAAGGCCACCCATCTGCCACATTAGCCATTCCAAAACTTCAATGCGCTTATGGGCATCTTTGGGCATAAACTTGCCAGTCTTTTCCGCCAAATAAATTAAAATCGCGCCTGACTCAAAAACACTTATTTCCCTTCCATTAGGCCCATCAGTATCAATAATAGCTGGGATCCGGTTGTTGGGGCTTATCTTTAAAAAATGAGGCTGAAACTGTTCATCTTTGGAAATATTGATCGGGTGAAACTCATAAGAGAGTCCCATTTCCTCTAGAGCGACAGAGATTTTCTTGCCGTTCGAGGTATTCCAGCTGTAAAGATGAATCATTAGCGTGTTTTCCTGCCATGCGAGAGTGAGAGTGCAACTGCATTACTTTGTTTCTTTTTAAAGGACGAAGCGATGCTTTTCAAAACTTCCCTGACTTGAGGTCTAAAAAATATGGCGGCAGCGCAGCCCCGGTCAAAGGATACTTTTGGCTTAAGTCTTTCTCTCGTTGGATCAATCGGCCTAGGCACAGCCATAGCAATTTCCAGGATCGCTTATGAAGCTGGCGCTAATGGTCTCTCTATAGCTCTTCCTAGAGCTTGGCTTTTAGTAATTTTCCTGGTCATTTTCTGTGCTGCTTCAGGACGTCGGTTCCACCTATCCAGAAGGATAACACTGCACTGCATTGGTGCAGGTGCTCTAATGTCATATCTTTTCTACGGAAACATAGCTGCTGCCGAATTTATTCCAGCAGCTGTCGCAGCACTGTTGTTCTTCATTTATCCGCCGCTGACAACCTTGCTGGTAGCAGCCATCGATAAGACAGCTCCTCCCCCGCTCAAAGTACTCGCTACGCTGATAGCATTTGCCGGATTGGCTCTTATGCTCGGGGTTGGTTTTCAAGAACTAGACTGGCGCGGCATGGCCCTAGGATTAAGTGCGGGCTGTGTGTGCGCAATCCAATTGACCTGGGTTGCACGCGCATTATCCGGCAATGACCCCCTTATAACCATGACACAAATGGCGCTGGTGGCGGCAATTGTCTTAACTCTAGCCGCTTTTATTTCTGATGGGCCTCCGATGCCCGTAACGATCACCGGTTGGTCAGCAATGTTGAGCGCTGCAGCTTTGCAGGCGGCCTCTATCCCGCTGCTCTACATTGCCCTCCCACTTATAGGTCCTGAACGCAGTGCAGTTGCAAATAACATTCAACCCGTAGCCACAGTTCTGGTTGCTATCCTTCTTCTGGGTGAAACCCTTAGAGCTGGCCAATTCATCGGAGCGGCAATGATCATCGGGGGTATTTTATTGATGCAATACTCGACACACCGCTCCATCCGAAAGCGGGACTGAAGATCCAAGCACTCTCAACGCTTTTTAGGCTCCAAGTCGGCAGCAAAAAGTTGCTATTCACGTTTCATCAGCCATTTGAGGTTAGCTGTAGGTTTGAAATAGCTAAAAAAGCTAAGATTTCTGCGAATTCGAAGGCATTCGCTAGGCTGTTTCGCCGCGCTCTTAAACACAAGCAAGTGTTCATATTTAATCTTATTGTTCCTATGATTAGAGAGGATTAGCGCTATTCGTTTGCTCTTTAATCGTTGTTTCTTATTTTTGGAGGGGTGTCATGCGAGCAATGGTCCTTACCGAACATGGCGGAATGGATAAACTCGTCTATCGAGCGGATTACCCTGATCCTAAAGCAGGTCCAGGGCAGGCGGTAATCAAAGTAGGTGCATGCTCGCTGAACTATCATGACGTTTTTACCCGACGTGGCATGCCTGGTATCAAAGTACCCTTACCGGTGATTATTGGCCTTGATGTTGCCGGCGAGATAGTAGAGCTTGGCGAAGGGGTTAAAGATTGGTCGATAGGTGACCGTGTTCTAATAAATCCGATTGACCCAAAGCGTGGCTTAACCGGAGAGATGTTCGATGGTGGGCTCGCAGAATTTTTCCTGGCCAATGAAAGTCAGTTGATACGGGTGCCTGATGGCGTCACTTTTGCCCAAGCCGCAGCCTTACCGGTGGCCTACGGCACCGCCCATAGGATGATGTTCACAAATGGTGACATTCAGAAAGGCGATAAAGTCTTAGTTTTGGGTGCGTCTGGGGGCGTGGGCACCTGCTGTGTTATTCTGGCCAAGATGGCTGGGTGCGAGGTCATTGTTGGAGCTTCAAGTCAGGACAAAATAGACCGTCTTAAGGCTCTTGGGGCTGACTGGGGCATCAACTACGAGGAAGAACAGTTCGAAAAAGCCATTTTTGGAAAATATGGCAAGCCTCACCGGCGTACTTTTGAAGGCGGAGTTGATGTGGTTGTGAACTTCACAGGCGGTGACACCTGGGTTCCATCTTTCAAGGCTTTAAAGCGTGGAGGTAAAGTCCTGACCTGCGGAGCAACTGCGGGTTATGATCCAAAGACAGATATTCGCTTCATTTGGACTTTTGAGCTGAAGATTCTCGGCTCCAATTCTTGGACAGTTGAGGATCTGGAAGCCCTAATGCAGATGATCGAAGATGGCAGGATGGAGCCGCCAATCGACCGCATTTACTCACTGAAAGAGGCGGGAGAAGCACTTCGCGTTATTGAAGATCGGGAGGTGTTTGGAAAGGTCATTGTTCAACCATAAAAGACCTTAAATCTATCCAATTCGCTTCAAAGTTTTCTGCACAAAAATTATAAGAAGACGTCGGTTTCGCGCAATTTTATAGGGATCAATCCACCCGATCGGTATCCAAGCGACGATAGGATCCGCCGAAGTAAAGCAGCGGCCGACCACTTGCAGCTGCCTCTAATCTAACCACGCGGCCAATAAATAGGTCGTGATCGCCGCCTTCATGAATTGCTTCCATTTCACACTCGATGTAGGCACAACAATTTTCGAAGATTGGCGCCCCCGTCTTTGGCGCTGGTTTATGGGTCAATTCACTCCAAGGCCGCGCCTCTTTCGTAGCAAAGACACGTGATAGGTCCGTCTGATCTTCAGAAAGCACGTTGACTGCAAAGGACTTCGCGGCCCGGAAGGCTTGATGGCAGTTTGCCTTGCTGTCTAAGCTCCACAACACAAGAGGCGGGTCCAACGAGAGAGAGCCAAACGAGCCGACGGTTACCCCATCTAAAATGCCTGCCTCGTTTTGCGTAGTGATAATACATACGCCCGTCGGCACACGACCAAGAGTATCTCTGAAATTGCGCGCATCAATCATTTGCGAGGCCTTAAAAAACTATCGGAGCAATTAATTTAAATGAAAATAACACTCGAAGTGGTAGTTCGACCAGATTGCCGCCGGATATAAAGTTGTTATATTTACAACCTCCAAATCAAGACCGAGCCAGCAAAGACGTCAGCAGCATACTCTTATGGATTTCTCTCGGCCCAACCGCATCAGGCAATTCTTCGCTACAGCCCCCACCCCCTGCCCCTATATGTCAGGCAGAGTGGAACAAAAGTTAGTGATAGAGCTGAAAACTGATGATGCCGGTTCTTTCTTTGGCGACCTTGCCAGAGCAGGATTCCGCCGCAGCCACGGACTGGCGTATAGACCGGCTTGCAAAGGCTGTAATGCTTGTGTGCCTGTTCGAATTCCAGTCGATACATTTCAAGAAACCCGCTCAATGCGGCGAATTTCAAGACTTAATTCAGACCTTACCACTTTAGAACTCGCTCCTAATGCGTTGCGAGAGCACTTTGACCTTTTCAAAAATTATCTAGAAAAACGCCACCCCGACAGCGACATGGCGGAAATGGGATGGCGAGATTATTGCGCCATGATCG
The DNA here is from genome assembly GCA_030833925.1 of Alphaproteobacteria bacterium. GTDB lineage: Bacteria > Pseudomonadota > Alphaproteobacteria > Bin95 > Bin95 > VMCJ01. Next base: position 41,883 of record JAURGE010000009.1, read on the forward strand.
AAAATACATCTGTAGACACTGCAGTTATCGAGCATCGCACTAACGCAGGACAGTTAATGGCTGTTTGCCTAATAGATCTTGCAAATGATTCCCTGTCTGCCGTTTACAGCTTTTTCGAGCCGGAGGAGAGAAAACGCAGTCTCGGAAAATACATCGTTTTGGAACTAATTCGGCGAGCTCGGAACCTTAATCTAGACCACGTCTACCTGGGATATTGGATCGCAGGCAGCAACACGATGGACTACAAGCGTCGCTTTCCTGGACTCGAAGCATTTCGAGGAGGAGTCTGGGTTCCGGCGTCCCAAATGGATGAATCTTATGAGCGCTAACCCGCTCAAAGCGGCAGCGGACCTATATCACGCTTATCAAACCGGATTGATGTTAACTGTGAGCCTAAAGCGAGGCTCTAAAGATGCTGGTCTTTGGACAAAAGCGCTTTTTCGAAGGCAGCATAAAGCTAAGTTTCTTTCAAGCTTTGAAAAATTAGGTCTCACCAATCTGCCTGACGCTCAAGCCGCGGCAGCTTATCACTACCTTTCAAATAAAATAGGTGGCGTGGATGTCGAGTACATGGCGGAAAGCGATACCAAAGCCTGGGTACGCTTTCCCCCGCCACGCTGGATTTACCCAGATGCCAGCATTTGCGGAATCCCCACAGAAGTCTCAAGAGGCATGCTGGAAGGTTGGTATGCTGAAAATGGACCTAGCCTAAAAAATCCTCGCTTAGGGTTTGTTTGCACAGCACAAACCCCTGACGCGCAACATGGGTTGGCAGGGTACTTCCTAGAATTTAATCACGAGCTGGCACCCGACGAACGCTTAACTTTTCGACCAGGAGAACTGCCTCCACGCTTCGACCCAAAATACGCACCAAAATTACCTTTAGAACAATGGCCCCAAGAGCGGCTTGATAAAGCTTATCGCAACTACGCCATGGAATATGTTCGAACAGGGTTACCGCTTCTAACAGAACTATTTGGCCCGAGTGATGGTGGCCATCTCGGGCGCCATACAGGCTTTCTCATTGGTGCCCAGCTTTATCAAAAGCTCGCCGCAGGCTTTGAACTTGTTAATTACACGGATGGAGCTCTCGGCCTTGCTATCTTATTAAAGAAACTTGGAGAAGCCGAGGGAGCTTCCACCGCCATCTCTGGCGATGCCAATAACGCGTTGGTTGAATGGGACAGTTGGCGTCTCGGTCGCGGGATGGATCAACCTCATCCAGCGGTGTTTGAAGGTTGGCACGGCTTGATTGAAGGCCTTGCGGCAGCGCATGATCGCTTTTTAATTCTGGAACTGTTGGCTTCTCCAGCGGTCGGAGATGATCACATTCAATGGCGCATAAGAAAGCGCAGCTAAACTAAACAAAAGGACTAGTGTTATGAAACTTTACGGTCGCTATCTTTCGCCCTTCGTTCGCCGCGTTGCTGTGAGCTTGAATGTGATGCAACAACCTTTTGAGCAAGTGGTGCTGGCCCCCTTCGACGAATGGGAAAAAGCTCAATCAATAAATCCCGTGGTGCGAATTCCCGCCTTGGAGATTGATAACGGCGAGGTACTTATTGATTCAGGCGCAATTCTAGATCACCTGGATGAAGTCGCAGGCCCCAATTCTCTTCTGCCTCGCAGTGGACAACCAAGGCGTGAAGCGATGAAGTTAGTTGCTACAGCTGTAGGCGCCATGGAAAAAACCGTAGGAGCCGTATACGAGGGCCGTTTCCATTCCCCCGAAAAAATCGAAGCATCGTGGGTTGAGCGCTGCGAGAATCAGGCACTTTCCGCTTTCAAAGCCTTAGACACAGTTGCTGCAAAAACAAATGGCGAGGGTTGGCTATTCGGTGACAAGATCAGTCAAGCTGATATTTCAGCCGTAGTGGCATTAACATTTGCGAAACTAGCAAGACCACAAATGAAGGCATCTGACCAAGTTCCTAGCCTTTCCAAACTTGCATCCAGGCTAGAGCAAACAGAAGCTTTCAAATCTACCATGCCATAAATGGCAATGGATTGCCGACGGCTAGGGACGATACTGAGCGATCCAACTAGCCGTTATTCCAACGTCTGTTGATCACTCGCAGCGTCACCGAAATACAAACAGCTTTAAATTCTGGACAGTTAGTAATGAATTAGCGGAACTGGTTGGCGGGCATTTAACTTGCGAGTAGGCCTCCTACCCCGAATTAAAAGAAGATTTACAATTTATTCTTTCAAACTGAACATGCTACGCCGTCTGATCGAACAGATGAGCTGCTCTTTCAAATTTATAGAGTCCTAAGATGATTGAAAAATCCGCAGGCAAGCGCCCCCTCCAGGGAATAATTTTGATGCTAATTTCCATGAGCTGCATCGGAATTGTTGACGCGATGGGCAAGCGGGTAATGGAAACTGTACCCCAGCTCGAGGTCGTGGGGTTTTATTTTTTAGTCATTTGGTTATTGGCAATTGGGTATGCCTTTGTCAGAGGGATTGGCCCGGTCCAACTTGTGCGGACCAAAGCACCTTTGTTACAATTCACCAGGGGCTTGATGCTGGTATTTTCGCTTTCCATGCTCTTTATCGCCCTTAAGCACCTACCACTTGCTGAAGCAACAGTTATCAGTTTCACATCACCACTTTGGGTGGTTGCCCTCTCGACCCCATTGCTTGGAGAGGCCGTCGGCTGGCGCAGATGGGCGGCGGTAATTGTTGGCCTTGGCGGGGCTGCAGTCGTTATGCAGCCAGGCACTGCAATTTTTCAATGGCTAGCAATTTTACCCCTGATTGGAGCTATTTTCTTCGCCTTTTACCAAATCGTTTCGCGGAAACTTTCTGGCCATGATGGTTTTGAGACGACACTGTTCTATTCATTCTTAGTCGGTGCTGTTTTAGTACTTGCCACATCCTACGCAACCAACTGGACCCCCCTTTCACTCAGCGAAGCCTGCTATATCGCGGTGATGGGATGTCTGGGTTTTGCTGCTCACCTAACCATGCTTCAGAGCCTTGCTGCCGCTGATGCCTCTTTGGTAGCTCCCTTTAACTATGTGAGAGTTCTTTGGGCAATTGGACTTGGCTACATTTGGTTTGATGAAACACCTGGAATTTGGACTTTTATTGGCGGTAGCATCGTAATTGCATCAGGTCTTTATATAATTTGGCGAGAGACCCGAAAAAAAGAGAATTAACAGATCCAGATATTGATTAAGTTTAAGATGGGATAAATTGCATCGGCACCCAATTAACTTAGTTTAAATTTATGTATACACTGATAGGAACGGGTTTAAGGCGAGGAAATATATGCCCAGACTTCCCTCTGACTACGGCGGCCAAGAGGCCGGCCCAATCGATCGAAGTGAATATGTACCAACAGTGTTCGACAAGCGCGTTGATGCTTTGCGTTTGCTTATGGGTAAAGTTGATCCAGCTATGACTTCCGATGTCTCGCGCCGAACTCAGGAAGAGCTTGATCAAGAAACTTATGACGGAGCGCCATATTACGGACGATGGCTTCTGGGCTTGCAAAAAAGTCTAATAGAACGAGGTCATATCGGCGCCGATGAGCTCGCGCAACGTATTGGGAAGCTAAAGTCTGAACAGTGACCGAACTGCTTCTTAATCCGGACATCTGGCTGAGCTTTGCTACGCTCGCAGCACTCGAAATTGTTCTGGGCGTTGATAACCTAATATTCATATCAATCGTTGCGAGCAAATTACCAGAGTCTCAACAGCCTTTGGCACGTCGAGTTGGACTACTCGGCGCACTTTTTATGCGCATTCTGATGCTTCTGATGATTGCCTGGATTGTTGGGCTCACAAAGCCTGCTTTTAGCTCATTTGGATTGCAGGTGTCATGGAGAGACATAATTCTGATCGGAGGCGGCCTTTTCCTGTTAATTAAAGGGACACTTGAAATTCACCACGCCGTTGAGGGCGAAGAGGTCGATAAGGGCCCAAAGGCAATTGCTACCTTTGGGACCGCGGTAGCACAAATAATGGCTCTTGATCTTGTATTCTCTCTAGACTCAATAATTACAGCCGTCGGCATGACGCCACATATTGAAGTGATGATAGCTGCCGTAATGACTGCTGTTGGTGTAATGCTATTCGCTGCAGACCACGTTTCGCGCTTCATTCAACAGCATCCTACTGCGAAGATGTTAGCGCTTTCGTTTCTTCTCCTGATTGGCGTGGCATTGATTGCTGACGGTTTACATTTTCATATTCCACGCGGCTACCTTTATTTTGCTATTGCCTTTGCGATACTTGTCGAAAGCCTGAATCTTCTGGCTCGAGCTGCATCGAAAAAACGCCGGAGCAAAAAAGGAATTTAGACCTTTAAAATCTTTCAATTGACGTGACCTGGGCCTGTCAGCCACGATTTGGATCGTTGACTAAGTAAAATCCTGCAAAGGAAGCTAGCATACCATGTCCAATCCCGTGGCAGCGCCTCCTCCTCTAGAAGGTATCGTGGTTCTTGATTTTACCCGAGTACTGGCAGGGCCTTGGGCGTCATTATCACTTGCAGACCTCGGTGCAAGGGTCATCAAGATAGAAAATCCAAATGGCGGGGATGATACTCGACGATATGACTTGCTGCCCAACGGCTCTGGGGAATCAGCTTATTTCTTAGCAGTAAACCGGAACAAGCAAAGCCTCGCCCTCGATATAAGCAGCGAAGCGGGCCAACAGGTGGTTTTTCGGCTAGCTGCAAAAGCAGATATCTTGATTGAAAATTTCCGTGCTGATGTAATGACCCGCCAAGGACTTGGATATGAGGACCTGAAGCAAGTCAATCAGGGGTTGATTTATTGCTCAGTAACCGGATACGGGCATTCAAGCCCAAACAAAATGGTTGCCGGCTACGATCCCATTGCCCAAGCTGAAAGCGGCATGATGTGGATGACAGGAGAGGCAAACGGCCCCCCTCTCAGGACTGGTGTGTCCTATGCAGATATGTTTACTGGAATGTTTGCTTGTCAGGCGATTTTAGGAGCACTCCACGCCCGCACACGAGACGGACAAGGCCAACACATTGATATAGCTCTTCTAGATAGTGCCGCCGCCGCGGTGGCTAACTACGCCCAACTCGCTCTGCTCACCGGCAAGAGTCCAAAACGTTACGGAAGTGAACATCCATTCGTGGAACCCCTTGGAACCTATGATTGCCAAGATGGTTTAATTTCTTTGATCTGTGGAAACGAACGCCAGTGGGAACGGTTCTGCAAAGACGGTTTGGAGCGACCTGACTTACTAGATGACCCGAGACTAAAGGATATCGAGACCCGTGTTGCTAATAGAGATTACACACGTAAAACGCTTGCGGCGATCTTAAAAGAAAAAACAAAGGCGGAATGGGTCACCAAATTACGCTCGGCGGGCATGCCTGTTGGTGTCGTCCGTGATCTGGTCGAAGCCCTTACAGCACCCGAACTTAGAGCCAGGGGCATGGTTCAAACTACAACCCACAAACGCCTGGGCCCCATAGAACAAGTTGCTAGCCCAATGTTGTTATCTCGTACACCTGCAGCGCCGCTGACTGCACCTCCTTTGTTGGGACAACATAGTCGGGACTGCTTGGCTTTTGCGGGTTACTCAGAAAACGAGATAGAAGCGCTAATCCAAGAAGGCATAACCCTAGAAACTAAGGAATAGTTCCGTGGCTCCACCACTCACCGGCATTAAAGTCGTAGATTTTACGCGTGTTATCGCCGGACCAGTCGCTGCCCTTATCCTCTCAGATTTGGGGGCTGAGGTAATAAAACTTGAACACCCTCAAGGTGGAGACGACACTAGAGGCTATCGCCCTCCTGATTACAAAGGTCTGTCACCAGCTTTTCTCGCATATAATCGCGGCAAACAATCGGTTGCCCTTGACCTTTCAACTTCCTGTGGGCTTTCGGCAGCGCGAAGACTTGTCGACAAAGCTGATATAGTGATCGAAAACTTTTCAACAGGCGTTATGGCTAAGTACGGCCTAGATTACGACACCGTAAAACGCCCAGAATTAATTTATATCTCCACGTCCGCATATGGCCGGGATGGCCCATTTGCGATGCAACCAGGTTACGATCCTGTAGTACAGGCAGAGTCGGGTTATCAGTCTTTGACAGGTCACCCCGCGCACGAGCCGGTTCGGACCGCGATCCCAATGACTGATGTAACTACTGGACTAAATGGAGCGTTAGCCGCCTTAGCAGCTTTATGGAGGAGGAAGAAGACTGGTTTAGGTCAATTTGTCGAAGCGCCGCTTTATGACACTGGAGCTTTCAATACTCTGCCACTCGCTATCCAACGGATGTTGGGAGGGGAAAACCCAACCAGACTAGGAAATGCAGATCACTGGGTAGCTCCCTCAAATAGCTACGTCGCGAGCGATAGCAACTTAATTGTTTTAACAGCCGCCAATGATGACCAGTTCCAAAACCTTTTGAAGTTGCTAAATCGCGACGATCTTTTGACCAACCCCAACTATTCGACATTGACTGACCGAATAGCCAATCGCCAGACTTTAGATCAAGCAATACAGGCAGCTATTGAGACGAGACCCGCAGCTGATTGGGTCAGGAACTTGCGGTTAGCTGGCATACCTGTCGCACTTTTAAGAGAAACACCAGAGGCCATAGATTCAGATGAAACCGCGAGGCGTAAACTAACAGGGCGCGTGCCTCACGAGATTTTGGAAAACACGCCAGACCTCGGGCCTCCTTTTAGGCTCAAACGTCGCGGAACACGACCGCCCAAAGGAGCACCTGCACTTGGCCAGGACACAGCTCAGGTTCTGAAAGAGTGGCTTGGATACAATGAGTCACAGATCGCAGATATCACCAGCGTGGATGCCTCAGCATGACTGGTCCTTTAGCAGGTCTTCGTATAGTCGAAATTGGCGATGGTCCTGCCATTGCTTTTGCAGGGCGTAACTTCGCCGACCTTGGTGCCGAGGTAGTTAAAATTGAAGCGCCGGAGGGAGATGAAATTCGTCGTTGGCCAGGACCAAAAATTTTAGGGGAGCCAGGAATTTTTCATGCTCTAAACCGCGGAAAATCTTCGATGGTGTTAGACCTTAACAGCGCTTCAGGGATTGAGGCTCTAAAAGATTTACTGAACGTCGCTGATGGCTGTGTCGACGGAACTGATGCTGGATTAGCTCGGCAGCTTGGGCCAGATCGTCTTGTTATCGCCAAGATCTCACCTTATGGCGAGGGTATACATTCACCTGCCCATCACGAAGCCACTCTGCAAGCAGAGTCAGGGTTCCTAGCTATCAACGGCCGTCCTGACTTTCCACCAGTGCGAACTGGCCTGCCGATGATTGCACAAGGAGCTGGAGCCAGTGCAGCTCATGGAATGCTTGCTGCTTTGATAGCACGCGAAGACGACGGTGAGGGTGAAGACATAGATATCGCTCTTTATGACCAGGGCGTGGTTTTATCTTATCACTATGCTACTCAGTATCTTGTTAATGGGGTTAGACCCACACGCTTTGGAAACAATAGCCCCGCTGCTGCGCCCTTAGGAGTATTCCAAGCAGCGGATGGCGAATTCCAATTAACTGTTGCCGGCGAACGGGTCTGGAAACGCTTCGTCACCAATATGATTGAGATGCCAGAGCTCGCTGATGATTCTCGGTTCATCACGAACTCCGATCGAGTTTCTAACCAAGCCGCGTTATTGGCAATTCTGGTGCCCCTCTTCAAAAGCAAACCAAGGGACGAATGGATCCAGAAAATGAAGAATGGCGGTGTGCCTGGAGGCCCAATTCGGGACATAAACGAAGCAATTACTGCGCCGGAATCAATAAAACGCAATTTGATAGTTTCGAAAGAAGATGGAAACGGCGTTCCATCAATCCGTAACCCATTGAGGTTTCGCGACACCCCTATTGCTGACCCTTTGCCCGCGCCAGGACTAAACGTTGGAGGAGGAGATATTTTTGCCCTTTGGAAGGATAATCAATGACCGCGCCTGAAAGCATTAAAAGTGCCACAGAGCAGCCACCTCTCGAGGGCATTCGCGTTCTGGACTTTTCAAGAATTATTGCTGGTCCACTTTGTACGCAACAGCTCGCCGATATGGGAGCGGATGTTATCAAAGTTGAGAATCCAGATGGAGGTGACGACACCCGCCGAATGACAAGCCCAAATGTCGGAGGCGAAGCCCATTTTTTCCTTGCATTCAACCGCTCAAAACAAAGTCTATCAGTTGATCCGAGGACCGAGGACGGTAAAAAGATACTTCTAAGGCTATTGGAAGACACAGACATACTGGTCGAAAATTATCGACCAGGCGTAATGAAAAAATTTGGCCTCGATTACGAGAGTCTAAAAAAGCATTTTCCAAAATTAATTTACCTCTCAGTGTCAGCCTACGGTCAAACAGGTCCATTGTGGGACAGACCAGGGTTTGATCCTGTATTGCAGGCAGAGTCAGGCATGATGTCTTTAACAGGCGATCCCAGTGGTGAGCCGATGCGCCATGCTCTTAGTTTAGTCGATACTATGACAGGTCTTCAGGCAGTGGGAGCGATCTGTGCTGCCCTGCTCGCTCGCACAAAATCGGGAAAGGGCCAACATATAGATCTGGCCTTGATGGATATGGCAGTAGCATCCCTGGGCAACGCAGCACTATTTTATCTCTGCTCGGGAGAACAACCAAAGCGTGCGGGCAATTCTCACATTACGTCTACACCAACAAACTTATTCTACGCAGAAGATGGCCCGCTCTATATGGCATTAGGAACCAACCGTCTTTATCGCCAACTCTGCGAAGATGTGCTTGAACGACCTGACCTGGTAAATGATCCACGCTTTCTAGAACCATCAGATAGGTTAAAGAACCGCCCTGCGCTTTTCGAAATTCTACGAGAGATTTTTGAAAAAAAACCAAGGAAAGAATGGCTAAAGCGAATGCATCATCTCCCTGCCGGCCCCGTTCAAACGCTTGGCGAGGCGCTGGAGTCAGAGGTCGTTGCTGCTCGTGGAATGGTTGCTGAGGTAGAGCATCCGACCGCAGGCAAAATCCGCATTCTTGGTTCACCTCTTAATTTCTCGAACTCAAAACTTCGTCAATTCAAGGCGCCCCCTCTCCTTGGCCAACATAATGAAGAAATCTTAAAACATGGTCTTGGCTTTGATGATAAAACGATTGCCGACCTAAAAACTCGGGGAGTGATTGGCGGAAAGGCATGAGGTCTTTAATTTTCTGTACTTTAACCTAGGCGGAAATCAGCGCAGCTCTCAGGTCTTAGAAGTGCGTGCCGAAGCATCAAAACCATCCTCACGAGCAATATTCTTACGAACACTCTCAAGATCGGCTTCTGTATTAATATTGGCGAAAAGGGCTTTCTCGCCTGGGAAAACCAGAATGCGAAATCTCAAACGTTTAGCAAACTTGGCAATACTTAAATCATTTCCTTCTAGCGAGGCATTTGCCAGTTGAGCAAGCCTTGCTGACCAGATGGCTACTAACCAGTGGTGACTGGTTCCATCAGATGCAATTACCACATCGGCTCCGTCTGCCTGAACCAAAAGCTTTCTGTAAATTGACGCGGATAGAAACGGCATATCTGTTGGAGCAGTAGCCAACCATTGAGCGCCACCCTTTAAACTCCAGTTTAAGCCGGCGGCCAGGCCTGCCAGAGGGCCTTTGTTTGGTTTGGCATCATTTATCTGAGGCGCGCCTTCACCATCCCTACCCGATACAGCAACGGTATCCGCAAAATTTAAAGCCGCTTTTGCACGAGTAAGCGTTGAAGACTCTCCAATAATTATTGCTGCTTTATCGAGGCCTCCAAGCCGTCGGCCGCGTCCTCCAGCTAAGACTATGCCAAAAACCTTTTGCTCCATGCCCCTTGTCGAACTCTCTTTTAGTGGCGATATGAAGGTTTCCGTGATTTACTAGTCACGATCAACTAGAAAGATGCCAATGAGACCATGGCACAGATCCAATCGCCCATGCACAGCCAACCTATAATTGATCCATTTGGACGAGCAATTTCCTACTTGCGCGTTTCCGTCACCGATAGATGTGATTTTCGATGCGTCTACTGCATGTCAGAGAATATGTCTTTCTTACCTAAGAAGGACCTTTTGACACTAGAGGAGCTAGAACGCGTTTGCCGGGTATTCGTGGATTTAGGGGTTCGCAAACTACGCCTAACTGGTGGTGAACCGCTGGTCCGTCGCAATGTGATGGAGCTAATTAATAACCTAGGTAAGCTGATCGGCCAGGGTAAACTTGATGAGTTAACGTTGACTACAAACGGCAGTCAGCTCGCTCGCTTTGCCGCTCCGCTAGTCGCAGCAGGAGTTCGACGCGTCAATGTATCTTTAGATACATTAGACCCGGAAAAGTTCAAAACCATTACTCGGTGGGGTCGACTGGAACAGGTACTGGAGGGTCTTGAGGCGGCAAAGCATGCCGGACTATCTATAAAAATAAATGCAGTTGCGCTTAAGGGTGTCAATGAACATGAAATAGATCGCATGCTGGACTGGTGTGGCAACGAAGGCTTTGATTTAACATTGATAGAAGTCATGCCAATGGGAGACATCGGAGGAGAAGATCGCCTGGAGCAATATCTGCCCCTCAGCCTCGTTCGATCTCGCTTGCAAAAACGCTTCACGTTGGAAGAAAGTAGCCATCGAACAGGTGGACCTGCTCGCTACTTTGATATCAAAGAAACAGGACAGCGCTTAGGTTTTATAACGCCGTTAACGCATAATTTCTGTGAAGACTGCAATCGCGTGCGTTTGACCTGTACTGGCACGCTTTTTATGTGTCTCGGTCAGGATGATGATGCCGATTTGCGCGAACCTCTAAGGTCTAGTGAAGACGATCACGCGGTCAAACAGGCAATACAAAATGCTATTGCCCGCAAACCGAAGGGGCATGACTTTGTCATTGACCGCAGGCAGGGCGCTCAGTCTGTAGGCAGACACATGAGCGTAACAGGTGGGTGAGTGCTAGAATTGAATAACCAAACACTCCGGTTAGCTTTCCTCGCTTCTGCAACACCAACCGCTCAGCGCAGCTTAAGGGCTCTTAAGGCGAAATATAGCCACGTGGAACCAGAAAAGGCGGACGTAATCGTTGCCCTCGGTGGCGATGGCTTCATGCTTGAAACTCTGCACGCAAACTCTGGACGCGAAATTCCTATCTTTGGAATGCAACGCGGCACTGTTGGATTTCTTATGAACTCCTACAACGAGAATGAGCTTCCGGAGAGGATTGCTGCAGCCAAAGCTGTCGACCTTACGCCACTACGCATGACAGCTACGAATTTTGATGGTGCGATAGTAGAAGCACTTGCAATCAATGAAGTCTCCCTTTTACGCCAAACGCGACAGAGTGCAAAAATTCGAATTACGGTTGATGGTATTGAACGCTTACCAGAGCTAGTATGTGACGGCGCCTTGGTTGCTACGCCCGCCGGCAGTACCGCCTACAACCTGTCGGCGCATGGACCAGTAGTTCCACTTAATTCGGACGTGCTGTGTCTCACCCCTATCAGTGCATTTCGACCCCGACGCTGGCGTGGAGCCTTGCTGCCCTCCGAGGCTAAAGTCATCTTTGATGTTCTCGAGCCGGAAAAACGCCCAGTACTTGCAGTAGCTGACTATACTGAAGCTCGAAATGTAACACGCGTCGAAATTAGAGAGGATCCAACACAAGCATTCAAAATGCTATTCGATCCCGAACATGACCTAGAAGAGCGGGTGCTAAAAGAGCAGTTTCAGAGTTGATAAAAGTCACCCAATTTCATGGGGCCCAACTAGGATTAACTATAGCGGTTGGCGCCTCTGGAGGATGGCTTTTCACATGGCTAGGAACGCCGCTTCCTTGGATGCTCGGCGCTCTAGCAACCACGATGTTTGGTTCAATGATTGGCTTTCCTCTAAAGATGCCACAACTCTTCCGGCGACTTTGGATCATAGTACTTGGCGTGATGCTAGGGAGCTGTTTCGGCCCCGAAACATTGGACCATGTGATCTTATGGGGTGGTAGCTTCGCTGGAATGGTAGCATTTGTAACTTTTGCCACGGCTCTTGTGGCATGGTTCTACAACCGGGTTGGGAAATTTGACAGAAATACAGCGCTTTTTTGTGCCACCCCAGGCGGCCTGGGGGAAATGGCTGTTTTAGGGCCTGCATTGGGTGCCGATGAAAAAACAATCGTCTTAACTCATGCGACGCGCATTGTAATGGTAATGGCGTGCGTGCCACCAGCTTACGCATTAGTCGAGGGCTACGTTCCCGCACCAAGCCTTGGTAGTGAGGGAGGTCTTGCTGATGCCAATCTATATGACCTTGCACTTCTATCAATAGCGGGCTTTGGGGGCGCCATAATAGCTAAGTTTTTGCGCCTACCTGCGTGGCAAATGTGTGGATCTATGTTTGCAAGTGCAGCAATTCACGCCGGAGGCTTAACATCAGCTACACCACCATCTGAATTAGTAGCATTTGCACAGGTTGTAATTGGATCTGGCGCTGGAGCCCGCTTCGCAGGCTCAAAGCCATATGAACTTGTTAAGCCTGTAGTATTAAGCGCTATTGCTACTTTGATGGTGCTGCTGTTGGCTGCCGCAGCCGCCTATGCCGTTGCCCTGGCGTTAGACCTCGATTTTCGCGCAGTACACCTGTCGTACTCTCCGGGTGGCTTCGCTGAGATGAGTTTAATTGCGCTAGCTTTGGGGATCGAAGCCCCTTTTGTGGCTGTACACCATATGGGTCGGATCTTTGTCGTAGTAATAATGGCCAGCATGCTTGGCCGCGTGCTCCAAAAAGCACGCAGCTAGCATACTACAGAGCTACCTAAATGCTGCTGTGCTCTTCGACCTCAAATGTCGAGGAAACTGCGCATTTTACGGCTACGGCTTGGGTGCTTAAGTTTACGTAGCGCCTTAGCCTCAATCTGACGAATACGCTCTCGAGTGACTGAAAACTGCTGGCCTACTTCCTCAAGCGTATGATCGGTATTCATACCGATACCAAAACGCATTCGCAGAACACGCTCCTCACGGGGCGTAAGGGTAGAGAGCACCCGTGTGGTTGAATCCCTGAGGTTAGACAAAATCGCGTTATCAATTGGTTGAATTGCATTTTTATCTTCGATGAAGTCACCAAGATGGCTGTCCTCTTCATCGCCAATTGGTGTTTCAAGGCTAATTGGTTCTTTGGCTATTTTAAGAACCTTCCTGACCTTCTCCAAAGGCATCCCGAGCTTAACTGCCAATTCTTCCGGCACCGGCTCTCGTCCTATTTCGTGCAACATCTGACGGCTTGTACGAACAAGCTTATTAATGGTCTCTATCATGTGCACTGGAATACGTATCGTACGAGCCTGGTCCGCAATAGATCGCGTGATAGCCTGACGAATCCACCAAGTTGCATAGGTGGAGAACTTGTAACCTCGTCGATATTCGAATTTATCCACCGCTTTCATTAAGCCAATGTTACCTTCCTGGATCAGATCCAAGAATTGTAGTCCACGGTTTGTGTATTTCTTTGCAATGGAAATCACTAGCCGGAGGTTTGCCTCTACCATTTCCTTTTTCGCGCGAGCAGCTTCACGCTCGCCCTGCTGAACTATAGTGACGAGCTCTCTGAACTCGGTGAAAGGCATTTGGACTGTCATACAAATCAACCAAAGACTTGCCCGCAGGTCCTTTACGTCTTCCTGATTATCCTTGCAGAACTTCTTCCATTCTGGTTTTTGACTGATTGATTTGATCCAATTGGGGTCAGTCTCACGTCCTCGCCACTCTTTTATGAACACGTCGCGTTTAACGCCTGAACTCATAGCCAGCCGCAAAACCTGTCCTTCGATTTGGACTGCTTCCCGATTCAGATCGTAGAGCTGCTCCATAAGTTGTTCGATGCGCATATTATTGAGGCGCACACCCTTAAGAACCTCCCGCATCTCGTCACGAACTTTCACGAAGCGTTTTTCGGAGGCCACCTCGGGCTCGTTACCAGCTTCAAACGTCTCCATTCGTGTTTTTGTCGCCTTATCAAGACGCTTAAAGATTTTGTTAATTTCCCCAAATCTTTCCTCGGTCTCTGGAAGCAGAGCGCGTTCCATGGCCGCCAACGAGAGGTTTACCGCTTCATTTTCGTCATCGTCATCATCTTCGCCTTCAGGCTCTTCATCGCCCTCAACGCCATCATCTGATTTTGCAGCTCTGTTACCATCGAAGGTATCACCGTTACCCCGGGACTCGCTGTGATCAACCTGCTGCCCTCCCATGGAAGCATCAAGGTCTAAGATATCGCGCAACAGCAAAGAGCCATCCTTAAGCGACTCACGCCATTCTAAAATCGTGCTTGCCGTTAATGGACTAGACATTAGCCCGCCGATCATCTTTTCACGGCCAGCCTCAATGCGCTTCGCTATAGCTATTTCGCCCTCGCGGGAAAGGAGCTCTACAGAGCCCATCTCCCGAAGGTACATGCGAACAGGATCATCGGTGCGCCCGATGTCATCATCATCTATATTTCCCGAACGACGGCTACTGCCGCCTTCGTCATCATCAGTCTCATCGTCGGAGGAGGCCTCTGTTTCGTCCTGATATTCGTCAGGCTCTTCCCCCTCAACAACATTGACCCCCATTTCCGAGAGGGTAGCCATTACGTCTTCAATTTGCTCAGAACTGACCTGATCCGGCGGCAAGGCCTCGTTCAGCTCATCATAAGTGACAGAACCACGCTCCTTCGCAGCCGCTAAAAGTTTTTTAACTGCTGCAGCCTCATCCAGTTGAAGCCTGTCCGCGCTATCCTCGGACGCTGAAACTTTTTTTTCAGCTCGTCCGCGCTTGCCCTGCGCCGATTTGGAGTTCGATTGAGCTTTTGTAGCTGCTTTCGCCATATTCTTCCGCCTCACACCAGCTTGGTCCGAAACACACTAATTTGATTCGACAGCGAGCATCGGTCTGAGACCTTCAGAACGCGGTCAAAAATTAAATACTTTCATTTCTCGTCGAACGAATGATACCGCGCTGCCTTTTCTGACGAAATGGCTTCAGCGGCAACATCATCTTCGGAATCTATAACCTGAGCGCGCGCGCGCAAACTCCGATCAGCATCCGATTGCTCGATCTCCGAGATTGATAATTCCAACCACTGTGCCGCGTCTACGGCGTCGCCCAAAAGGGCAGAAGGGCGCCGGCGAATTGCCAAATCCATTTGGCGAAGTGCGCGATCTAACCCAGCCTCCTTTAATGAGGCCCTGAGACCCACTTCGTCAATAGTTGTTTTACCAGAAAAGGCTGCGACCAAGTGTGCCCGAAGCCGGTTCATTTCAAGATCGTGAAAGTCAAGCAAGGCTAATCTTTCAGCAAACCCTTCTGCGACATCCGGACGTGTGCAGCAGCCATAAAGTACCCGCGCCTCCCGCAAACCCTGGCCCACAGCTGCGATTGGTGCTTTGGGGCGTGGGAGAATTCTCGCTGTTTTTTGCTGACCCCCAGGGGCTTTCCTGAACCTATTTTGTTCTAAAACAGGCACTACGCGAAATGCTCCGGAAAGGCGCTCTCTAAAGGCATCACGCACATAATGACGCACAGTTTCGTCTGAGACGCTTCTCGCGAGGTCGTGCAACTTTTTATCGATCGCAGCCCGATTCTCAGGGAGAGTTACATCAATCTCTGCGCATGCGTCCTCAAAAACAGTGTCTATAAGACTCGCGGATTTATTTAGAGCTTCGCGCAAAACAGCGGGCCCTTCCTGCCTGATGAGATCATCCGGATCTCGGCCTTGATCCAAGAGTGCAAATTTAAGGGTCCGTCCCGGTTCCAAAATTGGAACGGCGCGCAAAGCCGTCCGACGAGCTGCCTTTTGTCCTGCCGCATCACCATCAAGACACAGTGTAGGAGCAGCAACTATCCGCCACAGCCTTTTAATCTGACCTTCAGTGATTGCGGTGCCTAGAGGGGCGACAGTATTAGCAAACCCTGCTTCAGCAAGCGCAATAACATCCATATACCCCTCAACAACAATCATTTCACCAGACTTGTGAGCTGGCTCACGAGCCAGATCCAATCCATAGAGTGTCTCCCCCTTATGGAAGAGTGGATTATCTGGTGAGTTGAGATATTTTGGTTGCTCTTGGCCGAGAGATCGGGCTCCAAAACCAATTGGTTTGCCCTGACCATCAGAGATCGTAAAAATTACACGGTCTTTAAAGTAACCATAGACAGAACCGTCATCACCGCGTCGAGCAAGTCCAGCCTCTACGGCAACCTCATCAGAAATACCTTCACGCCGCAAAGCTGCAAGTAAGGCGAGGCGGTCGACCGGAGCATAACCGAGGCGAAAACGTCTTATAGTTTCCTCTTTTAATCCGCGGCGACGGAGATATTCCGCGGCTTGTTTGCCCACAGGCATATTCAACTGTGTTTCAAAAAAATGAGCAGCGGCAGCAACCGCCTCTAGCAACCCCTTCGAGCGTTCCGCCTGTTTAATTTCCTCTATCGAAGCTTTTGGAACATCAACTCCAGCGATCTCGGCAACAGCCTCTACAGCTTCCGGAAAGCTTAGTCCTTCAGTTTTTATCAAAAAGGAGAAAATATCACCGTGCTCACCTGAGCTAAAACAATGGAAAAACCCTTTAAAGTCATTCACTGTGAACGATGGGGTTTTTTCCGAATTAAACGGGGAAAGCCCAACAAGCTCTCGACCACGCCGAACCAGTTTAACTTTCCGACCAACAATATCGCTGACGGATATCCGAGATTTCAGATCCTCTAAAAATCCGGGTGGGTAGGTGGCCAATCGCTCCGCCTCAAGCCGAGGTTAATAACCGCTTCGCAGCTTCAGCTGCCGTCTGAGGATCGAGCGACGCCCCATGTGTTTGTCTTAGATGAGCCATAACCTTGCCCATGTCCTTAATTCCCTCAGCACCTACGGCCTTGATCGCCTTCTTAGCCGCCTCAGCAGTTGCCTGAGCATCTAGTTGCTTGGGCAAAAACTGCTTTATAACGTCTATCTCTGCACGTTCAGCATCAGCAAGTTCAATCCGCCCCCCTTGTTCATAGAGTGTAATCGATTCGCCACGTTGCTTAATCATCTTTTGAAGCAAATCGCGTATGGAATCGTCATCGACTCCATCTTGGACTCCATGCTCACGGGCAGCGATATCTCGGTCTTTAACCGCCGCTAAAATCAAACGAATTGTTGCTAAATCCGAAGAACGCTTGCTTTTCATAGCGTCTTTCATTGCGTTGCTTAGCTCGTTCCTGAGCACGGTTTGATCTCCTGATGCAAGTACAAGTTGCGACCGCTAGCCGCGAAACAAAAAACACATTAACCTGTTGATATTTAACAAAAACCCTTGAATCATATACCTTGACGCACTCCTTTCATTTGCCTATGAATGACAAAATTTGCAAGAGTCTATTGTCAGTTCCGGCTAGGCCAGTAGAGAGGTTTCCCAAATAAATGGTGGCCCCTTCAGAAAACGTGGCGCCCTCCAAAACAGGGGCGCACGCCGTGTCGGCTCGCGCTATGACCGGTGCTCTGGTTCTAAATGACGGGACCATATTTCTCGGGTATGGAGTGGGAGCTACCGGTAAAAATGTCGGCGAAGTTTGTTTCGTAACAGGCATGACGGGGTACCAAGAAACCTTAACCGATCCCTCGTTTGCTGGCCAAATCATTACCTTTACCTTCCCCCACATTGGCATCGTCGGAGTCAATCCGGAGGATATGGAACGAAGCACCGCAGCAGCTCGTGGTGTAATCATTCGTATGGACCCATCAGATCCATCCAATTTTCGAGCCTTAATGCGTCTAGATAAGTGGCTGAAGGAGATGAACGTTGTGGGCCTAGCCGGTCTCGACACTCGCCGACTTACTCGCCGTATTCGAGAAACTGGGGCTCCCTCAGGGGTAATAATTCACTCACCCGAAGGGATTAGTGACCTTCAATCCGCAGCATCGGAGGCCGCGACGTGGCCTGGATTAGAAGGAATGGACCTCACTCGGGAAGTAACCTGCCAAGAACCTTACCTTTGGGATGAAACCCTCTGGAAGCTCGAAGGTGGGTATGGACATGCCTCCTCTCCTAAAAGAAAAATAGTAGCCATCGACTTTGGTGCTAAAAACAACATCCTTCGCAACCTGGCTGAACGGCAGTCGGCTGTTCACGTTGTTCCTGCTACGACCTCCGCAAATGAAATCTTTGCACTCAAACCAGATGGTATATTCCTCTCGAACGGACCAGGCGATCCTGCGGCAACAGCGAGTTATACAACACCAGTAATCCAAGATCTTATAAGGTCTGGGGTGCCAATCTTTGGCATCTGCCTAGGACACCAATTGCTTGCCACCGCATTGGGAGCACAAACTGCCAAAATGGCGACAGGCCACCGCGGTGCAAACCAGCCCGTTAAGGATCTCGTCACCGAAAAAGTCGAGATCACAAGCCAAAACCACGGCTTTGCGGTACAGGCCGGCAGTCTTTCAGACGGTGTTGTTGAAAGCCACATCAGCCTATTTGATGGCTCAAACGAGGGTATCCGCGTTGAAGACAAGAAAATATTTTCAGTGCAATACCATCCAGAGGCATCACCTGGACCGCACGACAGTAGCTATTTATTCGACCGTTTTATTCGGATGATCGACGGCGATGCCTAAACGCAATGATATCTCCTCAATTTTAATAATTGGAGCTGGCCCGATCGTAATTGGCCAGGCCTGTGAATTCGACTACTCAGGTGCTCAAGCTTGCAAAGCCCTACGGGAAGAGGGCTACCGAGTGATCCTAGTGAACTCGAATCCAGCTACCATTATGACGGACCCCGAATTCGCTGACGCCACGTATATCGAGCCCATCACGCCGGAGATGGTTGAAAAGATTATCATCAAGGAAAAACCAGACGCTCTTCTTCCCACTATGGGTGGCCAAACAGCGCTAAATACAGCGCTAGCATTAGCCGAGTCAGGGGTTCTAGATCGCCATGGCGTCGAATTAATTGGAGCAAAAAAAGAAGCTATAGCGAAAGCAGAGGATAGGCAGCTCTTCCGTGATGCTATGGATAAAATTGGCCTATCAACACCAATAAGTGCCGTTGTGCGGGATATGACAACCGCACGAGAAAAAATGAAAGAGATTGGCCTTCCAGTCATCATTCGCCCTTCTTTTACACTTGGCGGAGCTGGTGGTGGTATTGCTTATAACTCCGATGAGTTTGATGAAATTGTGCAAGGCGGAATCGATGCTTCTCCAATAAACGAAGTTCTAATTGAACAGTCCGTATTAGGTTGGAAAGAATTTGAGATGGAAGTCGTGCGCGATCGCGCAGACAACTGCATCATTGTGTGTTCCATAGAAAATATAGATCCAATGGGCATACACACAGGCGATAGCGTGACCGTTGCGCCAGCGCTTACGCTGACCGACAAAGAATTCCAAATTATGCGGAATGCTTCGATTGCAGTCTTGCGTGAAATTGGCGTTGATACTGGCGGCTCAAACGTTCAATTCGCTGTGAACCCAAAAAATGGTGATCTCGTTGTAATTGAAATGAACCCACGGGTGTCTCGGTCCTCAGCTCTTGCGTCAAAAGCCACAGGCTTTCCCATAGCAAAGATCGCCGCAAAATTAGCAGTGGGTTACACGCTGGATGAACTTCAAAATGATATCACCCGGGTTACCCCGGCTTCCTTTGAACCAACTCTTGACTACGTTGTAGTCAAAATTCCTCGGTTTACCTTTGAAAAATTTCCCGGCGCACAACCACTGCTAACAACATCGATGAAATCGGTTGGTGAAGCGATGGCAATCGGGCGGTCCTTCCCAGAAGCCTATCAAAAGGCTCTTCGTTCGATGGAAACAGGGCTTTCCGGTCTCGATGAAATCGAAATTGAAGGTGCGCCATCTAAAGATGCTCTTATTAAAGCACTTGCCCAACCAGTTCCTGACAGAGGACTGCTTATTGCCCAAGCATTCCGTCATGGCCTTTCAATAGAAGATGCAGCTAAGGCAAGTAGCTACGATCCATGGTTTCTCGGCCAGATAAAAATGCTGGTTGACGTTGAAACCGAAGTAATCGCATCAGGATTACCCGAAGATTCTAATGGAATGGCACGCCTGAAACGGCTGGGCTTCTCTGATGTCCGCCTCGCTAAGTTAGCGCAATTAAAAGAAGAAAACGTCCGACGGCTCAGACACAATCTAGGGGTTAAACCAGTATACAAACGGATTGATACTAGTGCTGCGGAATTCCCGTCTTCCACAGCTTACATGTACTCGTGTTATGAGGACCCAGCGACTGGTGCGCCAGAGTGCGAAGCTGCCCCAAGTAATTCCAAAAAAATAATGATTCTAGGTGGTGGGCCTAATCGTATTGGTCAAGGAATTGAGTTCGACTATTGCTGTGTCCACGCAGCTTATGCCCTGGCAGAAGCTGGCTTTGAGACCATAATGGTCAACTGTAATCCTGAAACTGTGTCGACAGACTACGACACATCCGACCGTCTCTATTTTGAACCCCTAACAGCAGAAGACGTTCTTGAAATTGGAAATTTAGAGGCTTCAACGGGTGAACTTTTAGGCGCAATCGTGCAATTTGGCGGTCAAACACCACTTAAGCTTGCAGCAGCGCTCGAGGCAGAGGGAATTCCAGTCCTTGGAACATCTCCTGATGCTATCGACTTAGCGGAAGACAGAAAACGCTTCCAGCAACTTCTGAACGATCTAAACCTTCGGCAGCCTCCAAACGGAACAGCAACCAACGAATTCGAGGCTGAGGCGATTGCTAATCAGATAGGTTACCCAGTATTGCTTAGGCCCTCCTATGTGTTAGGCGGGCGGGCGATGGAAATAGTGCACGATGCAGAAGATTTGCGCCGCTACATGCAAACAGCAGTCAAAGCATCGGGCGACAATCCTGTTCTCGTAGACCGTTATCTTGCCAACGCTATCGAGGTAGATGTTGATGCACTAGGAGATGGCACCGATGTTCGTATAGCCGGTGTCATGGAACATATTGAGGAAGCAGGCGTTCACTCCGGTGATAGTGCCTGTGCGTTACCGCCTCACAGCTTAGCGGCCGAAACGATCGCTGAAATAAGCCGTCAAGTAATAGCGATGGGCAAAGCTCTAAAGGTTAAAGGGCTAATGAATGCTCAATTTGCTGTGCAGCCAGCAGATAACAATGACTCAATCTTTGTATTAGAGGTAAACCCGCGCGCCAGCCGCACGGCGCCTTTTGTTGCCAAAGCCACAGGGGTTCCAATAGCTAAGTTAGCAGCAAGAGCTATGGCTGGCGAAATGTTAGATGACTTGCCTGCTCTTAACCCATCTCCCCGACAGATCGCGGTCAAAGAAGCAGTGTTCCCATTCGCTAGGTTCCCGGGTGTGGATATTTTATTAGGTCCAGAAATGAAATCTACTGGAGAGGCCATGGGTCTCGACACCGATTTCGGCCGAGCTTTTGCGAAGTCTCAAATTGGCGGCGGAGCTGTCCTTCCTATGGAAGGTACGATTTTCATTTCTGTGCGCAATCACGACAAACCTCTTCTGACCGCGTCGGCTCAACATTGCGTGGAAATGGGATTTAAAATCCTCGCCACTGAAGGAACCGCAGATTTCCTCAATTCATCAGGCATACCCGCAACGAGGATAAATAAAGTACTAGAGGGGCGGCCTCACATCGTGGACGCCATCAAATCAAACCAGGTCCAACTCGTGATTAACACTTCCGAGGGAATAGAATCGATTAGGGATAGCTTTAGTTTGCGCCGAGCCGCCCTTCTAGAGCGTGTGCCATATTATACGACTGCAGCTGGTGCTATCGCCGCTGTAAAGGCAATTTCAGCTCTGAAATCCGGGGCGCTTGAAGTAAGCCCTCTCCAATCCTACTTTAGGTAACTTGGTTCGAAAGCTGCGCTGGCGATAGAGTTTGCAGCTCTTGAACGTCTAACTGTTCGCCCTCTAGTGTTTGGGCCGTTCAGTGATAGACTTTCAATCATAAAGATCACGCCAGCATAACAAAGCTGTTGGCTATATGAAAAACAGCGTTCTTTAACGGAGTAAGGCTAATGGAACGTTTTCCAATGACCCCCGGCGGTCTCAAGAAGCTGCAGGAGGAACTGAAACGTTTAAAAAGTGAGGAGCGTCCGGCGATCATCCGCGCAATTGCGGAGGCTCGTGCGCATGGTGATCTGTCAGAAAACGCTGAATATCATGCGGCCAAGGAAAGACAGTCTTTTATCGAAGGACGTATCGCTGAGCTTGAGGACAAAACAAGCCGGGCAGAGGTCATTGATCCTGCAACAATGTCTGGTGATACCGTTCGATTTGGTGCCACGGTCAAGGTTGTCGATGAGGAAACGGATGCCGAAAAGGAATATCAGATTGTAGGAGCTGATGAGGCCGATATAGAAGAAGGACGTATTTCCATTACGTCCCCAATCGCGCGGGCAATGATTGGTAAAGGTATTGGAGATCAAATTGAGGTGCACGCGCCCAGTGGCGCCCGTTATTATGAGATACTTGGCGTCACTTACCGCTGAGGCTATGGCAGAATGGCTTTCGAGCCCCTTAAAGGTTATCGCGTTATTGATGTCACCCAGGTATTAGCGGGTCCATTCTGTTCATACCAATTGGGATTGCTTGGGGCTGAGGTTATCAAAATCGAGCCTCCTGAAGGGGGCGATTGGGCGCGTTTAGGCGGTTTAGACCCCGAGCTCGAAAATCTAGGAATGGCTACAAGCTTTCTCACTCAGAATGCCGGCAAACAATCAATTGCGATTGATTTAAAGAATCCAAGTGGTCTCGAGTTATTAAAACGTTTGGTAAAAACTGCTGACATTTTTATCGAGAATTTCCGACCCGGGACTGCTTCACGTCTAGGTCTTGGGGCAGAAGAAATAATGTCCCTGAAACCCGACATCGTGTATGCGTCACTATCAGCATTTGGCCAAGATGGCCCAATGGGTCAGCGCCCCGCCTACGATCACGTTATCCAGGCTGTATCGGGCATAATGATGCTAACTGGTGATCCTAAGACGCTCCCGAATAAAGTTGGCAGTCCTTACATCGACTACAGTGCTGGCCAAAACGCGGCAATGGCAGTGTTGGCTGCATTAATAGAAAGAGACAAAACTGGCCAAGGCCAGAGGGTGGATGTCGCTATGCTAGACTCCGCACTTCTCCTTATGGCCTCGCACCTCACTCAGGCCACTACTACTGGAAAAGCTCCTGAGGCGGCGGGCAATAATGCTTTTAGTGGATCGGCCGCTTCAGGTGTTTTTGATACGGCAGATGGCAAATTAGCTCTTGCAGCTAATAATGAGCGCCAGGCGCAACGACTTGCAGACGCAATTGGTCAACCCGATTTGCTTCAAAATCCACTTTACAGGACACCTAGTGCTCGACGGGCTAATTCAGTTGCTTTCAAAGAGTTCCTAGCAACAGCCTTCCTTAGCGATACCGCTTCAAATTGGGAACTTAGACTTGCAGATGCTAACGTACCCGCAGCTAAAATATTAAGTTTTAATGAGACTTTAGGACTGCCACAGATCGAATATCGAGAGATCCTCTCCGAGCACAATATAGAGGGTTCAAAACGTAAAACGAAAACACCGACACTTGGATTTAAGGTAAATGGCGATAGGCCAAGAGCAAAATCACCTCCACCTCTGCTAGGTAGAGACACAGAAAAATTACTGAAAGAACTCGGACTTACTGCTGAAGAGATAAGTGCCCTAAAGCAGGCAAAAGTTGTTGCCTAATATAGGTATAGGATTGAGATCCGAAGGTTCATAAGAACTAGTTTCTTTTAAGGACACCAAAAAAACTTCGGCAGGAAGTCTCCTAAATTTTCCAACTAAGGACCTTTAAAGAAGCTTCTGTCCAAACCCCGAAACTAATTAAGAACAATTATTTCATGGAGTTTTTTCTCCGGACTTTGGTGGCATCAGAAAGCGAAAATCCGTGCCTTCCTCTGCTTGAGTTACCTCATTCAGATACAATTTCAGGTACCCCCGATCTTGACCCTTATGTTGAACAGGCTTCCAAAACTGACGACGCTTATCCAATTCTGTATCGTCCACAAGAAGATCTAGGCGTCGAGCCTCAACATCGAGGAGAATTCTGTCACCTGTTTTAACCAAACCAAGCGGCCCACATTCTGCTGCTTCAGGTGATACATGGAGTACGATAGCGCCAAACGCAGTCCCACTCATCCGCGCATCTGAGATTCTTAGCATGTCCTTCACGCCCGCCTGAGCGAGCTTTTTCGGGATTGGAATGTAACCGGATTCTGGCATGCCAGGGGCTCCCTTTGGCCCTGCATTTTTCAAAACGAGTACATCGTCAGCGCTAACATCAAGTCCAGGATCATCTAGTCGGTTTGCAAGGTCCTCCAAATCCTCAAATACAACGGCTCGCCCTTCGTGCTTTAACAGATGCTGCGCGGCAGCTGACTGCTTTATGATAGCACCATTAGGAGCGAGCGATCCCTTGAGGACCGCGATACCACCCTTAGGATAAATTGGATTAGAACGAGGGCGAACAACTTCTTGCCCCCAATCTGGTGGAGCCAGGTCAATTTCTTCACCCAAGGTCCGACCGGTTACGGTCAAACAATCAAGAGCCAAGTTTTCTTTTATTTCTCGCAGGATCGGTGCGGCACCTCCTGCGTTGTTTAAATCCTCCATATAGTGTTGGCCTGAAGGCTTTAAGTCGACCAGCACAGGGATTTCGTCCGAAAGAGCATCTAGGGCAGCCAAATCGACCTCTATACCAAGTCGTCCTGCGACCGCAGTCATATGAACCAATCCATTGGTTGAGCCGCCAGTCGCAAGCAGCATTTTGAAGGCATTAGCAAATGCGTCTTTGGTCATAATTTTGTCAGGCGTAAGGCCTTCCTTCGCCATCTCAACCGCTCGAGCTCCAGTTGCCTCTGCATGACGAAGTCGATCTGCATGTACAGCTGGGATAGCAGCACCCCCTGGCAACATCATACCTAAAGCTTCAGACATCAGTGCCATGGTAGATGCGGTCCCCATAACCATGCAGGTCCCTGCCGTGGGCATCAATTTATCCCCCGCCGCCGCAATCTCTTCTGCATCTAACTCGCCGGCGCGATGCATCCCCCACATGCGGCGACAATCAGTACAAGCACCAAGGCGCTCCCCTTTAAAGAAACCCGTCATCATTGGCCCAGTAACTTCTAGAATTGCGGGCCGGCCAGCACTGGCAGCTCCCATCAAGAGCGCGGGAACCGTTTTGTCACATCCTCCAATTAGCACTACGGAGTCCATTGGCTGCGCTCGGATTAGCTCTTCCGTATCGATTGCCATCAAGTTACGCAGAAACATTGAAGTCGGCGCTGAGAAACTTTCGTGAATTGAGACCACTGGGAAATCGACTGCTATGCCGCCAGCCATCATGACCCCTCTACGAATAGCATCGACTAAATCAGGCACTGTTCGATGGCAGGCATTATAACCTGAATAAGTATTCACAATTCCGACGATTGGTTTCGACAGAGCATCGTCTGAATACCCCATCGCTTTAATAAACGCCTTTCTCAGGAACAGTGAAAACCCAGCATCTCCGTAGTTTACTAGACCTTGTTCCATTCCAGTTGGCTTTTTGTTTTTTGACATTTTTCTGATCCTAATGGGAGATTTTGACAGCTAATTTGCCAAAGTTTTCGCCGGTAAAGAGCATTCGAAGACCCTCTGGCGCTTTTTCTAAACCTTCGAGGATATGAAGGCGCTGCGTCAATCGACCGGACGCTAGCTCACCAGCAAGCCAAGCACGGGCATGACTGTATTGGTCGTGAAAGTCGGAGACAATGAAGCCCTGCATCCTGATCCGCTTTCCTATAGCAAGGCCAAGATTTTTTACCCCATAAGGTACTGGTGCAGTTGTCTGAGAAATGCGTCCACAGAGCGCAATCCTGCCGCTAACCCTCATGTTTTGAATAGCGGCTTCAAGTGTTCTGCCTCCGACGTTATCGAAAAAGACGTCAATGCCACCGTCCGCCACATTTGCTATCGCAGCTGCCAAATCATCTGTCGATTTATAGTCTAAAGCCTCATCAAGAGAGAGAGCTTCCTTCAAGAACGCACACTTATCAGGCCCACCCGCAATACCTATCACACGGCAATGCATCAGTTTAGCCACCTGGGCAGCAATCTGACCTACAGCACCGGCACTCCCAGACACCAAAACGGTATTTCCTGGGCGAATATCGCCAACGACCGTCATACCGAAGTAAGCCGTCAAAGCACTGGTGCCCAGCGGGCCTATCCAATCCTCTGCTGTGCCAAGTGATAAGTCGAGCTTTTGCAAGGCGCTTGCCGGCAAAGTTGGATGACTCTGCCAACCTAGCCGCCCCTGGACAAGGTCACCGGGTCTTAACCCTTCGATCTGGCTTTCCAAAACACGGGCCACACCACCAGCCCTCATTACAGACCCAATCTGCACCGATGGAACATAACCTGGGTTTTCGGTGATCCATGTTCGCATCGCAGGATCAATGGAAATGTATAGAGACTCTAAAAGAGCCTCCCCAGGTCCTGGCTGCTGAACAGGAACTGAGAATTCTGCAAAATGCTCTGGCCCCGCCAGACCCTCGGGCCGCGCCCGAAGTAAGATCTGGCGGTTGGCATTTACAAGCGTCATACGCGCTCGATTACA